>CAYMJW010000109.1:0-9088 GCA_964390455.1 uncultured Methyloceanibacter sp. | reverse complement strand
GCCGGCTTCTCGTACATGCCGAGCCAGTTCCGCACCAGCTCGTTGGCGCGTTGCGCCGCCGTCTTCTCCCCTTCCGCCAGCCATTGCTCGTACGAGTTGTTGTCGGCAATGATCGAGCGGTAGAACGCCTCCTCGAAGTTTGCCTGCGTGTGCTTCGAGCCAAGGTAGTGGCTCCCAGGACCGACTTCACGAATGGCGCTCATCGCCTGGCCGTTCTCCGAGAGATCGACGCCGGCGGCGAATTTCTGCGCCATGCCGAGCTGGTCGATGTCCATCATGAATTTCTCGTAGCTCGCCGAGAGCCCGCCCTCGAGCCAGCCCGCGCCATGCAGGACGAAGTTCGCGCCCGCGAGCAGGGTCGCGTTGAGCGTGTTGGCGCTCTCATAGGCGGCCTGCGCGTCGGGGACCTTCGAGGCGCAGAGCGAACCGCCGGTGCGGAACGGGAGCCCAAGCCGGCGGGCGAGCTGGGCTGCCCCGTAGGACACGAGGCTCGGCTCCGGCGTGCCGAATGTCGGCGCGCCGGATTGCATCGACATCGACGAGGCGAACGTGCCGAACACGACCGGCGCGCCCGGGCGGCAGAGCTGCGTGAAGGCGGCCCCGGCCATGACCTCCGCCAGAACCTGTGTCAGCGTGCCCGCGACCGAGACCGGGCTCATCGCACCCGAGAGAATGAACGGCGTGACGATCGTCGCCTGGTTGGCGCGCGCATAGACCTTGGCCGCGCCCAGCATGGTTTCGTCGAACACCATCGGCGAGTTGGCGTTGATGAGATTGATGACGACGCAGTTCTTGTCGACGAACTCCGCCCCGAACAGGATGCGGCACATCTCGACCGTGTCGGCGGCGCGCGTCGGATGCGTGACCGATCCCATGAACGGCAGGTCGGACAACGTCATGTGCGTAAACACCATGTCGAGGTGCCGCTTGTTCACGGCCACATCGACCGGCTCGCACACCGTGCCGCCGGAGTGATGAATGGCGGGCGCCATGTAGGCGAGGCGGACGAAATTGCGGAAATCCTCGAGCGTTGCATAGCGGCGAACGCCTTCGAGATCGCGCACGAAGGGGGGGCCGTAAACAGGCGCAAAGACCGTCGCCTTGCCACCGATCTGCACGTTGCGCTCGGGGTTGCGCGCGTGCTGCACGAAGGTCTCGGGCGCCGACTTCAGGATCGAGCGGCAGAGGCCCTTGGGAAAGCGCACGCGGCTTTCCTTGACATCGGCGCCGGCCTTCTTCCACATCTCGAGCGCTTCGGCGTCGTCGCGAAACTCGATGCCGATCTCCTCCAGCACCGTGTCGGCGTTGCCCTCGATCAACGCGAGGCCCTCCTCGTCGAGCACCTCGTAGGCGGCAATCTTGCGCGTGACGTAGGGGAGCTGAACGCCAGGGCCGCCGCCTCCGCGTGCTGCGCGCCTTGCGCTGCGTCCACGCCGGCCGCTGCCTGCCGGCTCCGTTGCTGCGGGCTGATCGCTCATTGCCTGTCCTCGCTCTCCTGAGTGGCACAACAAACTGGGTGAAAATTGCGCCTAGAATAGCGAAAGTCGAGTCTTCTTAGCGGTCACAAAAAACTTAATTTCTCCAGTCGCTTTCCGTTACGGGTGCGTCGCATTTGGACAAGCGGGTCTGCGCGTTGCTTCTAAAAAAAGGCGTTGCTTTGTGCGTCCTCTTCGGGAAGCTTAAGACATGGCCGACGACGAGATTGTCCTCTCCGAACTTTCTGACGATGCCCTCGTCGCCCAGATGCACAACGACCTCTACGATGGCCTGAAGCCTGAGATCGAGGAGGGCACGCACATTCTGCTCGGGCGCGGGTGGACGCCTTATGACGTGCTCACGAAGGCCCTCGTCGAGGGCATGCGCATCGTCGGCATCGACTTCCGCGACGGCATTCTCTTCGTGCCGGAGGTTTTGCTCTCCGCCAACGCCATGAAGGCGGGAATGACGATCTTGCGCCCCCTTCTGGTGGAGACCGGCGCGCCGAAGCTCGGCAAGATGGTGATCGGCACCGTCAAGGGCGATATTCACGATATCGGCAAGAACCTCGTCTCGATGATGATGGAGGGTGCCGGATTCGAGGTGATCGATCTCGGCATCAACAATCCGGTCGAGAAGTATCTCGATGCGATTGCGGCGGAGAAGCCCGATATTCTCGGCATGTCGGCCCTGCTCACGACCACCATGCCCTACATGAAGGTCGTTATCGATGCCATGAAGGAGAAGGGCATTCGCGACGATTATATTGTCCTTGTCGGTGGCGCACCTCTGAACGAGGAGTTCGGCAAGGCTGTCGGCGCCGATGCCTATTGCCGCGACGCCGCCGTGGCCGTCGAAACAGCGCGCGAGCTCATCAAGCGCAGGCACAATCAGATGGGCGCCCTGAGCGCCTAGGGCCGGCCTCGCACCTGGAGTCACATTCGTGACCGGCAACAACCACGCTCTGAAGACTGACAAGGCCGGACGCGTGCTGGTGATCGCATGCGGAATGCTGGCGCGCGAGGTCCTTGCCATCCGCGAGCATTCGAGCCTCGACCATGTGGACGTGATCTGCCTGCCGGCGCAACTCCATTTCGAGTCTAAGAAGATTCCAACCGCCATGCGCGCGGCCATTCGCGAGGCCAAAGCGGCCGGGTATGAGCGTATTCTCGCCGGCTACGGCGATTGCGGCACGGGCGGACACCTCGATGCCGTGCTCGAGGAAGAGGGCGTGCCCCGCGTCGCGGGTCCGCATTGCTTCGCGTTCTACCAGGGCTTGGATGCCTTCGCCGAACGCGAGGCTCGGGATTTCACGTCCTTCTATTTCACCGATTTCCTTGTCCGCAACTTCCGCACGTTTTTTCTGGAGCCATTAGGGCTCGACAGGCATCCGGAGCTCAAGGCCGATTATTTCCGTCACTACGAGCGCGTCGTCTATCTCGCTCAGACCGACGACCCCGAGCTCGACAGGAAAGCCAGGGAGGCTGCGGCATGGCTCGATCTCGCCTACGAGCGCCGGCTGACAGGCTTTGGCGCTTTGGAGACAACGATTAAGGCCGCGGCAGCTTGACCGTAACGCCCGGGGCCCGCCCGCCCGCACCAAGTGGCATTTTAAAGAGCAGGAGCACGCCATGTCGGAACTGGTCGTCGTCTATTGGAGAGACATTCCCTCGCAGGTGAAAGCGGGCAGAGGGCGCGAGACCGTGCGCCGTGAACTGACACCGCGATTTGCCGAAGCCATCGACATGGCTGCCATGGTCGCCGGCGCTCAGGACGCCGATGCCTATCTCGCCGAATGGCGCACGGGCGCCCCAATCGGGATAAGCGGCGATGTCAAGCAAGCCGTCGAGAAGGCGTGCGCTGCGCTCGAGGCGGAATGGGACAATGTGCGGCTGTCGGCGGCCGTCGCCAATGGAGGGCGGGATTGTCCCCTGCCGTGAAATCCGCGGATGCGGCGCGACCCCCCGCAAAGGCGGAGGTTGGTCCCGTTCGATTCTCCGCCGACGGGCGTAGGCCCCGGCGCATCACGGCGCGCGCCTGGTCGGTTCGCCATGCAGCTTCCCTCGAAAGCCTGTATCGCTTGTTCTCGAAAGGTCTCGGGGCTCTCGCGCCCATCGTTCGCCGTATCGGCTACGGCCGCATGGAAAAACCCGTCGCCTTGGTTGAAAGAGGCGCAAAGGGCTTTTTCTTCGACTGCCGGATGTGCGGGGCGTGCATCCTCTCGTCGACGGGCATGAGCTGTCCGATGAATTGCCCGAAGCAATTGCGTAATGGCCCCTGTGGCGGCGTGCGCGCGAACGGGAATTGCGAGGTCATTCCGGACATGCCCTGCGTCTGGGTCAAGGCTTGGGAAGGCTCGCGCCGCATGAGCGACGGTGACGCTATTCTCGACATTCAGCCACCGCTCAATCAGGCCTTGCGGGAGACGTCGTCCTGGCTCAGTGTCATGCGGGCCTCGGCCCCGGAAGGGGAGACGCGTGCGTGACCCCTAGTTTTGCCGATGTGCACCCCCTCGATCCCAGCCTGCCGCTCGACCCGCTTCCCGGCCACGCATCGCGCGGCCGGCTTGAGCGCATATTGCGCCGCGGCGAGTTTGCGGTCACGGCAGAGCTGAACCCGCCCGACAGCGCCGATCCTCAGGATGTTTACGATCGCGCCAAGGTGTTCGATGGCTGGGTGGACGGCATCAACGCCGTCGATGCCTCGGGCGCCAACTGCCATATGAGCTCGGTCGGTATTTGCGCGCTGCTGACGCACATGGGCTATGCGCCGATCATGCAGATCGCCTGCCGGGACAAGAATCGCATCGCCATCCAGGGCGACGTTCTGGGCGCGGCGGCCATGGGCGTGCAGAATATTCTGTGTCTGACGGGGGACGGCGTGCAGTCCGGCGATCAGCCGGGCGCCAAGCCGGTCTTCGATCTCGATTCGATCAGCCTGCTCAGCACCATTCGCACCATGCGCGACGAGCGGCGCTTCCTCTCCGGCCGGCCGATCACGAAGCCGCCAACGGTGTTTCTCGGCGCTGCGATCAACCCGTTCGTGCCTCCGGCCGACTTCCGCGTGCTTCATTTCGCCAAGAAGGTCGCCGCGGGCGCGCAGTTTGTGCAGAGCCAGTACTGCTTCGACGTCGCCATGCTGCGGGGCGTCATGCAGCGCGTGCGCGATCTCGGACTGCACGAGAAATGCTTTATTCTGATCGGCGTCGGTCCGCTTCCTTCGGCGCGGACGGCGCGCTGGCTCAAGAACAACGTGCCGGGCGTGCATGTCCCGGATGCCATCATCCGCCGCATTGAAGGCGCCGCCGACCAGAAGAACGAGGGCAAGCGGCTTTGCATCGACATCATCAACGAGGTGAAGGAGATCGAGGGCGTCCACGGCGTGCATGTGATGGCCTACCGCCAGGAAGAATACGTCGCGGAGATCGTCCACGAATCCGGCGTGCTCAAGGGGCGCAGGCCCTGGCAGCGTGAGACGACGGCGGCCGATCAGTCTGCGTTTCGCCGGTCGGACGAGCTCCGGCAGCAATTGTCGGTTTCACCCCCCGAGATGGCGGAGAAGGCAGCGCAGCACGGCAGCGAGGGGCACCTGGCCCTAGAGCACGACACGTCATAGCCCATCGCCCCGATCCTCGCCCTGTGGGAAGGTGCCGCAGCGAGCGGCCGAACGCTTTAGGACATCACAAGCAATCGAACAGAATTGGGAGACCTGAATGACCCGTACCATCGTCGCCTCCGCTACGCGCGAGGTCGTCATCGGCTTCGATCAGCCTTTCTGCGTGATCGGGGAGCGTATCAATCCCACCGGGCGCAAGAAGCTCGCGGCCGAGATGGTCGCGGGCAACTTCGAGACGGTGAAGAAGGACGCGCTCGAGCAGGTCGCCTGCGGCGCGACGATGCTCGACGTCAACGCCGGCGTCACGGCGGTCGATCCCAACGCCACCGAGCCGGCGCTGCTCGTGCAGACGCTCGAGATCGTGCAAAGCCTGGTCGATGTGCCGCTATCGATCGACTCCTCCGTCTCGGCCGCCATCGAAGCGGCATTGAAAGTTGCCAAGGGCCGTCCGCTCGTCAATTCGGTGACGGGAGAGGAGGAAAAGCTCGAAAAAATCCTGCCGCTGGTGAAGAAATACGACGTGCCGGTGGTCGCGATCTCCAACGACGAGACCGGCATCTCGATGGACCCGGATGTCCGCTTTGCCGTGGCCAAAAAAATCGTCGAGCGCGCCGCCGATTACGGCATCAAGGCGGCGGACATCGTCGTCGATCCCCTTGTCATGCCGATCGGCGCGCTCGGTGACGCTGGCCGGCAGGTGTTTCAGCTGCTCCGCCGCTTGCGCGAAGAGCTCAAGGTGAACACGACCTGCGGCCTCTCCAATATCTCCTTCGGACTTCCGCATCGGCACGGCATCAATGCCGGATTCATTCCCATGGTGATCGGCGCGGGGATGACCTCTGCGATCATGAACCCCGTGCGTCCGCAAGAGATGGAGATGGTCCGCGCCGCAAACGTGCTGAATGGCACCGATCCCAACTGCGGCAACTGGATCATAACCTACCGCGACCACCAGCCGGGCGCGCAGGCACCGTCGCCGACCGCCCCGGCCGCCGCCGCGGGAGGGCGCCGAGGCGGCCGTGACGCGCGCCGCGCGGCAATGGCCGGTCCGGGCGCGGGCGGCTCGGGCACGAGTTGAGCGCCACGCCAACGAGGCGAAGCAAACATGGCCGACCCACTCGTCCTTTTCATGCCGTCAGGCAAGCGCGGCCGCTTTCCGGTTGGAACGCCGGTCCTGGAAGCGGCCCGGCAGCTCGGCGTGCATGTCGAGAGCGTGTGCGGCGGACGGGGCATGTGCGGACGCTGCCAGGTTGAGGTTCAGGACGGCCACTTTGCCAAGCACGGCATCACGAGCGCGAGCGATCATATTTCGCCGTTCGGCGCCAAGGAGCAACGCTACGCCGATATCCGCCCGCTGAAACCCGGCCGCCGCCTGTCCTGTTCGGCCACGATCCAGGGCGATCTCGTCGTCGATGTCCCCCAGGACGTCGTCATCAATGCGCAGGTCGTGCGCAAGAGCGCCTCGGGTCGGACCATCGAGCGCAACCCTGCCGTTCAACTCTGCTACACGGAAGTCGACGAGCCGGATATGGCGAAGCCGCTCGGCGACGCGGACCGGCTCATCGCGGCCTTGCGCCGGGACTGGAAATTCGATCGCATCGACATCGATTTCAGCGTGCTGGCCGGACTTCAAGCCACGCTTCGCAAAGGCAATTGGACCGCCACCGCCGCCATTTACGACGAGCCGATGGCCGGACCGCCGCGCATCATCGCGCTCTGGCCGGGGCTCAAGAACGAGGGCTACGGCATCGCCTGCGATATCGGCTCGACGACGATCGCCATGCACCTCGTCTCGCTTCTCTCCGGCCGCATCGCGGCGTCGGCCGGCGCGACCAATCCTCAGATCCGCTTCGGCGAGGATCTGATGAGCCGCGTCAGCTACATCATGATGAACCCCGGCGGCCGCGCCGACATGACCGCTGCCGTTCGCGGCGCCATCAACGACCTCGTCGCCAAGGTGTGCGCCGAGGGCGGCGTCAGCCCCGAAGACGTTCTCGATGCGGTCTTCGTCGGCAATCCGGTGATGCATCATCTGTTCCTCGGCATCGATCCGACGGAGCTCGGCGGCGCGCCGTTTTCGCTTGCCGTGTCGAGCCCGGTCCACGCAAAGGCATCCGATCTCGGATTGTCCATCAACCCCAACGCCCGTGTTTACGTTTTGCCCTGCATCGCCGGTCACGTCGGGGCGGATTCCGCCGGGGCGACGCTGGCCGAAGGACCGCACCGGCAGGACGACATGATGCTCCTCGTCGATGTCGGCACCAATGCGGAGATCGTTCTCGGCAATCGCGCCCGCACGGTCGCCTGCTCTTCGCCAACGGGCCCGGCGTTCGAAGGCGCCGAAATCTCGTCTGGCCAGCGGGCGGCGCCCGGCGCCATCGAGCGCGTGCGCATCGATCCCAAGACGCTCGAGCCGCGCTATCGCATCATCGGCGTCGAACCGTGGTCCGACGAGCCCGGCTTCGCGCAAGCCGCCGGCGCGGTCGGCGTCACGGGGATTTGCGGCTCCGGCATCATCGAGGTTGTCGCCGAGATGTACCTCGCCGGCATCGTTTCGGAGGATGGCGTCGTCGATGGCGCGCTGGCCGAAAGGAGTGCGCGCATTGTGCCGAATGGGCGAACATTCTCTTACGTGGTGAAGGAGGGCGCTCCGGCGATCACCGTCACCCAGGCCGACGTGCGCGCGATCCAGCTCGCGAAAGCCGCCCTCTACGCCGGCGTGAAGCTTCTCATGCAGAAGCAGGGCGTGGCCGCGGTCGACAAGATCCGCCTTGCCGGCGCGTTCGGCTCCTTCATCGATCCGAAATACGCGATGGTGCTTGGGCTCATTCCCGACTGCGCCTTGGACCAAGTGGCGGCTGCCGGAAACGCCGCGGGCGAGGGCGCCATCATGGCGCTGCTCAATCGCGACTACCGGCGCGAGATCGAGGCCAAGGTCCGCGAGATCGAAAAGGTGGAAACGGCGCTCGAGCCGGACTTCCAATCCTTTTTTGTCAATGCCATGGCGTTTCCGAACAAGGTCGATCCGTTCCCAAGGCTTGCCGCCGTCGTGGCTTTGCCGGAGCGAAAATCCTCGCTGGAAGGGGAGGGGCGTAATCCCGAAGGTCGCCGCCGGCGAAACCGCGGCTGACCTGCCGGCCCAAGTGCAAACCCGCTCTCCGTTCAACACATTGATTTGAGTTGGTGCCGGGTGAGGGATTTGAACCCCCGACCTTCGGTTTACAAAACCGCTGCACTACCACTGTGCTAACCCGGCCCAGGTCACGGTCACTGCAGCGTATAGTCTCGGGGCGCTCGAACATAAAGGGAGTTGTCACCCGGCTGGTCGTCGACACGCCCATTCATACGACGCGATTGCGGCCGCATTCGAGACGTTGAGGGCCGCCAGGGCTTCATTGGTGGGGATGGTCACCAGACGATCACATTTCTCTGCCGTCAGCCGCCGCAGGCCCTCGCCTTCGGCGCCGAGCGCTATGCAGACCCGGCCCCTGAGGTCGAGCGCGCCGATCTGCGTGTCGCCGCGCTCGTCGAGCCCATAGAGCCAGAAACCAGCCTGCTTGAGCTGCTCGAGGGCGCGGGCGAGGTTCACGGCGCGCACCATGGGCACCATTTCGAGCGCGCCCGATGCTGCCTTGGCGAGCACGCCGGTATCGGCCGGCGCGTGGCGCTCGGTGACGATCAGGCCGGCGACGCCGAAGGCCGCGGCCGAGCGCAGGATGGCACCGACATTGTGCGGGTCGGTCACCTGGTCGAGCGCGAGCACAAGCGCATGGCCGCCGCAACGGGCCAGGACGTCCTCCAGTTGCGGCTCCTCCAGCGGCGCAACGAGGGCGGCAATTCCCTGGTGGACGGCACCGGCCGGCAGGCGCTGCGCGAGCTCCTCGCGCGACAGGATCTGCGCTCGTCCGGCGAACTCCTTGACGTGGCGCTCGGCCATCTCCCGGGTCGCCAGGACGCGCTCGACTCGTCGCTCGGGATTGGCGAGCGCCGCCAGCAC
>CAYMJW010000108.1:0-9152 GCA_964390455.1 uncultured Methyloceanibacter sp. | reverse complement strand
GCCACATGAACGTGCTGCTCGCCGAAGCCAACGTGCCTTACGACGAGGTGTTCGAGCTCGAGGACATCAATTCGGAATTTCAGCAGGCCGACGTGGTCTATGTGATCGGCGCCAATGACGTGACCAACCCCGCGGCCGAAGACGATCCCGCCTCGCCGATCTACGGCATGCCGGTGCTGCAGGTGTGGAAGGCGGGAACCGTGTTGTTCAACAAGCGGTCGCTCGCGTCCGGCTATGCCGGCATCGACAATCCGCTGTTCTATCGCGACAACACCATGATGGTGCTCGGCGACGCGAAGAAGATGACCGAGGAAATCGCCAAGTCATTGTGACGCAGGCCGCGCCATAAACTCAACGAACAATCGCCTATTTCTGGCTCGATTCCGCTTCTACGAGCGACCGGCGCGGCGGTTCCATCCCCGAAGTCCAACCCCCCTAGAGCAGTGGACGCTCCCCCCATCGTGAACCTTTTTTAAGCATGCAACGTCTATGAGGGTGGTGGATGCCGCCCTCCGGTTCATGATGGGTCTCAAGCGCAAAGAACCGCGGCTTCCATACCGGAACTGAATAGAGCCTGTATGACCGTGTCACTCAACGAGCGTTCGTTAACGCCGCCAAATAATTGGCAACACGGCTCTGGAAACGAAATGTGTCGAAAGGTATTGCTTAAACCATGCTGAACCTCGTCCTTGCGCTTGCCGGTATCTTCGGGCTGATCGTCGGCATCGGCCGGCTGCTGCATCGCTATTTCGTCTATCTGCCCGACCGCACACGCATCGATCCGAAAGATGTCGGGCTTCAGGACGTCGAGGAGGTGGTGTTCAAGGCTACCGACGGCACCAAGCTCATCGCCTGGTATCGGCCGGCGCGCGGTTCCAATCCGACGCTTCTCTACTTCACCGGCAATAGCGGGAATACAGCGAGCCGCGCCGGCAAGATCAGGGCGGTTACGGCCGATGGCTATGGCGTGTTCATGCTCAACTATCGCCGCTATGGCGGCTCTGAGGGCAGGCCGAGCGAGCGGCATGTCACAGCCGACGCGGTCAGCGCCTACGACTGCTTGCGCGGACTCGGTGTCGCCCCGCACGACATCGTCGCTTATGGCGAGTCGCTCGGCACCGCGGTCGCAACGAGGCTCTCGCTCCAGCGCCATGTCGAGGCGCTCGTGCTCGAAGCGCCCTTCACCTCGATCGTCGATGTCGGCAGACTGATGTGGAAGGGGTTTCCGCTTGGCCTCATCATGGCCGACCAATACCGAACCATCGATCGGATCGGCGAGGTCAAGGTCCCGCTCTTCATCATTCATGGCGGCCGTGATGCCGTCATCCCTCTCGATCAAGCGCGGCACGTGCTTCACGCCGCCAATGAGCCGAAGACCCTCTCGGTCGTGCCGCAAGCGGGCCACAACGATCTGTTCGAGCGCGGTGCGTGGGAGCGGGTGCGCGGTTTTATCGAGGCTCTCAGGCCGGTGCCTGCGGTCAAGGTCAGGGCGAGGGCCGGGCGCCGGGTCGAGATCGCGGCTGCCGCGAGCGGCGAGGCCCGGTAACGGCCTCGGTTATCTGGCGGATGAGCCAGGTTCCGCTCTGTCATTCCGGCGTAAGCCGGAATCCAGAGAAGCAGGCACGGAGATGTGCGGCTGGATACCGGCTTTCGCCGGTATGACGAGACTTCTAAATCGGAGAGGTTAGAACGACCGGCGCGGAGCGCGCGGCTTCGGCGCAGGGCCATTGCCCGCGCCGCCTTCGCGCTGCGCCTTCTTGCGCGCGAGCTTCCGTGCCCGGCGGATGGCCTCGGCCTTCTCGCGGGCGCGCTTCTCTGACGGCTTTTCGTAGTAGTTGCGGAGCTTCATCTCGCGGAAGATGCCTTCGCGCTGCATCTTTTTCTTCAGCGCCCTCAGGGCCTGATCGACATTGTTATCGCGAACGACGACTTGCACGAGCTTCTCTCTCTCCGCTTGGCCGAATGAATGTCAGGATGGGGCGGGAGGCCAAATCTATCCCGGCCGAAACCGGTCAGGGTCCCGCATCCGGCCCGGTCTCTAACAGAAGGGCGGCGCCTTGTCCAGATCGGGCAAGCCCCCTAGCTCTTCGGGTAGAGCCTGGTGACGTGGCCCATCTTGCGGCCCGGCCGCGCTTCCGCCTTGCCATAGAGATGGATAGCGGTGTCGGGCTCGGCGGCAAGCGCGCACCATTTCGCGACATCGGCGCCGATCAGATTGGTCATCACCGCGTCGCTGTGGCGTGAAGTTTCGCCAAGCGGCCAGCCCGCGATCGCCCGGATGTGGTTCTCGAACTGGCTGATGAGGCAGGCATCGATGGTCCAGTGCCCCGAATTGTGCACCCGCGGCGCGAACTCGTTGACCAGCAATTGGGGCCGCTCGCCGCGGGCGAACATCTCGACGCACAACACCCCGACATAGGACAGCGCCTCGGCAATCGCGCCGGCGATGGTCCGCGCCTCGACCGCCAGTGACGGCGCGATGCGGGCCGGCGCGCGGCTCGTGGCGAGAATGCCGTTCTGGTGCACATTCTCGACCGGATCGTAGAACTGCATCTCGCCCTGCCGTCCGCGAACGACGATGACCGAAATCTCGCGCTCGAAGGGCACGATCCCTTCGACGAGCGCCGGCACAGGCCCAAGACTTGCGAGCGCGGCGGCAGCGTCCTCGGCAGAGCGGATCGGGACCTGACCCTTGCCGTCATAGCCGAGGCGTCGCGTCTTGATGAGGGCAGGGAGGCCGACGCGCGGAAGCGCCGCCAAGAGATCGTGAAGCGAATCGACCGGCGCATAGGGCGCGACGGGGATGCCGAGCCCGGTGACGAAGTCCTTCTCGGCGCGCCGGTCCTGCGCCACGGCGAAGGCCTTTGCCGGAGGAAAGACGGGAACGACCTCGGCTGCGGCTTCGAGGGCGGCGGCGGGCACGTTCTCGAACTCGCAGGTCACGACATCGACGCCGCCGGCAAACCGCCCGATCGCATCGCCGTCGACGTAAGAGCCGAACGACCGCGCGGCGGCGACATCGAAGGCCGGCGCGTCTGCTTCGTCGCAATAGATATGGGTCTTGAGGCCGAGTCGCGCGGCGCTCATGGCCAGCATACGGCCGAGCTGGCCGCCGCCGAGAATGCCGATCGTGCTGCCTTGTGGCAGCGGCGTGTCAGGCATTATCCTCGACCGCCTCGGCAACGGAATCGGTCTGGGCTGCGCGCCAGGCCACGACGCGCGCCGCCAAGCGCCGATCGCTCAGGGCGAGGATCTGGGCCGCGAGCAACGCCGCGTTCGCGGCGCCCGCCTCGCCGATCGCAAGCGTCCCGACCGGGACCCCTGCGGGCATCTGGGCGATGGAGAGGAGGCTGTCCAGGCCTTTCAGCGTGCGGCTCTCGATCGGGACGCCAAGGACCGGCAACTCCGTCATCGAGGCGGTCATGCCGGGGAGGTGGGCGGCGCCGCCGGCGCCGGCGATGATCACCTTCAGCCCGCGCTCGCGCGCGCTCGAAGCATAGGCGTAGAGCCGCTTCGGCGTGCGGTGCGCCGAGACGACCTTTGTTTCGTAAGGGACCTTGAGCGCATCGAGGATCGCGGCCGCGGCCTTCAGCGTCGGCCAGTCGGAGCGGCTGCCCATGATGATGCCGACAACCGGCTGATCATCGTTCATGCGCTGTTCTCTCGGGAAGGAACGGCCTGGCGGCGGAAAGCGCGGGATTATAGGGACGGACCCCTCGTTGGCAAGGCACGTTGTCGGGCTTCATCAGGCGATGATGTCGGGGAGGAGCTGGTCCTCGATGCGGGCAATCTCGTCCTTGAGAAAGAGCTTCTTCTTCTTGAGACGCTTGAGCTGGAGGGCGTCGGCGCGCCCCGATTGCTCGAGCGCGTTGATGGCGCTGTCGAGATCGCGATGCTCCTGCTTGAGCCTGAGCAGCGTCACCCGGAGCTCGCGAATCTCCTCGCTCTCCATCGGACGTCCCCTGCTCCTTGTCTCGTTCCGGGACGGGCGAAAGTATCGCGGCGAACCGGGGGCTACGCAAGGGCTTGGCGCGATTCGCCAAGCAGTTAGTTGAAAAATCGCTGTCGATTTGACAGAATGCGAGTCAGATCAACTGCTATGGAGGTCCGATATGGCGCTGGACGCACACCTCGAGGAGTTGTCGGAAAAGCATCGTGCGTTGGATCGCAAGATCGAAGAAGAACTGGCAAGGCCAACGTCGGACGACTTCAAAGTCGCGGAATGGAAGCGTCAGAAATTGCGTCTCAAGGACGAGATCGAGAGACTAAAGCACGAGATGAATCACTAGGAATCGTCTCGGTTGCTGAGTTTAGGAGGCCGTGGGGGCGCCTGATCGAATGGCGCCCATGCGGCCTTTCGTGTTCAGGCTTAATCGCGTTCGGTCCTGCCTGCCGCCGTTCGGCACCGACCGCGCCAAGGGTTCAATCCGATATGCAAAGCGAACGATTGTATCGATCAATGCTCGGCGCCTGCCTCGTCCTCGCATGGCTCGCCCACCCGGCTCAAGCGGCCGAGGACGACTTGGCCGCCAAAGGCGAGGGGCTCGTCAAAGAGAATTGCGCACGCTGCCACGCCATCGGCAAAGAGGGCGACAGCCCGCACAAGGAGGCGCCGCCGTTCCGCACCCTGTCCGCCAAGTATCCCGTGGAGGATCTCGCCGAATCGCTCGCCGAGGGCATCATGTCGGGCCATCCGGATATGCCGATCTTCGTGTTCGGCCCGCAGGACGTCCAGGCGGTCATCGACTATCTCGAATCGATTCAGGACAAGCAACCCGCGCCCGCCGAAGCGCCGCAGTAGGCGGGCGGCAGGCGCATGCGCCGGTTAGACGTCGGCTGCGCCCTCGGGCCACATCAACCAAGCGCGGGCGGCGTCCTCTTCGCCCGGCGCGAAATGCTCGACCTCGCAGGACATGAAGGGCGCAACCAGGCTCGACCAGAGAAGGTGCGTGTCCGGGTCGGCGACGATGGCGCAGCGGCTTAGGTCCTTCAGATGCCGCAAGCTGAACTTGATGTCTTGCCAGAACGCATGTGCATCCATGCCCTCGAAATCCTTGACGATCTCGAGCACGCGAATGCGACCATGGCGCTCGATGAAGGCCTCCAGCCGTTCGGCCACGGCGTTGAACTCTTCCGTCGAAACGCGGCCCGTGAGCTCGATCTCGACCGCCTGGGCGTTGTCGTACTCCTTGTATCTCAGCATGGGTTACCCGGGTGAAAGAGGACCAAGTGCGTTCAACGGGGCATTTAGCCACGGCATCTGGCCGGTTCCAATGACCTGCTGCCATTCTTAGCCCGTTGCCGTTCTTGGGGATTTTCCCGGCGGCGCGCCATCCCCCGCGCTTCATGGAAAATTAGGCCTAACCCATCGATAATGTGCCGCGATGACACGCTGTTGCCGCCTTTTTCAAGGCTAGATGCCGCCAAGGGACGGGAGGTCCGCCATTAACAAGCTCATTCTTTCGCTGTTGGTCCTCAGCGGCATCGTCTGTGTGGCCCTCTACATGGTGGTAAGCCCTGCGCCCGCGGTCAAACGGGCGGAGAGCGAGCCGGCATCGCGGACGCTCGCCTATCAGGACAAGATCGCTCGTGCCGAGGAGGAGGCCAAGCAGGCTGCCGCGAAAGAGCAAGCCGCCGCGGCCAAGTCGCCCGCTCCCGCCCCGGCTCAAGCTAGGCAAGCGGCACCGGAAGCCAGCGCGCCTTCTCCGGAGCAGGGCTCTACCGAAATGGCCGCATTGCCTCCCGGCGAGGGCGAGGCGCGCGACCCTAACGCACTTCCCTGGCAGCATCCCACGCCGCCCGATCAACCTCCCGGAATGGAGGCCGGAGCGGATGCGCCGATGCCACCGCCGCCCGGCGCCTATGACGATCCCTCCGACCCCATGGCTGCGCTCCCGGGCGAGGAGACCGATCCGAATGCCTGGCCGGGCGGACCGGGGGACGAGCCCCAGGAATGGGTGCAGGTCTTGGTGTCCGGCGCGGGCATGCATGGCACGGCGTCGGAGGAGGCGCCCATGCTGTTCGCCTTCCCTTACGGCCGCGTGCTCAGGGTCGTGTCGCGCTATGAGGGCTGGGTCGAGGTCACCGATCCGCAGAGCGCCGCGACCGGCTGGATGCAGGCGCACCTGCTTGCGCCTTCGCCGCCCCCCGGGGCTGCCCCGGAGGTCGTTTACGAAGAGGAACCGCGCGAACGGCAGGGCATCTTTCGCCGGATTTTCGGCGGCGGCCGCTGACGCGCCTTCACCGCCGCTTCCGCGGTCGCTTGATCTTGCCCGCTCGGGCGATGCGATGGGCCTCGCGCGTCCAGGCCACGAGTTCGTCCGGCTCCTCAAGGAGCCGCGGCGGCACCTCGAAATAGGACATGACGATCGGGCCCTTCCCCTCCGTCACGTAGGTGAAGGGCTCCATCCCTTCCTCGCGGAAGGCGCGCGCGGAATTTTCGTCGGTTTTCAGATACAACACATCGCCGTCAAGGATGGCGAACATGACGCCGTCATAGTAGACGCCGGCGCCCCCGAACATGTTGCGGATGGTCACCGGCCCGAATTCGGCCAGCAGGTCTTTGACCAGGTCCTTGAAGCCTTCGGTGACCGCCATCGCGCGGCTCAGACAATGGGCGCAATCGGCTCGCTGTGATCGCTTAGAGGCTGGCCGCCGGCGGGATGGCCGGCATCGTGGCCGGCGGTCGCATGCCCATTGCCGTCACGAGCGGCCGGGGCGGGGGCTTTGTGCGCATGGCCGTTCGGGCTCTTGGCCGCCACGCGGTGCTCGCGCTCCACCGCGCTCCGTGCGGCCTCGTTCTGCGTGTAGAGCTCCATATGCTCTGAATCTTCGTCGGCGACCGGGGTCAGCGCCTCGTCCATGTAGAGCTTGGCGTTCGGGTCGGTTTCGACCTTGCGCACGATACTCTTCAAGTGCAACCAGCGCCGCGCCACGAGCGCGACCTTGCGGGCGATGTCGGCGGCGTAGCGGCCATAAAACACAAGCGGCGATTCGAGCGGCAGGCCCGAGCGGCGGTCGTGGCGGTATTTGACGCGGAAGATGCCCCATTGCAGGGGATGCAAATTCTCGACCGGGACCGCGCTCGAGAACCAGAACAAGACCGGCATCAGCGAGCGGATGTTGATGCCGCTGGCATAGGCGCGGCGGATGATCGTCTCGAGATGCTCGTCGGTGTAATAGTAGCCCCAGGCGGTGCGATAGGCCTCGGTCCACTCCGCTTGACTCATCTTCGGATGGGCGGTGACGACGTGCTCGACGTCGTATTTGTTCATATCGGGGTCCATCCACACGCCCTTGTCCGCGAGCACCTTGTGGTCCTCCGAACCCGGAAGCGGCGTGAGGATGAAAAACTCGAGCATGTCGAGCGGCAGCTCTTTCTTGATGATTTCCAGATCGTGGCGGATCGACTCCGGCGTGTCGTTCTCGAAGCCGAGGATGTAGCCGGCATAGGTCATGATGCCGACGCGTTTCCACTCGAGCAGCATCTTGCGGTACTCGGTGATCTTGTTCTGTCGCTTCTTGGCGGCGATCAGATTGGCCGGGTTGATGTTCTCGAGCCCGATGAACACGCGGGTGACGCCGGCGCGGCGCGACTTGTCGATGAAGTTCGGGATGCGATGGCAGAGCGTGTCGACCTGGACGCAGAAGCGGACGTCAAGGCCGTCCTCTTCGCGCAGCTTGATGATGCGGTCGTAGATCGCCTCCCAGTCCTTGTTGCGGGCGAAATTGTCGTCGGTGATGAAGAAGCGGTTGATCCCCTGGGCGACATTCATGCGGATGATCTGCTCGACGCTGTCGGGCGAGCGATAGCGCGACTTCCGCCCCTGAACATTGATGATGGTGCAGAACGAGCACTGGAAGGGGCAGCCGCGCCCGGCGTCGAAGCTCGTCACATTGCCGATGGTGCGGCGGACGAAATCGATGGGCAAGAAGGGCGGGGCGGCGATGTCGCCGATATCCGGCAGGTGCTTCATGTGATCGTAAAGCGGCTTCAACGCGCCGTTTGCCGCGTCGAGAAGCACTTCGTCCAATCCCTCCTCGGCCTCGCCGGCATAGATCGAGACGCCAAGGCGTTGCGCCTCCTTGATGTCCTCGGGCAGCTCTTTCAGCATGGCGAGGCAGCCGGAGACGTGGAAACCGCCAATCATGACTTGGATGCCGGCCGCCCGCAGAGGACGGGCGATGTCAACGGCGCGGGGAAACTCGTTCGACTGAGCGCCCACGATGCCGACCAGACCGCGGCCGCCATTCTCGGCGATGCGCCGCGCGAGCTCGTGCGGGCGCACGCGGGTATTGGTCTCGTCCATAGCCATGACGTCGATCGGCAGGTCGGGGCCGAGCAGCTGCCGCTCGGCCGCGCCAAGCGCAAGGCTGTAGACGGCGGCGAGCGAGTTCGACGGCATGGTCGAACGCAGCCATTGCACCACATAGCCGTCGTTGTCGTAATGCGACGGCTTAATTAGGATGAGCTGAAAGCGCGGTCGGCTCGTGCTTGTCTTGTCGATCATCCCTCAATCCCAGGCGAGGTGATCTCCACCCCGCACAAAAAACCGCACCCGGGCGCCGTGCCGTGGCGCTGCGGTTTTCATTGATACCATGGTCTTATGACAGGGCGGAGGCCGCCCTAAGCCCGTTTTTCCCCGTTTTGTGGGGCTTCGACTCACTCAAACACATTATCGGGCGGGGGTCCAATCGATTAGGGGGCGATTTGCCCCGAGGGCGGGTTTCCGCCCGATTGCTGCATCCGGTCGAACTCCGCGATGTCCTTCGCCAGAAAGTAATTGAGCATGGTGCGGATGGTGGCGATCACGGCGAGCTTCGAGATGTCGTCCCAGGTCGGCGCAACCGCCGTGCGCACGAGATCGGCGGCCAGGGCAAATTCGAGCGCGAGCAAGATCCAGGTCGCGAACCTGATCCAGATCTGCCGGCCCCGCATCTCGCTGGCCGATCGTGCAACGACTACGGCGACGACGGAAACGAGTGCCTGGAGGGCACCGAAAGCGACGACGAGAACGGCGCCCGCCTCGATGGCGAGGGCGACAAACTCCGCAATCTCCTTGAATTGTTCCTCGAGCCAGATGGCCGGTTCCCCCGTTCCAGCTGCCGTCAGATTGACGCGAAGCAACCGCGCCGCGCAAGCCCCGCCTTCT
>CAYMJW010000107.1:0-9169 GCA_964390455.1 uncultured Methyloceanibacter sp. | reverse complement strand
ACCGCGCGCATCGCGTGATCGCGCGCCTCGAGGCCGGCACCTGCTGGATCAACCATTACAACGTGACCCCGATCGAGCTGCCCTTCGGCGGCGTCAAGCTCTCCGGCCTCGGCCGCGAGAACGGCCGCGCCGCGATGGAGCACTACACGCAGCTGAAGAGCGTGTACGTCGCCAAGGGCGACATCGATGCGCCCTACTGAGGAGTTCGACTACGTCATCGTCGGCGCGGGCTCGGCGGGCTGCGTGCTCGCCAGCCGGCTGACGGAGGACGGCCGCACGAGCGTGCTGCTGCTCGAGTACGGCGGCTCGGACCGCTCCATCTTCGTGCAGATGCCGACCGCGCTTTCCATCCCGATGGGCATGGAGAAGTACGACTGGCGCTATTACACCGAGCCCGAGCCCGGCCTCGGCGGGCGGCGGCTGCACACGCCGCGCGGCAAGGTGCTGGGCGGCTCCTCGTCCATCAACGGCCTCGTGTACGTGCGCGGCAATCCGCAGGACTTCGACCGCTGGGAAGCGGAAGGCGCGGCCGGCTGGAACTACGCAGCCGTGCTGCCCTATTTTCGCCGGGCCGAGACGCGCGCCGAAGGCGGCGATGCCTATCGCGGCGATTCCGGCCCGCTGCAAACCAGCTACGGCACCCTGTCGAACCCGTTGCACGCCGCCTGGCTCGCGGCCGGCGAGCAGGCGGGCTATCCGCGCACCGCCGACATCAACGGCTACCAGCAGGAAGGATTCGGCCGCCTCGACATGACCGTCGGCGGCGGGCGGCGCAGCAGCGCGGCGAATGCCTACCTGCGCCCCGCGCTGACGCGCGCGAACCTCGCCGTGCGCACGCAGGCTTTTGCAACCCGGATCCTGTTCGAAGGCCAGCGCGCCGTCGGCGTCGAGTACCGTCGCGGCGATGTCACGCAGGCCGTGCACGCGCGACGCGAAGTCATCGTCAGCGCCGGTTCGATCAATTCACCCAAGCTGCTCAAGCTCTCCGGCATCGGGCCCGCCGCCGAGTTGCGCGAGCACGGCATCGCGGTCGTGCGCGACCTGCCGGGCGTCGGCGAGAACCTCCAGGATCACCTCGAGTTCTATTTCCAGGTCGCCTGCACGCAGCCGATCACGCTCTATTCAGCCATGGGGCTTCTTGCGCGGGCGCGGATCGGCCTGCGCTGGATGCTGTTCAAGGACGGGCTCGGCGCCACGAATCACTTCGAGACCGGCGGCTTCATCAGGAGCCGCGCCGGCGTGCCATATCCCGACATCCAGTTCCACTTCCTGCCGCTCGCCGTCACCTACGACGGCTCCTCGCTGGCGAAGGAACACGGTTTCCAGGCGCACGTCGGCCCGATGCGTTCGCAGAGCCGCGGCTGGGTGCGGCTCGCAGCGGCGGACCCGTTCGCGAAGCCGAAGATCCGGTTCAACTACCTGAGTCATCCGGACGACCTCGTCGAGATGCGCGCCTGCGTGCGGCTCACGCGCGAGATCTTTGCGCAGCGCGCGTTCGATCCCTACCGCGGGCGCGAGATCCAGCCGGGCGCGGACTGCGTGACGGACGAGGCGATCGATGACTTCGTGCGGGCGAAGGTGGAGAGCGCCTACCACCCGTCGTGCAGCTGCAAGATGGGCCGGCGCGACGATCCGGCAGCCGTCGTGGACAGCGATGCGCGGGTGATCGGCGTGGACGGCCTGCGCGTCGTGGACTCCTCGATCATGCCGTCGATCACCACAGGCAACCTGAATGCGCCCACGATCATGCTGGCGGAGAAGCTGGCGGATCAGATCCTCGGAAAGCCGCTGCTGGCGGCGGCTGCGGAGCCGTACTTCGTGGCGCCGGAATGGCGGGCATCGCAGCGGTAAGGCGCCTCAGT
This sequence comes from uncultured Methyloceanibacter sp., assembly GCA_964390455.1. GTDB lineage: Bacteria > Pseudomonadota > Alphaproteobacteria > Rhizobiales > Methyloligellaceae > Methyloceanibacter. The sequence goes on along the minus strand of CAYMJW010000107.1, from coordinate 7,307 downwards.
AAGTCAGGCACTTACGCTCGTCCAGGTGATTGAAAGGCCGAAATGGCGTAAAACACTGCGTCATTTAATGACATCCAATTGGACGTTAGACGACAGTAATGGGCGCCCCATTCAAATTGCTGACAGTGGCCATGGCTCGAGCGGTCGCGCAGGCCCATGCCGACGCCGGTTTGCAGCAGTTCAACACGTTGCAGGCAGTTGCTGCTAAATCAAGGAATGAGCCGCAGTCGGCCAGCTACGTGGAACACGTGCATCACGCAGTCCCTGCCGCGACATCCCTCGCCTTCGCTGCAGAGTTGTTCCTGAAGGTGGTTCACTTTCAGAGTTTCCACATCTACCCGCATGAACACGATCTTGTGAAGATATACCAGTCCCTACCAGCCGCAAGCCGTGATTCTCTAGGAACGACTTATGGCGAGATGTATCGGCGCGACCTGCCTATGAATGTTGTGCATTTCGCGCTTGCCGCAGGTCATGACTCAGCCTCAATCCCAGCGGCTGCGGCGCCAGACCTTCCCACAATTGATCTTGCACTGTCGCACCTTCGAGATGTGTTTACGTCCTGGCGTTATATCTACGAAACCATGGAAGCGCCTACCAGTTCGGGCATCCATTTCAAGGCCCTGTTGTGCCTAATTGATGCATTGCATGTTCAGATTGACGCACACAAGGGAGGTGGCCGTGTTGAGTTTGGCGCACCTAAGTTCCGTGATAGTACTGTCGTCTAACAATGCGATGCAGCGGTCGGCCCTTGTCGTCACGCCGCTTGCAGGAACTGCAAGCAGCTCCCGGAGGCTTCGATCAGCAAGCGGCGCACCGACTACGTGCCGCCGCTGATCGCAAACGTTATGCGCTAACAGACGTTCGCGTGCGGGTCGAGCAGCGCAAGCGCTTTCTGTTGCCGCGGCGCGGTACGCTTTACTGACAGCTCTAGAGGACTAATGATGATGGGCACCAAAAGATCCCTCGGACAAGCGATCGACGAAGTCATATCGGCCCTCGAGCCACTCGAAGAGGCTGCTCGCCTGACAGCCATACGCGCCGCTTGCGCGCATCTTGGACTACAAGATGCAACGATTTCGTCCCCGCCGAATCCCGCACAACCCCAACCGCAGGCAGCCACTACGCAAAGTCCGGCGCCTGCTGCGAGTCTTGCTGTAGCTGGACAAGACATCCGATCGTTCAAAGAACAGAAACAACCGAGCAATGCGATAGAGATGGCATGCATCGTCGCGTACTACCTCGACTCTCTCGCCGCGCCCCCTGAACGCGCGTCAGACGTCACTAAGGCCCAGCTAGAAAAGTACTTCAAGCAAGCGAATTTCAAGCTCCCCAAGCGCATGGACCAAGTGCTCATCGATGCTAAGGCCGCGGGGTATTTGGACTCCGTTTCTCGAGGTCGCTATAAGTTGAATCCCGTTGGTCACAATCTGGTCGTCCACAATCTTCCTCGAAAAAAGACTGCGTAACTCGAAATGCTCGAGCTGATTCGAGCTCTGGGCCAGCGTGCAAACGGACTTCGCAGATCCGTCAAATCACTTGACTCTCCGCAAGTCCGCCGTGCTTCGGATCGCGATGAGGCTAGAGCGATAGTTGATTCGTACTTCCGAGAGTTGCGCGAGCAACTTCGAATTGGTGGGCTCCGCGGTGACGTTATACAAGCACTAGACGAAGCAATGCATGCTCTCCTGGAGACATCGCGCAAGCTGAGTGCGAAGGGAACATACGAGAACGTCCTCAAATCCGTTGGCGCTACTATCGCCATTGCAGAGAAATTGGCGCTATCAACCCAGAGTCTCTCCGCGTCCCGCCCATTCGAGCCAACCGACGCATCCATCGTGCGAACGCTGGCGCGAGTTCTACCTTCTGCGGCACGAGCGTACGAACAAGCGCTTCGGGATCTGGCAGGTCCCGAGCGGCTTTCGTGGCGAGGTCCCGCGACGGATCTTCGTGAGAGCCTAAGGGAAACGCTCGATCATCTTGCGCCGGACGCCGATGTGGCGTCAGAAAAGGGATTCAAGCTTGAAAAGGATCAACGCGGTCCAACGATGAAGCAAAAGGTCCGATATATCCTAAGGAAACGAGGGATCTCCAATTCGTTGAGCATGACTCCAGAACAGTCTGTGGAGGCGGTCGACGAGATCGTGGGTGGCTTCGTACGCTCCGTCTATACTCGGTCAAGCATCTCGACGCATACTCCTACAGAGAGGTCGGAAGTCCTCCGCATTCACACATACGTTCGTGCGGCTTTTTGCGAACTCCTAGAGATTCATCCGGGAGCGTAGGGATCCTTGAAGACAACACGCGGCTGGAGCGCGCCTCCCGCGTATCGCGGCCGCGCATAACGGCCGGTTGCAGAGGACAGTTGTAAACAAAAGTGCCAAGGCACGTACGGCAGCGCGCCGCCGCTGATCCTGGGCGTTAGATGCTCAAGGAGCACTGATGAGATTGTCTACAGCATTTCTGAAGACGTTTGGCGCTCCTGACACTCCGAAATTCGGTGCTGATTTGCCAGCGCTGACGGAGTTGCTCGGGACAGTGCCACCAACAGACAGGGCGCGGTCAGTCCTAATTACGCATGTGCTCGACACGGCAGTCGCATACGTGGAAGCCGTTCACTCCGTATTTCCGGTCGCGCGAGTCGTGGCGATTCCCTATTCGGCCTCTTCCACCGCTGTGCAATCCCTGAGGTCCAAAGGGTTCACGGTTGTTGTGCCGACGTCCATTCCCGACACGTTTGTTGAATCCGAACGCCAAGTGATGGAAGCGCTGAAGGAGGCGGCGACTCCACTGCTGGTTCAGGAGGTGGGCGGCTATCTCGCGAAGGCATCGGCCCGACTAGCTGCGTTCCCTCACTTCTTGGGCGTCGTGGAGGATACGAACAACGGCCATTGGTTGTACGAAAGCACGGGTCCACACCCGATTCCTGTCTTATCGATGGCGCAGAGCCCGCTCAAGGCGGTTGAGGACTCTATCATCGGAGATGCGGTGCTGTTCAGCGTTGAGAGGATATTGCGTGAGGAGTTCGCTGCGATCTGTCAGGGTTTACACAGTGCAGTCATTGGGTTCGGCAAAATCGGCCGGTCAGCGGCCGTCGCGCTCAAGGGCAGAGAGGCGGTCGTTTCGATTTACGACATCAATCCGGCCAAGGACATGACCGCCAAGGTTGAGGGGTTCTATCCGAGGCCACTACATGATTTGCTACCAGAAAGCGACTTGGTGGTCGGATGCACAGGTCAGACCTCGATTCGCTTGGTAGACATGCCTTTCATCAAAGATGGCGCGATTCTTGTCAGTGCAAGTTCGAAGGCCGTGGAGTTTGCATTGGCAGATTTCGAGGGCGCGTGCACGCTGGAGAAGTTCTCAAACGTTGTGTGGAGGTTCACGCAGCCAAACAACAAACGGTTCTTTCTGCTACTTCAAGGAACTCCGGTCAATTTCCGGGACGGCAGTATTCTGGGAACTATTCTTGACATGATCTACTGCGAGCTATTCTTGTGCATGCGCGAGGTAGCAGGGAAGCGGGCATCGATTGGCTTGTCCAAGTCTCCAGGCCCAATTCAGGACGAAGTGGCGAAAGCGTGGCTGAGGGCACACTCCGAGGACTTCCGAAAAGCCATCGACGACAAAATTTGGGACTATCCCGAGAGCCTAAAACTTGGACTTCCGAAACCTTAGTCTGCATCTATCAACGAGTTGCAGCGGTCGGTCCGCTGCGCGGCCCGCCGCTGAACCGGAACGTTAGATCACAACTTTTGAAGCCTTAGCACGCAATGAAGAATACGCTAGTTCTCATCGCACTCGCGCTCGTAGGCTGGTTCGCGTACACGCGCGCGGTTGGACCTCCAACGCCTGAGTCACTTGCGCCCACGATCTCTGGGGCTGATGAAGTCACTGACCAACTCGCTACGGACGCTACCTCCCAGTTCAATTGCGACGGCCGCACGCGCTGTTCCCAAATGACCTCCTGTGAAGAGGCGGAGTTTTTCCTGCGCAACTGCCCAAATGTTGAGATGGACGGCAACAACGACGGTGAGCCATGCGAGAGTCAGTGGTGCGGCAATTCGCAGTGACCGGCTGCGATCGAACTATGTGACGCAGCGGTCGTCGCGCGTCGGCACGCCGCTTGCAGATCGCGGACCTTAGGTTTCACTTTTGAGCGCGTATCCAACGGTTCGCGCTCGAAATTCAGCCGACCTTGCCCCGGGTAGTTATTGTATCTACACTAACCATGGGCATCGCCTACGATCCGCTTCAGCATGAGAAAGGCCAATCGACGTGAGCAAGACCGCCTCGCGCCGTACTTTGGGCTCGGATCTAAAGCGCGTTGACGCGCACCGCATCCGACGCTCGGAGTACAAGGAACTCCCGGAACTGACCGAGGAGATGTTGGGCCGTGCCGTCGTCAGCAAGGGCGGCAGGCCGCGCTCTCCGAATCCGCGTCAACTCATTTCTCTTCGCCTGCCGCCTGAGGTGGTGAAGCGTTGGCGCGCAACCGGTCCCGGTTGGCAGACCCGCATGGCAGAGCGTCTTGCCAAGTCTCCGATCCCACGCGGCAAGGCGTGAAACCTCACCATGCGATGCCGCGGTCGTCGGGCACCAAAACAAGGAATCCATTGATCGTGAAAGTTTGGACGAAGAAATCGCATGCTTTGGCGCTTGCTTGTTGCTTGCTTGCAGCAGTGTTCGCCCCGGCTGCGGCATTCGCTGCCGCGAAAAACAAGGTTCTCTTTGTTGTTTCAAACATGCTCGACATGGGCGATCCCGAGCAGCACGACGCACGCAACAACCTCTGGGAATATGCGCCGCCTTTCCATGTCTTCGTAATGCACGGTTACGAGGTTGATTTCGTCTCGCCTCAAGGTGGCCCGGTCGAGTTCATGATGGAGCCCCTGGGCATCAGCAGCTATGCCATCAAGTACGAGAACTTCTTGGGCAAGGCTGGAAACACGCTGAAACCCGGTCAAGTTGATGCTGCCCAGTATCAGGCCGTTTATGTCGGTGGTGGCTACGGCACATTGTTCGACGTTGCTTCAAACGAAGAACTGATGAACCTCATTGGTCGCATCTACGAAGATGGCGGCGTCGTGGGCGGCTGCGGACATGGTCCAGGCGGATTTGCCAACGCCAAGCTCAAGAGCGGCAGCTATCTGGTGCAAGGCAAGCGTGTGGCCGGGTTCCCGAACTCGACGGAGCGTGACAAGTCATGGGCCAAGGAAGGCAGCTTGTTGCCGTTTCTTGTCGAGGATCAACTCCGCAAGAATGGGGCACTGGCTCAAAACAAGGAAACATTGGCCGACAAGCATGCGGTCGTTGTCGATCAACGCATCGTTTCAACCATGTTCCTGCCATCCGCTGCCTTGGTGGCCGAGGAAATGGTGCGGTTGCTGGAGCGGGAGATTCCATGATTCCGGGCTTGGGCGCGCCGGCGCCCAACAAATCGCCGCAGGTGACGTCTGGCCCGCTGCGCACTCTTGCCGTTGCAAAAGTGCGCGTCGCTTCAAACGCACCTCAGCTTAGCCGTTAGATGTCACGCTGAGCACATGCGCCACTTCGTCTCCGCTCTGTTTGTCCTCGCCGGCCTTATCAAGGTCACACCGCTGATTGGGGTGCTCGGCGTGGAACGACTTCGGTCGCTGTATCAGATTTCCTTCGAAGGAACGGATCTGTTGCTCCTGATGCGCCACAGGGCCGTACTCTTCGGTGTGGTGGGTGGTCTGCTGCTGGTCGCCGCATTTCGCCCGGCACTTCGCGTCCTGGCAGCAACCGTTGGCCTCGTGAGTGTCGTGTCCTTTCTGTTGCTGGCGATGCCGCTGCACGAACTCAACGCCGCCCTGCAACGGGTCTTCTGGGCCGATGTCGTTGCCGGAACGGCACTGGTTGTTGCGTTGTGGCTTGGTCGTGGCCAGATGCGGCGTGACATCTGACGCTGCGATGCAGCGGCTTCTCGTCACACTCGTACTGTTCCTGATTGCGGCCTCCTTCGCCGCCCCTTCCTGGTCACAGGATCCTGGCCAATGCCCGCGAACGGTTCCATCGACCGATCTCCTTGGCGAGCCGTTTCCGTCCTCCGACCATTGGTACGGCAGCGAAACGCTTGCGGTCATGCTGCGGCCGGACGGCATCTGGCGCGGGATGGGGCCCGAGCACGACTATCGCGACAAGCTGTTCTGGTGGAGCGTCGGTTTCAAGCCCGGGCTCGAGTCCAAGCTGAGCGTTTCGGCCAGGAAACTGACCGACCCGAATGCCAGGGCCGACATCTCCGCGCCGACCGGCGCGGAATCGCCGTCTCTCGGCGGATGGGCGATGCTCGTCGCAGTCGAGTTCCCGTCGGCCGGCTGCTGGGAGATCACCGGCCGCTACCTCGGTCAGTCGCTCGCCTTCGTCGTCGAGGTACGATCCGATCCGCCGTCGAATGAAGGAGGTGGGCCATGATCCGGGGTAGCTGCCTCTGTGGCGCCGTCGAATTCGAGATCGACCGCGCGGTCGGGCCCTTCGAGCTGTGTCATTGCAGCCGCTGCCGCAAGGCCAGCGGGTCCGCCTATCTCACCTGGCTCGGCGTGCGCCGCGAGGATTTCCGATTCGTTCAAGGCGCGGAGCTGATCAAGACATATGAGCGTCCGGTCAGCGAATCGCCCCCGGCCTACGACACCAGCTTCTGCAGCCGCTGCGGCTCGCAGCTCCCAAACCCGTCGCGGACCGGGGAGCCCTGGTTCGAGATACCGGCGGGCGCTCTCGACGACGATCCGCAGATCAGGCCGGACAAGCACATCTATATCGACTTCAAGGCGCCGTGGGACCACATCGCCGATGACTTGCCGCAGATGACGAAGAAGGACATCCGGGCGGCCCGCAAGTCATCGCCATGATCGCGATCCGACGAGCGATGCCGGCGGATGCCGCTGCCCTGGCTGCGCTGGCAGAAAGTACCTTTCGCGAGGCATTCGCCGCGGACAATTCGCAGGAAAACCTGGACCAGCATTGCGCGCAGAACTTCGGGGCTGGCATACAGGGCGGGGAGATCGCCGATCCGCAGTTGATCACCCTGCTGGCTGAAACCGGCGGCAAGCTGGTCGGGTTCGCGCAACTCCGGCCCATGCACCCCTCGAGCAGTGTCCGGGCTGAACGGCCAGCCGAACTGCACCGGATCTACGTCGCCAGCGAGTGGCACGGCCGCGGCGTCGCCGGCGACTTGATGCGCCAGGTCATTGCGGCGGCCGTCGAAAGCGGTTCTGACTGCATCTGGCTGGGAGTCTGGGAGCACAATCCCAGGGCAATCGCCTTCTATCGCAAGTTCGGCTTCCGCG
>CAYMJW010000106.1:0-9610 GCA_964390455.1 uncultured Methyloceanibacter sp. | reverse complement strand
CTCGCGTTCGCCTTTTTGAACGCTATCTGCTGCTTCAAAAGGCTGATGCGAAGGTCGATCTCCCGGTTGCGCCGTTGCTTGTCGGCAACGGCCTTGCTCTTCTCATCAAGCGCGCTGGAGACCGCTCTCAAAGCGTCCCTTTTGGCATTCGTCGCACTGATACGCGAGTTGATCGCATTGAGCTGCGACAAGCAGCCTGCGTCCTTGTTGCAGTTGACCACCCAATTCGACGTTGCTGGGTCCCCCTTGCCGCCATATCGGCTGATAAGACTCCTGGCCTCGCCTGTATTTTGGGCGCTTTCCGCTGTCACTTTTTGGCGTTCGACTTGCTTGCTCGCATCTTCGCGCGAGCCTTCCTGAACGGCTCGTAAGTCAATCTTGATCTGCTCGACATTCTTTTCTTTCTCAGCCGTCAATTGGCCGATCTCTGCCATCATGGCGGCGACGTCGGCCTCTTGCCCCTTCGCCACCCCAGGCAGCGCGAGTACCCATGCCGTCAATAAAGCTGAAATAATTATCGGCCCATAGGATTTCATCGAACCATCTCCTCAGTGGCGCAATGCGCCGGCACGCCCTAGCCGCCTGACTTGCGGACTTGCTCCAAGAGATTCTTGATCCGCCCATTGCCCGGATCGGCTGTCTGGGCCTTTTCCAGATCGGCAATCGCCCGGGCACGATCGCCCTTCTGCTGATAAATCTGCGCGCGACGGAATAGAACGTCTGCGCTGCCAGGAGTCAGTGCATCGGCCTGGTTGATGGTTTCAAGTGCCTTGTCCGGGTCGCCAAGCGCGGCATAGACCATAGCGAGGCCGACGGGTAGGCTCACATTTTTCGGCTGCATGCGCATGGTCATAGTGACCGGAAAGAGCATCTGATTGACGAAGCCCTTGGTCTCGCGCTGGTCTGGCTCAAGCCGAATGGCCTCCGCCAGATCGAGCATGGCCTCGCCATATTTTGTATTGCGGGCACGCAGCATGCCGCGTTGGGCATAGGCCTCGGCGAGCGCCGGGTCCAATTCAACGGCCTTGTCATAGTGCTGAGCCGCAACATCCGCTTTGCTGTCCAGCTCCGCGAGCATGCCGAGGCCGAGATAAACCCGCGCATCTTTCGACTTGAGGTCGGCGGCCTTCGTGAGGTCCTCGGACGCCTCTTTGCGCTGCCCCAACGCCAGTTCCGCCCAGCCACGAACGCCATAAGCCTCGCTGAAGTCGGGCTTAGCCGCGAGCGTTTTCGTCGCGTCTGCAACGATGCTCTTGAGTCGGCTCTGCGCGGCGGCGAGATCGGAATTTAGTTTCAGGGCGCGCTCGAGATCGCGAATGGCGAGATACGGAGTAGCCTGCAGGCTGCTGCGCAGCAGATAAGCTTCAATCGAAGGTCTGATAGCGATGGCCTTTTGGCAGTCTGCCAGAGCGCGAACCTTGTCGCCCAACGCCGCATAGGCGCCGCAACGCTTCTCCAACGCCTGGGCATTTCCCGGCGTGGAGCCAAGCACCGAATTGAGGTTTGCAATTGCGCCCGCGGGCTGGCCGAGCTCCAACAGGACCGTGGCCGCGTCGATCCGCACTGTCGCACTGGCCGGGTCGAGCGCAATGGCGATGTCAACGTCTTTCATCGCATCGTCCGATCGCTTGAGGCGGGCGCGGACAAAAGCGCGGCCGAGATAGGGCTCGGGCCGGTCCGAGGCAAGTTCGACCGCCTTCTCGGCGTCGGCCAAGCCTTGCTCCGCTTTACCTGAAACGGCGAGCAAGCGGCCACGGCCGATAAGAGCCTCCACGTCGCTTTTATTGATTTCCAGCAGCTTGCCGAAATCCGCAAGTGCGAGGTCATAGCGCTGAAGCTTTTCCTGGATGGCGGTGCGGATGCGGTACACTTCGGCAAAATTCGGATAGGCTTTTGCTATGAGGTCGAGGTCTGCGAGTGCGAGCGAATAATTGCCCGCCACCGCATGGGCCAGTGCGCGATCCCGAAACGGACGCCAGTCGTTCGCATAGAGCTTGATCGACTGGTTGAAGTCGGCGATCGCCTTGTCGTGCTCTCCCACACTGAGCAACAAATTGCCGCGCTCGCGCAGGACCCCGGCGTCCTTGGGGTTGAGCTCGACGGCTTTGTTGTAGTCCGCCAGCGCCAGATCGTCCTTTTCCTGTCCGGCGTAGAGCGCGCCGCGCGCGGCATAGGCAAACGCGTCATTGGGGGCAAGCTCGATGGCCTTGGCGAAATCGGCCAGCGCGCGCTCATTTTCTTTGTTGGCGCCGAAAACCATGCCGCGGTCGGCGTAAGGACCGGCCGATTTCGGATCAAGCGCAATCGCCTTGGTGAAATCGGCAACGGCGCGCGGATAGTCGCCAATCAGGCGATAAGCCAATCCGCGATAGAGGTAGATCTGCAATTGGTCCGGCACCGCCTTGAGCGATGCATCGAAATCAAGGATCGCGCGGGTTCTATCTTGCTTGACAAGATAAGCGTAGCCGCGAACGGCAAGCGCCGCTGCCAGCCTGTTGGCCGGCAGGTTCGCCTTCTCGATCAGGTAGGTGCAGCCTTTGATCCGGGCATCGGTGTCGTTGCCCGCGCAATCCTTTTCGGCATCGGCGGCGCTTGAATAAGTCTGCTCCTGCTTTTGCGTCGCCGCCGGCTTCTTGTCTGTGGCCTTCTGAGCCAACAACATTTCAAGCGGAGAGCGAACGGCGGGCCCGTTGCCTGGCGTGTCGGTCGCCGTTGCGATAGCCGGCATCCCGCCGCCGGCCGTCAGGACGGCCGCAGCCAGCAACAACGCAAATGGGATTCCCCGCCCCCAACAATCGAGATGCCCGGCTTGCATGATGCCGCCTGTGCTCTCTATTTGATCGGTAAGGTTAGCAGATCGTGGGGAACCGCAATAGCCGCAAGCCGCTGCTCTCGCGGGACACGTGGCGATTGAACGTGGCGCTCCCTAGGGGACTCGAACCCCTGTTTTCGCCGTGAGAGGGCGACGTCCTGGGCCGCTAGACGAAGGGAGCTGCGGCAGTTCTCAATTAAAGGGCTTGGGCTAAGGGCGCAAGCGCGGCCGCCTGAAAGCTGCGGTTTTCACGGCTCATTCTTGAACCTGAGCCGGCCCTCCGGCAGCATTGTCTTCAGGTTGAAGCTGCGGATTTCGATGGTGCCGCCGGTTTCAATGGTAACCACGATATGGTGGTCATTTGCGGCGGTGCTGAGAATACGCGCCCCCTTGGGCAGCAAGGCGGTGACGTCGGCGGGCGCGGCGGTCCTTTCCTCGTTCTTCAAAACACGATAGCCGATGACGCCGAGAACGGCGGCGATGCCGACGAGCGTGGTCAAGCCGGAAATCAGCATCAGCCGCCGCATGCGAGCGACGAGGCGGGCGTTGGCGGGATCGATCGGTTCGTCGGCGTCGGGCAAGGAATAGCTCATGAGCGAGATGCAAGGGCGCAGCGAAAAAGTTGTGATCGCCGCGGAGGAAGCCGGCGAGCGGCTCGACCGCGTGCTCGCCGCCCGCATCGAAGATCTATCGCGCTCGCGCCTGAAAGCGCTGATCCTCGATGGCGTCGTGACGGCCGGCGGGCGCACGATCCGCGATCCCGGCTACCGCGTCAATTCCGGCGAGACAATTCTCGTGGCGGTCCCCGAGGCGATGCCGGCGGAGCCGCAGCCCGAGAATATCCCGCTGAAAGTCGTGTTCGAGGACGACGATCTTCTTGTCATCGACAAACCGAGCGGCCTCGTCGTGCATCCCGCAGCAGGAAATTGGACCGGCACGCTGGTCAACGCGCTAATCGCCCATTGCGGCGACAGCCTCTCCGGGATCGGCGGTGTCAAGCGGCCGGGCATCGTGCACCGGCTCGACAAAGACACCACCGGCCTGATGGTGGTGGCCAAGAATGATCGCGCCCATCGCGCGCTCGCCGCCCAGTTTGCCGATCATGGCCGGACCGGCCCGCTTGATCGCGGCTATCTCGCTTTTGTCTGGGGTGCTCCGGAACGCCCGAAAGGCAGCATAGACGCGCCTATTGCGCGGCATCCGCATTCGCGCGACCGGCGAATGGTGCGCAAAGGCGGCCGCGAGGCCGTGACCCATTGGGAGGTCTTGCAGCGCTACCAGGGAAACGATGGGCGGCCTGTCGCCAGCCTGCTGGCCTGCCGGTTGGAGACCGGGCGCACGCACCAGATCAGGGTGCATCTGGCCCATATCGGTCATCCCTTGATGGGCGACGAGACCTACGGCCGTGGCTTCAAGACCAAGGCAACGCACCTGTCACCCACCACCCGCGAGGCGCTGGCTGCCCTGGGGCGGCAGGCGCTGCATGCCTACCGGCTCGGCTTCAGCCATCCGGTAACCAGCGAGAATCTGCTGTTTGAGAGCAGGCTTCCGGCCGATCTGGCGGCCCTGGTGAAGTCCCTGGCTGCCCCTGGCGGGGCCTAAAACTGGTCCCCTAGCCCGGTAAGTGGAACTGGCCGCCGATTTCGGGGGTTTACACCCCGTCCTGCTGGCGACAGAAGGACGCGGATGTAACCTCTGCACGCCGATTTACGTAAAGCATATCAGAGGCTTGTGGGCCGGCGGCCGCAGCAAAAGTGCAAGCGACGTATGCGGGGATGATCTTCCTAAACCCCCATCGCTTCTATATGCTGCAGGCGCGATAGGCTCTCTCGCCATCGCAGCATTGGATTGCGCCGTCGGCTCTTGGAGCGGCGGCGTCAACCGCCCGCCGGTCACTGGGGGCACAACTTTGGAGGGCGCTATTATGGCCCGTTCTGCGGCGTTGCCGATCTTCACGGCCGAATCCGGCCTTACCCACTATATGGAAGAAATCCGGCGGTTCCCGATGTTGGAGCCGCAGGAAGAATACATGCTGGCCAAGCGCTGGCGCGAGCACGGTGACCGCGACGCCGCCCACAGGCTCGTCACCAGCCATTTGCGCCTGGTTGCCAAAATCGCCATGGGCTATCGCGGCTACGGCTTGCCGATCGCGGAAGTTATTTCCGAAGGCAATGTCGGCCTGATGCAGGCGGTGAAACGCTTCGAGCCGGAAAAAGGATTCCGCCTCGCCACCTACGCCATGTGGTGGATCAAGGCGGCGATCCAGGAATACATCCTGCGCTCGTGGTCGCTGGTGAAGATGGGCACCACGGCTAACCAAAAAAAGCTGTTCTTCAATCTGCGCAAGGCCAAGAGCAAGATTTCCGCGCTCGATGAAGGCGACATGCGGCCGGATCAGGTCAAGCTGATCGCCAAGCGCCTTGGCGTGACCGAACAGGACGTCGTTGACATGAACCGCCGTCTTGGCGGCGACACGTCGCTCAACGCGCCGATCCGCGAGGAAGGCGATGCCGGCGAATGGCAGGACTGGCTGGTGGACGACGCACCGAGCCAGGAGCGGATTCTCGCCGAGAGCGAGGAATTCGATAACCGCCGCTCCGCGCTGTCGCAGGCGCTAACCGTGCTCAACGACCGCGAACGCCGCATCTTCGAAGCGCGGCGGCTGGCGGAAGAGCCGATTACGCTCGAGGAGTTGGCGGAAGAATTCGGCGTCTCGCGCGAGCGTGTGCGCCAGATCGAAGTGCGTGCTTTCGAGAAAGTGCAGAAGGCGGTGAAAAACCGCGTGGCCACGATGGAAACGCCGGAAGCACAGCCGGCGGCGGCGCACTGATCTTTTCGAGCTTCACTGCTGCCAGGCGGCAAACGCTTCCGCGAAGACGCGGTCGCCTGGCACGCCTTTTTCGATTGCGAGTAGCGCGCGCTGATTGTTCTTGTAGAAAATCGGGATGTGAACCCACGATTTCTCCTTGAGCAACTGGATATTGCGGCGGGCCTCGAATTCCACGCTGGAGAGTCCGACCAGGAAAAAGCCCTCGATCACCTTGATCCGTAGACCGGAGAGCGGACCACCGCGGTTCGGCTCGGCCTCTTCCATCAACACGCCGGGTACGTCAGCGATGCCTCCGGGCGGGAAATCCGCCGGCGTGCTGAACAGAACCTCGATAGTGTGACTGGCCGGCAGCGCCGGGTCGGCATTGCGCCGAAGCGTGAAGCTCATCCGCACCCGCCGCTCGGGGATTTCCACATCGCCCTTGATCGCGAGATCGGGGGCGAGGCCCGGCCCGGGCGAGCCGGATTCCGTCCGCCAGATCACCGATCCGATATATTGTTTTCGCTCTTCCGTACTCGGCTGCTGCTCGTAGAGGACGACGCGTTGCGCCACCTCTGCCACCGGACCGGCACTTGGCGTTTGTAGAGAAGCGCCCGGTTTATTGTCGGCGCCAATCCGATCGGAAATCTTCGGGCGCGTTGGCATCGTATCCTTTGCCGTCTGCGTGGCGGGGCCGCGTAGTAATTGGTAGAGGCCGGCGATGCTGCTCCATTCGCGATAGGCGAAGACACCAGCGGCCGCCAGCACAATGACCATCACCGCAATGATTGCCTTGCGCGCGGTGAATTTGAAGCCAGATCGCGGTTCATCTTCCTTGGGCGGCTCAAACTCGTCCAAAGGTGGACGCGGTGGCGGCGAACCGCCACGAGATTTCGCCGCGCCAACACGCGGCTCGGAAGGCTTCGGCGACGGCAATTCTCGTGGCGTGTGCAGCAACTCCTCCCCGAAACCTGGTTCGATGCGGCTCGGATCGCGCGATGCCGCCGGAAAGCCGGCAAATGGATCGTAAGCGGGTTTCGGGGGTTGCGACGCTTTATCGCTGGCATCATCACTTTCGGCCATGCCGTCACGAAACCCTTTCAAGCCTTGATCCATCAGCGACGGCCGGTCGCCGGGCAAGCGCTTTTCTTCATGCCGTCCGCGCACTGGCGGTGCGGGCGGCATTTTCGGTGCCGACGAGCCGGGCCCGTTTGATTCAAGCTGCCGCTCCCGGTTCCCCGCATCAGCAGCAGGGGGCATTTCCATCCGCGATGCTTCTCCGGACGGCCGGCGTACAGCGTCCATTTCGACCCGGCGGATTGCTTCTTCCAGGGCAAGCCGTTCGCGCGTGACATCCGCTTCGCTGAGCGCGGGTGTCACGCCGCGCAATTGCGCCAGCAACGCCGTGCGGGCGCGCTCATAAAGCGCGCGGCGGGCCTCGCCGGTACTCTTATCGAGGCCGGACACGGCGCGGGCTATCAGGGGATAATAGTCGGTCATCGATTTCCGGATTTCGTTTTCTGCCAGCTGGCCGCCGGCTCGCCTAAGCCTCGAATGGATTCTGCATCAAAATTGTATCCTCACGCTCGGGGCTGGTGGAAAGCAATGCCACGGAGCAGCCCACCAATTCTTCGATCCGGCGCACATATTTAATCGCCTGAGCGGGCAAATCAGCCCAGGATCGCGCATAAGCCGTCGCACCCGTCCAGCCTGCGATGCTTTCATAGACCGGCTCGACCTCCGCCTGGGCGCGCTCGCTGGCCGGAAGATAGTCGATTTCCCGTCCGTCGAGGCGATAACCTATGCACACCTTGATTTCATCAAATCCGTCAAGAATGTCGAGCTTGGTCAAGGCGAGACCCTGAATACCACTGGTGCGCACAGTCTGGCGGACCAGGACGGCATCGAACCAGCCGCAGCGTCGAGGCCGCCCGGTCACGGTGCCGAATTCCTTGCCGCGATCTCCGATGCGCTGGCCGATTTCGTTGCTCTGCTCGGTCGGGAAAGGCCCCGCCCCTACCCGCGTCGTATAGGCCTTGCAGATGCCGAGCACATAATCGATCGCCGTCGGTCCCAAACCGGAGCCGGTCGCGGCCTGTGCCGCCACCGTGTTCGACGAGGTGACGAACGGATAAGTGCCGTGATCAACGTCGAGCAGTGCTCCCTGCGCGCCTTCGAACAGGATGCGCTTGCCTTCGCGGCGCTTCTCGTCGAGCAGCGACCAGACCGATGCCATGAAGGGCAACACGAACGGCGCGATGGCGGCAAGCTGATGGTGAATAACGCGCGGCTCGATCTCATTGATTCCCATGCCGCGGCGGAGCGCGTTATGATGCGCCAGGAGCCGCTGGATCTTCGGCTCCAGTGAATCGAGATCGTTGAGGTCCATCAGCCGAATGGCGCGGCGTCCAACCTTGTCCTCGTAAGCCGGGCCGATGCCGCGTCCCGTAGTGCCGATGGCATCCTTGCCCGACGCTTTCTCACGGGCAACATCAAGCTCCTGATGCAGCGGAAGGATCAACGCGACATTTTCCGCCACGCGTAAATTGTCGGGAGTGACGCGAACACCTTGCTTCTCCAGCCGCTCGATTTCCTCGAGCAACGCCTGCGGGTCGAGCACGACGCCATTACCGATGAGCGAAAGTTTGCCTGGCCGCAGCACGCCGGACGGGAGCAGCGACAGTTTGTAAGTGACGCCATCAATAACGAGCGTGTGGCCGGCGTTATGTCCGCCTTGAAAGCGGACGACGATGTCGGCTTGTTCCGAGAGCCAATCGACGATTTTGCCTTTGCCCTCGTCGCCCCATTGAGACCCGACAACGACAACATTCGCCATGCAAAACCCTTCCTGCGCGGGACCGTCAGCCCGACTCTCTCAACGCGTGCCCGCCTGAAGGCCTCTTTGGGATAAAGGATGCCGTTGCGCGAGGCAAGGCGCGCAGCGGCTGCCGCCCCAGCCGATGGCAGACAAATAAGGCATTGAAATACCTTGTCTTTAGTCGCCGCTCGGGCGGCTAGAAATGCAACGTTTTGGCCGACTGCACCTGCGGCAGCGCCTGGACTTTCTTGAGCACGTCGGACGGCAATTCACCGTCGATCTCGATCAGCGCGACGGCGTTTGCGCCCGGTGCTTCACGGCCGACGTGGAAGGTCGCAATATTGATCCCCGCCTCGCCCAGCGTGGAAGAGAATTTTCCGATGAAACCTGGCTTGTCCAGGTTGGTGATGTAGATCATGGAAGGCGCGAATTCGGCGTCCATGCGGATGCCCTTAATGTTGACGATGCGCGGCCGCCCGTCAGCGAAGATGGTGCCGGAAACATGCCGCGATTGTTTTTCAGTCGTCACGGTAATAGTGATGAGGCTGTCGTAATCGCCGGCGCCTTCGCGCGTCATCTCCTCGATCACCATGCCGCGCTCCTTGGCGATGATCGGCGCGGAAACGACGTTCACCTGGCCCAGCATCGGCTTGAGCAAGCCCGACAGCGCCGCCGATGTCAGCGCCTTGGTTTTCATGTGGGCCACCACGCCGTCGTAGGTGATCTGAATCTTGAGAATGCCGCTGTCCGTGAGCTGGCCCGCAAACGAGCCGAGCTTCTCGGCAAGCGCGATGTATGGCTTCAGCTTCGGTGCCTCCTCCGCCGTGATCGATGGAAAATTCACCGCGTTGGAGATGGCGCCGCTGAGCAGATAATCCGACATCTGCTCGGCGACCTGCAGCGCGACGTTCTCCTGCGCTTCCGTTGTCGAAGCGCCGAGATGCGGGGTGCAGATCACGTTGGGATGGCCGAATAGCGGATTGGCCACCGCCGGCTCCTCTACGAAGACGTCAAAGGCTGCGCCCGCGACCTGTCCGGCATCGAGCGCCTCGCGCAACGCTTTTTCGTCCACCAAGCCGCCGCGCGCGCAATTGATGACGCGCACACCTTTCTTCGTCTGCGTCAGCGCCTTGGCGTCAATGATGTTCTTGGTCTTGTCGGTCAGCGGCGT
>CAYMJW010000105.1:0-9835 GCA_964390455.1 uncultured Methyloceanibacter sp. | reverse complement strand
AACCTCCCCCTCGTGGGGAGGTCGGCGCGCTCTTGCGCGCCGGGTGGGGGGTGGCTTCCCCCTCACCGCGCCGCAAGAGCGGCGCGTGCTCTCCCCAAGGGGAGAGCGGGGACGAGAAGCAACCGTGCCTCCTACCAGCCGATGGTCGCGCCGGCGCGCCCTGCCACCTCGCCCTCGTCGGTGCCGAAGCCGACGCCGCCGTCGAGCGTGAGCGTGCCGCGCCCCTGGCTCAAGATATTCTGCGCGACCACACCCGCGGCCGAGAAGCCGACGGCATTGGCATCGTCATAGGTGCCCCAGCCGGCGCGCATGGCGAAGTGCTGGCCGGGCAATAGGATCGGCTGAGCCAGCGCCGCGATCGTGGCGATGCCTTCCGTCAGCTCATTGTCGCGGCGCTGCAAGCCAGCCACGTCGCTCGAAGTCGCCAATCCAAGCTGGTTGGCGGTGAACGCGGCGAGATCGCCGCCGGCATTCGAAGTGACAATATGTGTCGGCGCCCCTTGTGCCGCCTTGCTCGCGCCCGAGGTGATGCCTGACATCGTGTAGGTGTTGCTCGCGGTGCCGAAGGTCTGCTGGTTGGCGCGCGTCGTGGTCGCGCCCGCGCCCCAGGCCGCCGCATTGGTATGACCCGCGCCGACCGTCGCGCCCGCGCCGTAGGCGCTGCCGTTGTCGGCCCCGACCTTTGCCCCCTGTCCCACCGCCACGTCGCCGGCGCCAACGGCGTTCGCGCCCGTGCCGATAGCCATGCCGCCGCCGGTTGCCGCCGAGCCCGCGCCGATCGCCATGTTGGTCGTACCGACGCCGGCCGCAGTAGCACCGCTGCCCATGGCGATGTTGCGGCTGTCGTCGCCGCTGGCATCGGCGCCGTTACCGGCCGCGAAGTTGGCGGTGGGGTTTGAGTCGAGGGGATTGGTGTCGTTGCCTCTGGCGATGGCACCGGCGCCGGTCGCGGTGTTGAAGCTGTCTGCGCCGGTCGCACTGGCGCCGGCGCCGGTCGCGACGTTCTGGCTACGGGCGCCGCTGGCATCGGCGTTAGCGCCGGTTGCGGAGTTGCTGCTATCGTTGCCGCTGGCGTTGGCCAACGTGCCCGCGGCAGTGTTGAAGCTGCCAATGTCGTTGCCATTGGCATCGGTGCCGCTGGCATTGGCGCCCGCGCCGTAGGCGTTGTTGCGGCTAAGGCTGCCGCTGGCATTCGCGAGCGTGCCCGTCGCGATGTTACGGGCGTCGTCGCCGCTGGCATTGGCGAATGAGCCGGCCGCAACGTTCGCGCTGCCAAAACCACTGTTGTCGGCATCGGTGCCGCTGGCATTGGCGCCCGCGCCGGTTGCCGTGTTCTGGCTGTCGTCGCCCCTGGCATTGGCGCCCGAGCCGGACGCAACGTTCGAGCTGCCAATACCGCTGTTGTCGGCATCGGTGCCGCTGGCATCGGCGAGAATGCCGGTCGCAGCGTTCTGGCTACGGTCGCCGCTGGCATTGGCGAAAGCGCCGTTCGCGGTGTTTCGGCTATTGTTGCCGCTGGCATTCGAATCAACGCCGAGTGCGGTATTGAAGCTCCCGTCGCCCCTGGCATTGGCGCCTACGCCACCAGGGTTGAAATCGCCACCGATTGCCGTGTTGACGCTTCCATCGCCGCTGGCATCGGCGAGGACGCCGGTTGCGATGTTGGCGCTGTTGTCGCCGTTGGCTTTGGATCTCGCACCGGTCGCGACGTTGCTGCTGTCGTCGCCGCTGGCGTTGGCGTTGTGGCCGGTCGCGGTGTTGTCGCTGAAGAAGCTGTCTGTGCCGCTGCTGGCGTTGGCCAGGAAGCCGGTTGCGGTGTTGCGGCTGTTGTCGCCGCTGGCGTTGGAGAGCGAACCGCAGGCTGTGTTCTCCACAACACCGCCGTCGTCTCCAACCGGATTGCCTCCAGCCCCGCTATTGTTGCAGATCACGGCGTAAGCCGGAGGCGGCGCTATGACCACGGCCGAGGCCGCCACGAGCGCGAGCACGCTCGCCCCCAGCAACAGCCGCCGCGCGCCGGTTCGAATGACTTGAGCCGGTCGCCCCTCGCTTCCGATTGCACCCGACAACGCAATACGATTGGCAATCGCAGTCATGTCCCCCTCCCGCCGTTGATGCGCCCGCGAGGGACTTTGAGGTCCCGCGCGAATCCGATTCACCCCAGGGCATGAGTTTAGCCAAGTCGGGGGGGGGGGCACGGTTGTCACAACCGCGCAGGCGGATTCCGGTTACACTGTGTTTGTTCGGCCACAGTCAAAACTCAATTCAACAAGCGCTTGGATGTCATTGAACTCTGCGCCAAATCGCGACGCAGGCTTATGACGCGGAGCGCGGCGAGAATGCACCGCGCTTTCCCTCCCCCTTGAGGGGGAGGGCCAGGGAGGGGGGTCGAACGCAAAGGCTCCGCGCCATTCCCGAGCCCTTCTCTCGATCACCCCCCACCACGCGCCACTCCGGGCTCAACCCGGCGACTCCGTCATTCCGGCGCACGCCGGAATCCAGGGCAACACGCTCAGTGCACGCCGCTCTGGATACCGGCTTTCGCCGGTATGACGCAGGGGTCAGGTCGCTCTTGGCAGCCCGCGTCATGAGGCGCTAAGACAGGCGCATGATCCGAAGCCTCCGTTTCATGGTTTTTCGCGCGACACCCTGCTGGGTTTCCGCCGTTTTGCTTGTGCTCGCGCTCGTCACGCTATGGCAAGGCCCCGCTATCGCGCAGGCCCGCAACGACATCGTCCCCGACGCCTGGCAGGGCGACGTGCTCCGTCCCAAGCCCGACCTGCAGGGGCTGGCCAAGCTCCGCTTCGTCACCGACAGCGACTATCCGCCCTTCCACTATCTCGACGAGGTCGGGGCGCTGACCGGCTTCAATGTCGATCTTGCCCAGGCCATCTGCGAGACCCTGGAGGTCGAATGCGAGGTGAAGGACGTCGAGTGGGCCGAGATCTATTCAAGCCTCGACAACGGCGAGGCCGATGCGGCCATCGCCTCGATCCGGATCAGTGCCGAGTCGCTGGCGCGGGCCGACTTCACCTCGCGCTATTACGCCACGCCCGCCCGCTTCATCGCCAAGAAGACGAACGAGCTGAAGGACATCAGCCCGGAGACGCTGGAAGGCATGAAGATCGGCGTCGCCAAGAACACGGGCCACGAGGCTTATCTCAAGCAGTTCTTTCCCAATATCGCGCTTGCGACTTTTGAAACGACCGAGGACGCGCAGCGGGCGCTGAAGGACGGCGCCATCGATTTCGTCTTCGGCGACGGGATCGGCATGACGTTCTGGCTGAACGGGGTGACGAGCGATGCTTGCTGCGAGTTTCGCGGCGGGCCGTATCTCGACACGAAATTCTTCGGCGAGGGCGTCGGCATTGCGGTGAAGCGGGGGAACCGCCCGCTCGCGCAGGTCCTCACCTACGCGCTCGAGCAGGTGCATGCGAGCGGACGCTACGAGGAGCTATTCCTGCGCTACTTCCCGATCAGCTTCCTCTAGAGGCCAGGCGACGAAGCCTTAGGATTCTGGCATCCGGCTTCTGGATTCTGGCTTCTGTTGCCCGAAGGGCAACAGCAGCGACCAGCCGAACCGCGCCGGTGCCTCGCTCTGATAGGGTTTGAGCCCGATGGTCATGCCTTGATGCCCGGCCTCCGGCTGCGCGGTGTAGGTGCCGAACAGCCGGTCCCAGATCGAGAGGTTGAAGCCGTAATTCGAATCGTGCTCGCGGCGCAGCACCGAGTGGTGCACGCGATGCATGTCGGGCGTCACGATGAAGAGCCGCAGGACGCGGTCGAGCCCTGCCGGCATCGCGATATTGGCGTGATTGAACATGGCGCAGGCGTTCAGAATCACCTCGAACAGGAACACGGCGAGCGGAGACGCTCCGAGCGGTAGCACGACCGCGATCTTCCACAGCATCGACAGCCCGATCTCGACCGGGTGAAAGCGAACCGCCGTGGTCACGTCGATATCGCGGTCGGCATGGTGGACTTGATGCAGGCGCCAGAATAGCGGCACTTTGTGCGAGGCCCAGTGCTGCGCCCAGATGGCAAGGTCGAGCGCGACGAGAGCGATCGCGATCTTGATCCAGGCGGGCCAGGCGAGCTGGTTCAGGAGCCCGATCCCGTGCGCCTCGGCGTAGAAGGCGGCGGCGATGGCCGCGATTGGCGCGGCCGTGGCGGCCATGAGCCGCAGCAGCAGCGTTCCGGTCGCGCTGATGCCGAGATTGGTGAGCCAACGCTTCCGCTTCGAGACGAGCAGCTCGCGCTTCGGCCATGCGAGCTCGATCAGCGCCATCGCCAGGAACACGCCGGCGAAGATGGCGAAGCGGATGAGCCCGTCGCTCTGGCCAATGAGACCGTCCATGGCGCATGTTACCGGGGAAATCGCGGCCCGTCAGTGACGCAGCTCACAGCACTTCGAGCGGGCGGCGCCGCTTCGGCGGCGGAAAGGCCTTGGCGAGTTCGGCAAGGTCGCGCTCGGTCAACTCGATATCGAGTGCCGCCCTGTTCTCCCGCACCCGCGCCTCGCTCGAGGTCTTCGGGATCACCATCATGTCGCCCTGCCGGAGAATCCAGGCGAGCGCGATCTGCGCCGGCGTGGCGCGATGGCGGATCGCCACTTGCGTCAGCACCCGTTCGCGCAACAGCCGCCCCTGCTCGAAGGGCGAATAGGCCATGAGCGGAACGGCGCGCTCGCGGCACAAGGGCAGGAGCCCGGCCTCGATGCCGCGCCGCCGCAAATTGTACAGCACCTGATTGGTGGCGCAGGCCGCACCACCGGCAAGCCGGAACAGCTCTTCCATGTCGTCCACGTCGAAATTGCTGACGCCCCAATGCCGGATCGCGCCGGAGGCCTTGAGCGCCTCGAAACCCGCGAGGGTCTCTTCGAGCGAAGGCTCCCCGCGCCAATGCAGGAGGTAGAGGTCGATGCGATCGGTCTTGAGCCGCTTCAGGCTGCGCGCGCAAGCGGCGATGGTGCCGGCCTTGGTGGCGTTCTCCGGCAGCACCTTGCTCACAATGAAGCATTCGTCGCGCCGCCCGGCCACCGCCTCCGCCACGACCTCCTCGGCGCCGCCGGTGCCGTACATCTCGGCGGTGTCGATCAGCGTCATCCCGAGATCGAGGCCGAGCTTGAGCGCGGCGACTTCTTCTTTCCGTACCCGCGCGCTCTCGCCCATGCGCCAGGTGCCCTGGCCGAGCTGCGGCACTTTCTCGCCGCTCGGCAATCTGACCTGAGGAAGCTTTGGCGCCGGCATGAGCGGAACTCAGAATGGCGGAGGCGCGGCGTAGGATCGCCGCGCCCCGATCATAGCGTGCCGATGTGACAGGGTCTTAGGCCTTCTTTGCCGCCGCCGGCGCCTTCCTCTCGCGCTCGGTCTTGCGCGAACGGAGCTGAAAGGCGAGGACCAGCAGGACGATGCCGAATACGAGCGCATAGGCGCCGACCCACAGCGTCAGCACGATCGCCCCGATCAGCGGTTGGAGGAAGAGGAGGACGCCGAACACCAAAGAGGAAATGCCGCCGAGCGCGAGCCACCAGCGGCCGTGATCGGCGTTCAGCGTGAACGCCGCCCACAGCATCAGCGCGCCCGACACGAGCGCCCAAATGGCGATGAGCCAGATCAGCGCGACCAACGCTGGCGCCGGCAGCAAGAAGGCAATGACGCCGGCGGCGATATCGACGAGGCCTTCGAAGATGAAATGGCCCCAACGCTCGCCGTTGCGCGCGGCCTTGATGCCCGCGGCGATCGCGAACGCGCCGTCGACCAGCATGTAGGCGGCAAACATAATGACGAACACGCTGACCGCCACGCCCGGCGTAAACAGGCAGATGAGGCCGAACAGGATGCCGATGACCCCGCGCAATCCCACCGCCCACCAATTGTCCGCCAACACCTCGCTCAGCGCGTCGCAGCGCTCTTTTGCTGAAGCTGTGCTTTGAGCCATGAAGAGCCTCCTTCGATTGTTCCGTGAACTGTTCAACCCTTTGCCGGCCGATTCGCGTAGCGCGCAAATATGAGTTCTGCCGGCACGAAGGCAAAGGGAATTTGTCTGCCCTCGAAGCGGTCTAGGCGACCTCGGCCGCGACCCCGGAAACCGTCTGGCGAAGCCAGATGTGGCCCGGATCGTGATCGAAGCTTCCATGCCACAGAAGCGACACGGCAAAACTCGGCAAATCGACCGGCGCGGGGCTCGTCGCGAGCGCGAAGCTTCGCGCGAAATAAGAGGCGAGCCGCGACGGCATGGTGGTGATCAGCGGCGCGCGCGCAACCACGAACGGCACGGCGAGAAAACCCGGCGTGGTCAGCGCGATGGTCCGCTTGAGTTTGAGCTTGGCCAGCGCCTCATCGACGGCGCCGTGCGCCTCGTCGCTGAGGCTCGTCAACACATGCGGCACGCTCAGATAATCGTCGAGCGAGATCGGCGCCCTGAAATCGAGCAGCGCGGGATTGAACAGGCAAAGGAACGCCTCTTTGTAAAGCGGCCGGCGCTTGTGATGGATTTGCCCATGGTCGAACACGCCGATGCCGAGATCGAGCTTGCCGCCGTCGAGCTCCTCCAGGATGCTGTCGCGAGCGATGGAGCGGAGCCGCAACGAGACCCAAGGCGCTTCCCGGCGGAGTCGCGCCATGAGCCCCGGGATGATGGCGACTTCGATCGAGTCGGCGAGACCGATGCGAAAGGTCCGCTCCGCGGTCGCGGGATCGAAAGCCTCGCGCTGAAGCACGGCAGCCTGGATTTGGGCGAGCGTCACCCGCACCGGATCGGCGAGCGCAAGCGCGCGTGGCGTGGGCCGCATGCCGTCGGCGCCGCGCGTCAAGAGCTCATCGCCGAACAGCGTTCTGAGCCGGCCGAGATTGTGGCTCATCGCCGACTGGCCAAGGCCGACGCGCGCGGCGGCGCGCGTGACGCTGCGCTCGGTGAGCAGCGCGTCGAACGCGACAAGCAGGTTCAAGTCGAGCCTGCTGAGATTAGCGTGATCGATACTCGTCATTAATCTCATCGATTGGACTGATGATAAAGGAAGCCCCATCCTGTAGGCAAGACGCTTGGCCACGAGGAGAGGCAGACGCATTCCTTCGCGAGACCCAGGAGATGCCGGACCTTAGGGGAGACATTTGCTCCCCGCGGCATCGCGGAGATTCCCTAGCGTGTAAGGCGCACCGGCCGCCATTCCTGCCGCGAGGCAGGGGGGCGGCCGGTTCTCTTTCGCCGGGATGAGAACCCGCACAGCCGCCGATCTCCTCATGATTGGCGCGTCCGGCCCTGAAAAAGCCATCAAAGCACTGAAAATCAACGCGTTGGCTCGTGGGTTGGCACGCTTGCGGGAGCCATCGAGGGTTTTTGTCAGCACTTCTGGGGCCGGGGGGCAGGAAGCTGATGACATGCGTAGCCACGCGCTCGTTGCGCTCGCCTCTCTCGCCGCACTCGCGTTAACCCTACCTTGCGCCGCCCAAACGGTTGAGCCGCGCACGAGTTCGGTATCGAAGCAGACATCCCCTCGGTTTCAGGCGCCGTCTCTTCTGGCGCCGCCGCAGATCCAGCCCGCGCCCTCTCAAGCCTCACCACCTTCGTCGCAAGCGCAATCGTTCGCGCCCGTCATTCAAGCTGCGACCCCGCCGACCGAAGTGAGGACCGAGAGTTATCTGCGACCGCCCGAGCCGGCACAACCCGCGCCGGCACAACCTGCGGCGGCCGCGCCTCCGGCGCCGGCTCCTGCCGCTCCGCCAGCCACGCCTGACCAGGCTCAAACCTTGCCCGAGCCGGACAGCGGCTTCACTTCGCCCGACCAACTCATGGATTGGATCTCCAACTACCGCGATCACAAACAGCCGTGGCGCGTGCCGGGGGCCGTTCACGCCATGAACGACTACGGCCTCTTCGGCGACGAGGAGAAGGCCTGGTTCTGCATCGGCTTCATCGCCGGCGTCCTCGGCACCAATCCGAAAGACGGTCCGGGCATGATCCCGAAAATGTTTCCGATGCCCGACAAGGAGCAGGCCGTCATCATCAGGGCGATCGCCTATTCGGGCCGGCCAGATTGGCGCGAGCTGCTGGAGAAGAATTCTTCGCGCATGCCGCTTCGCCGGCCGCTCATCGACGACTTTCTCAATGGCAAGAGGCCGACACTGCTGGAGCTGCCGCTCGATACCGGCGGCTCGCCCGGCGTTTACGCGCTGTGGGGCTATTACGTCGCGACCGGCCAGCATGAGCCCGTGGTCCGCATCATCGAGGCGCTGCAATGGTCGAAGACCAAGGCCGATAGCGGCTTCTCCTTCCGCAAGGTGTTCTCGGGCTGGGGCAGCGACCCGAGCGCGGTGGAGAAGATCACGACCGGCGGCACGGCGAAATGGACGCTTGCCTCCTACGCCGAGCGCGACCGCCAACTGCTCGCGCTCTATCGTGCCGAATCCGCGCGTCAGCCCGAGGAGATCGCCGTGCCGCTCAAGGACGTGATCGAGGCCGCCGAGACTTTCGAATCGGAGAAGATCCGCAAAGATCAGTTCGGCGCGATCGAAGACGCGCAGCGGCAGAAGCTCAGCACCGAGGCGGGCATGACCAAGGGCGCGACCGCGGGCTCGATCGCCATCGCCACCGGCTGCGTCGCCGCCTCGGCGCTCGGCCAGGCATACATCGCGCTCCCCTGCGTGATCGGCGGCGCGCTCTATACCGGCGCCGTCAAGCTCGCTCACTGAGCTCGCGCTATTCCGCGCCCCGGCGGCTCGGCCGAGACGCGCTACTCCATTCCTTTCATGTGCTTTCGATGTCCGTCGCCATGGCTGCGCCGCGATCCGGCAATGCCCAACCCAATAGAGAGACCGGTTCCAAGGGCTTCGGCGGCGCCGGAACCCTTCCTCTGGCTTGCCGTGGTTGTCGGCTGCTTCTTCGGTTTTTTCTGAACGGCCTTCTTCTTTTCCTTGCTCTTGCCTGAAACCGGCTCCTTCGCCTTTTCGGTTTCCGTGGGCGTTTCCGCTTCTTCCGTCTCTTCGGTCTCCTCGATCAGTTTCACGATCCGCTCGCGCAGCTCAGGATTGCCCAGAATGATCTTGAGCTGCTCGTCATCCACGGTCGTGAGATCGGAGCACTCCTCCGCCGCCTGCGATGGCTCGCCTGCATGCTCAGTCTCGAAAGGAATGGCGACGTCGATCGTTTCGCTGGTCAGGAATTCGCGCAACAGCACGCGTCGCGTAATGGTCTTGCCTTCCGAAGTCTCGACGATGATGTCCACGACGCTATCAGAAGTCGTGTCCTCGTCGTCGTAAACGACGACAATCTTGCCGCTCTCATCCGTCTTCTCCGTCTTAGGCTCTGGCGGCGGCTCGCTATCGGTAATGCGATTGAGCGTGATCGTGGCTTCGGGGAGCGGCTCCCCGTTATCGGTCAGCGTCACCGTGGTTTCTTGCAGCACGGCCCAAGCCGCGCCCGGCCAGCAGAGCGCGGCAAGCGCTACAGCCGCATAAATAATCTTGTGCATGGCTCTCCTCCATCAAGGCGAGGTCAATCACCCGAGCGTCAACTTGAAACGCGCCTCCCGCACCGAACCGTTCTTGTGTTCGACGACAACCCGGATTTGCCAGACCGTCGCCCCTTTAAAGGCCGAGGCCGGGATATCGCCGAGCACGCTGTCGGGCCCTGCGCCTGGTTCCGCTTCGGTCACGCTCTTCCAGTTCGCCGGCGTCTCGCCCTCGCCGATTTCGATACGGGCGGATTTGAGAGCGTCGGCGCCGGCCGTGCCGTGGACGCGCACGACCTGGGTTCCGCCCTTCTGCACGACCTCGACCCTGTCGATGCCGGCAAGCAGGACATAGTCCTTCGGGGCTTTCAGCGCGGCCTTGGCATC
>CAYMJW010000104.1:0-9948 GCA_964390455.1 uncultured Methyloceanibacter sp. | reverse complement strand
CGTCTCACATCCGCCACCATGGCTTGCGATGGATTCGCCAGGATCGCGATTCTTGGAGGAAAACCTCATGATTTCCAACGCAGGTTCACGGTGCCGGGGGGCGGCTTTGGCCCCTGGGCTTGCTCTCGTTTTCGGTCTTGGTTTGGCAGCGCTATCGCAGCCGGCGCTGGCCGGCGTCGGCGAGGCAGAGCCGAGACTTTCGCCCGGCGCTGAAGCTGGCGCACTTGCCGGAGCTCCGTTGAGCGAGGAAGCGCTTCCCGCCGGAAACAGCGCTAACGGTACAATCATCGTTGCCGACAAGAATAAAAACAAGAACAAGAATTGGAACAAGAACTGGAACAAGCACACCAACAAGAACATCTACATAACAAAGAAGAACGTCTATGTGCGGAGTTGGAAGCACAAGCCCTACTACGGCAACTTCTTCGGCGGCGTTGTTCTCGGATCAATCCTGACCGCGGCGGTCGTAGGTGTGGCGCCGCCCCCGCCACGCCCTGACCTCTGCTGGTACTGGTCAGACCCCTACATGCAGCGGGGTTATTGGGATTATTGCTACTAAGCGGGGCTTTACCCGCTCAGGGCTAAGGGCGCCAGCCTGGCTGGCGCCCTTAATCTTGCGCATCTTGCGCGTCGGTTACTTCGCGCCGGACCGGCGCAGCCGGCTGAAAAGCGTGCGCTTGAGGAAGTAGTAGGCGGGCCGTCCCATGAGAGCGATGGCGATGAGCTTGGAGAGGAAGGGCGTCAGCCCGAACAAGCCGGCCAAGCCGGCCTTGACGCCCGACGAAAGGCCGCTGGCCAACACCACGGGGATTAGGGGCCAGGCGGCGTAGCCCCCGACAATCAAGACCACGCCGAGGCCAAACCGCCAACCGATCTGCTCGGCGGTGAATTCTGGCTCCTTGACGCTGTCGATGGCGGCCTCTTTACGGTCGTTCCGGGGCGATTCGGCCATCAGCGTTGCCAGAGGATTGGGGTCTCTCGAAGGCAAGAGGGAAGCACGACAAAGACCGCGCCGCCAAGAGGCTAGCCCCGGGACCTTACGATTCGAGAGGAATTGGCGCCGGCGCCGGTCGCTCTACGCCGGCTGCGCGGACGCGACCAGCCAGGCGGGATCGAACCAACGATCGGCCTCGCCGTCATAGGGAAGCCGCGTGATGTCCCAATGACGGATGAAGGGGGCGTAGGTCTCCCACACCGGCGGGCCGCCTCCGACATAGACGACGCGGTCCGGGAACCAAGCCAGCACGTCGGCGGGATGGTTGGTCGAGCGGATCTCGCAGATGGTGCGGTCCTCGTAGGCAAAGGCCGGTATGGAGGCGACGGTGACAGGACCTGCGACGATGACATGACCGCGCGTGACGTCGAAGAAACGCGCCACGTCGGCGACATAGTCGCGGCCCTTGTTGCCTTCCCACGGAAGTTTGCCATTGAGCCCCAGCTGCCCGCGCAGCCCTATGGCGCAGATGGCGCGAACATCAGCCACGGTCTCCTCCTTTCGGTCACGCTTGCGGCAAACGGGCTCGGACCTTAACCGCCGATGGCCTTTTGGCAAGGATTGATGCAGAAACGCAATCTCATGAACCCCCGCGCGCGCCCCCTCTCCCACGCCGATGAAAGCCATCGCCTCAAGGCGATCGGCCTCATGATGCTCGCCACGCTCTGCTTCGCCGCGCTCGACGCCACCGGCAAATATCTCATCGTGAGCAAAGGCGTGCCGGTCGCGGAGGTGTCATGGCTCCGCTTCTTGGGCCACATCGTGTTCAGCGCGGTCGTGCTGTGGCCGTTGGCGCTCAAGCCCTCGCTCCGTTCGACCAAACCGCTGATGCAGATTTTCCGCGCCGCGCTGATGGTGGTGACGACGGGTTTCAATTTCCTGGCGCTCAAGTATCTCCAGCTCGACCAAACGATCACGATCTTCTTTCTCACGCCACTTATCGTCGCGGCCCTCGCCGGACCGCTACTCGGCGAGTGGGTCGGCTGGCATCGCATGCTGGCCATCGTCGCGGGCTTCCTCGGCGTGCTCCTGGTGATGCATCCCGGCATCGGCAGCGTGCACTGGGCGATGCTGATCGCGCTCATCGCCACTTTCGGCTATGCGCTGTACAATCTCGCCACGCGCTATCTCGCCGCGTTCGATCCCGCGTCCGTGACGCAGACTTACACCCCGCTCATCGGCGCGGTCGTCCTCGCGCCATTCGCGCTTGAGGGATGGGATTGGCCGACTGAGCCGATGGAATTGGTGTTGCTCGCCTCGCTCGGTTTTTGGGGCGGGCTCGGGCATTGGCTTCTCATCCTCGCCCATCGCGGCGCGCCAGCCGGCGTGTTGGCCCCGTTCATCTATATCGGCCTCATCTGGATGTCGGCGCTCGGATTTCTCGTGTTCGGCGACGTGCCGACGGTGTGGACATTGTCGGGCGCCGCGGTCGTGATCCTGTCCGGACTCTATCTTCTCGCGCGCGAGCGGAAGGCGCTCGGCGAGGCCAAGGCCGGGCCTGCCTCGGACATCGCCACGCAGTGACGCGCGCGGCGCGAGCTAGTCCTCGTCCTTGCCGTTTGCGGCGGCGTAACGGCGGCGCAAATCCTCGGCGAAGCTGGCGAAACGGCCTTGCGTGATCGCTTCGCGGGCGCGCGCCATCAGCTCCTGATAGAACTGGACATTGGCGTAGCTCAGCAACATCGCGCCGAGCGTCTCGCCCGATTTCACCAGATGATGCAGATAGGCGCGCTCGTATTGCGCGGCGGGGCATCCGCTTTCGGCATCGAGCGGCGTGGGATCGTCGGCGTAGCGCGCGTTGCGGAGATTGAGCTTGCCGCCCCAGGTGAAGGCCTGGCAGTGGCGGCCCGAGCGGGTCGGCATGACGCAATCGAACATGTCGATGCCGCGCGCGATCGAAAGCAGCAGATCCTCGGGCGTGCCCACCCCCATGAGATAGCGGGGGTGGTCTTGCGGCAGGATCGCGGCCGTGATCTCGACCATATCGAGCATCGCCGCCTGGCCTTCTCCCACTGCAAGCCCGCCGATGGCGTAGCCGTCGAAGCCGATTCCGATCAGCGCCCGCGCGCTCCTCTCGCGAAGATCGGGATAGACGCTCCCCTGCACGATGCCGAACAAGGCCTGGCCGGGCATGGCGCGCGCGGCAAACGCTGCCTTGCTGCGTTCGGCCCAGCGGAGCGACAGATCGAGCGAGGTCCTCGCTTCATCGCGCGTGGCGGGGAACGGCGTGCATTCGTCGAGCACCATCTGGATATCGGCGCCGAGCAGACATTGCACCTCGATGGCGCGCTCGGGGCTCAACGCCACCGCCGCGCCGTCGATATGCGACTGGAAAGTGACGCCCTCCTCGTCGATGCGGCGAAGCTTCGCCAGAGACATGACCTGATAGCCGCCAGAGTCTGTGAGGATCGGCTTGTCCCAATGCATGAAGCGGTGGAGGCCTCCGAGCGTGGCGATGCGCTCGGCGCCGGGGCGGAGCATCAGGTGGTACGTGTTGGCAAGAAGGATATCCGCGCCCGCGGAAGCCACGTCCTCCGGGAACATGGCCTTGACCGTGGCGCCCGTCCCGACCGGCATGAAGGCGGGCGTCCGCACCACCCCGCGCGGCGTGGCGATGGTGCCGGTACGCGCGGCCCCGTCTCGCGCCGCGACCTTGAAGGAGAACGATCTGCTCATGGTGTCCTCCCGGCGGGGCTCAGCAGGCAGGCGTCGCCGTAGGAATAGAAGCGATAGCCCCGGTCAATGGCATGGGCGTAGGCGCGCTGCATGAGATCGAGGCTCGAGAAGGACGCAACCAGCATGAACAGGGTTGAGCG
This sequence comes from uncultured Methyloceanibacter sp., assembly GCA_964390455.1. Taxonomy (GTDB): domain Bacteria; phylum Pseudomonadota; class Alphaproteobacteria; order Rhizobiales; family Methyloligellaceae; genus Methyloceanibacter. The sequence goes on along the minus strand of CAYMJW010000104.1, from coordinate 6,138 downwards.
CGGCAAGTGGAAGTTGGTCAAGAGGCGATCGACGAAGCGGAAGCGATAGCCGGGTGTGATGAACAGGCTGGTCTCCCCGGCAAAGGGAAGAAGCCGTCCGTCCTCGCCGGCAGCGCTCTCCAGGAGGCGGAGCGAGGTGGTGCCCACGGCGACGATCCGCCCTCCCCTCGCCTTCACCGCGTTCAGGGCTTCCGCAGTTTCGAGCGTGACCACGCCCTGCTCGGCATGCATGCGGTGGCCCTCGGTATCGGCGGTCCTGACCGGCAGGAAGGTGCCCGGCCCTACATGCAGCGTCACGAAATGCTCCGAGATGCCTCGATCGGCAAGTGCGCGCAGCAGTCTCTCGGTGAAATGAAGCCCTGCGGTCGGCGCGGCGACGGCGCCCTCCTCGCGCGCGAACACGGTCTGGTAGTCGCTCAAATCTTGCGCGTCGGGGGCGCGGCGCGAGGCGATGTAAGGCGGGAGGGGCATGTTGCCCAGCAGTTGAATGGCCTGGTCGAGAGCGGCGCCGGCGAGATCGAAGACAAGCGTTACCTCGCCTTCGTCTCCGCGGGCAGCGACGGTCGCGGCGAGACTGCCGATGAGACAAACCGCGTTTCCCTCGCCGAAAAGGATGCGGTCGCCGGGCGCGAGCCGCTTCGCCGGCCGGGCCAGAGCCTGCCAGCGGTCGGGGCCGAGCCTCTCGATCAGCGTGACCGCGACCTTGGCGGTTCCTTCGCCGCGCCTCCGGACGCCCTCAAGCTCCGCGGGGATCACCTTGGTGTCGTTGAAAACGAGCGCGTCGCCGGGCCGAAGCAGCTCCGGCAGATCGCGCACCATACGGTCGGCGATGGGCGGGTCGGCGGAAGGCTCGACGACAAGGAGCCGCGCGGCGTCGCGCGGCGCGGCCGGGCGCAGTGCGATCAGCGCTTCCGGCAGATGAAAATCGAAGAGATCGGTGCGCAAGCTAGAGCGAGCGCACCATCAGCGCGCCCACGAGCACGAGCAGCGCGCCGCTGACGCGGCCCATTGTCAGGCCCCGCTCGGCGAGATCGAACAGGCCGAACCGGTCGATCAGGAGCGCGGTGAATAGCTGCCCGGCAATGCCGAGCGCCATGAGCGCGGCGATGCCGATGCGGGGCGCGAGCACGATGTTGACGGTGACGTAAACCGCGCCGAGCAGGCCGCCGCCGATGAGCATGTAGAGCGGGAGCGACTTGAGGGCTTCGAGGTTTGTGCCGTGACGGGCAAAGAGGAGCGCGAGAACGACGAGCGCCGTGGTGCCGACGAAGAACGACATGGCGGCGGCGGTCAAAGGATGGCCGAGACGGGCCGCCGCCTCGGCATTGATGGGCGCCTGGAGCGCGATGAACGCGCCGGCAAGAAGCGCGATCAGGGTGAGCGAAAACCCTTGCAGCGACATGGATGGTGCTCCGGGCGTCACGGCGCGGGGTCGGAGGCGATGCGCGCCGAGACGATCTTGTCGGGCGCCGCCGGCGGCTCGCCGCGATTGATCTTGTCCACATTCTCCATGCCCTCGGTCACGCGGCCCCACACCGTGTACTGCCGGTCGAGGAAGGTCGCGTCGTCGAAGCAGATGAAGAACTGGCTGTCGGCGGAATCGGGCGACTGCGCCCGCGCCATCGATACGGCGCCACGCGTATGAGGTTCCGCGCTGAACTCCGCGCGAAGCTTCTTCCCCGAGCCGCCCATGCCGGAGCCGGTCGGATCGCCGGTCTGGGCCATGAAGCCGTCGATGACGCGGTGAAACACCACGCCGTTATAGAAGCCCTCACGCGCAAGCTCCTTGATGCGCGCGACGTGGTTGGGCGCGAGGTCGGGCCGCATCGCCACCGTCACGCGGCCCTTGGTCGTCTCGATGATGAGCGTGTCCTCAGGTTTTGCCATAGTCGTCATCCTCCTCGCGCACTACTCCGCGATCGTCGCCGTCTTGATGAAATCGAGCTTGGGGAAGTCCTGTTGCAGATAGGCATTTCCCTGCTGCTGGATGCGGCCCTGGTCAGGCCCGTTCCCGTTCGGGGCGCCTTCGCCATATCCGTTGTAGAGAGAATCCACCACCTCCATGCCCGATACCACCTTGCCGAAGGGCGCGAAGCCCTGGCCGTCGAGCGGGGCATTGTCGGCGAAATTGATGAACACCTGGGTCGTGCGCGTATTGGGGCCCGCGGTGGCGAACGTGATGGTGCCGCGCGCGTTGCTCTGCTTGACCGGATCGTCCTTGATGTCGGCGTCGCGCCATACGCCGGCGATGCCCGGATCGCCGTTGATGCCGAACTGCACCATGAAGCCCTCGATCACGCGAAAGAAGCGTGCGTTGTCGAAGAAGCCGTTCTTGACCAGATTGTAGAAGCGATCGGCGCCGCGCGGCGCCCAGTCGCGATTGACCTCGATGACGAAGGGGCCTTTGCTGGTGTCGAATTTCGCCTTGTACACCGCGGGCGCCTTCTCGTTCAGGGATGCGGGGTCGGCGAGGTTGCCGGCAGCGCACGCGCCGGCCCAAGCGACAACGCCGAGCGCAAGCGCGGCGGCGAACGCAAAACTCACTTCACGTCTCATAATGCCTCCTTGAAGAGCGTTCAGGGGCCGGACTATCCGGCGAATTTCTTTTTGAGGGCGGCCGCCACGACGGGCGGCACGAAAGAGGAAACGTCGCCGCCCATTGCGGCAATCTGACGGACGAGACTGGCCGCGATATGCCGCGCATTGGGCGATGAGGCGAGAAACACGGTCTCGATCCCGGGCGCAAGCGCCTGGTTCATGCCCGCCATCTGCATCTCGTAGTCGAAATCGCCGGCATTGCGCAGGCCCCGGATGATGCACGTGGCCCGGGCGGCCTTGGCGGCGTCGACCGTCAGGGTGTCATAGGTCGTGACCTCGAGCTTGAGACCGGCCTCATTGGCCACGGGCTCGAGCACTTGCGAGGTCAGCGTGACGCGCTCCTTGGCGGTGAACAGAGGATGCTTGTCGTGATGGGTGCCGATGGCGATGACCAGCCGGTCGACGAGACGGGCCGCCTGGCGCACGATATCGACGTGCCCATAGGTGACGGGATCGAAACTTCCGGAATAAAGGCCTACGCGCATGCCGGCACTCACCTGCGCGACGGTTGCCCCCTTCCCGGGGAGCAGCAGGACTGCCCGGCCGCGCGAGGCACCTTCTAGCCACGTAAGCCCGCGATGGGCAAGGCGCTATTGGCGGGCGCGCGCGCCACGAAAAAGGGCCCGGCGGACGGGCCGGGCCCTTCGCCGCGCCACCGATTTGTTGTTACTTGATTGGCGCGGCTTCGGCGGGATGGCCGAATACGGAACCGAGATCGAAGCGGTAACCGAGGCCGGCGGAGAAAATCCAGGGATCGACATCGGCATCGCCGACGACATTGACGCCGCCAAGGGCGGCGTTGTTGCGCCACGTGACGGTGGTGTCGAGCCAGGTCTTCTTCACATCGGCGTTGAGCGACCAGCCATTGCCGAGCGAGACATCGAGGCCGGCCTGCAAGGTAAATCCCCAGGCCTCGTCGATATCGACCTTGGTCGCGCCGAGAGCGTTGTCGCCCGTGCCGGTATCGAAGAAGTTGATGTATTGAACGCCGGCGCCGACATAGGGCTTAAGGCTTCCCATGCTGTTGAAGTGGTATTGCAGGGTCAGAGCCGGCGGGAAAATCCACGTGTCGGCGATCTCGCCGAGATTGGCGATGGCTCCCGTTCCGTCGATCTCGTGCTTGGCAAAGCAGCAGAACAGTTCCACCGCCAGATTCTTGTTGAGGAAATAGCTGAGCGTGAGCGCGGGGATGACCTCCGTGCTGATATCGGCATCCGCTCCCGGGATCACGGCGCCGCCCGCGCTCACGGTGGCCTCGCTGTCCGGATCGACCACGGTGCCGAGAACGCGCACCATGAAATTCCCATCGTCGCTTCCGGCCGTGGCCGGAAGCCCGCCCCCCAGCAGTCCGAACCCCAAGCCGAGTGCCGCGATCGCGCCTCGCGCCGTTCGTGTCATTGCCATCCCCTTCTCCAGTCAGAGTCGCCGGGCATTCTTGGGATGCGCGCCGCTTTCATCAAAGCGCTGACCGATCCTGGCCGCTGACCAAAATCAGGCATTGAGCGCTTCCCGTCGGTCCTGTTGCGGCCGGGCCACAGACTATTGATTCAGGTCAAGACGCTGGCTTGATCGAGATCAAGGCGTTCGGGCTTCGCGCACCTGACAGCTTGTGTGCGGGCGATTTGCTGTGCCTGGGGAAGACAATGGCCATGATCTCGAGCGTCAAAGCACGGGGCGGCGCGGTTCAAGCCGGGCCCGGCCCGTCCCATGGCGGGACGAAGGGCGGACCGGGGTCCTTTGAAGTGCCCGGCGCACTCGGCGCCCAGGCCACCGTCTTGCGCTCGCGGCGGGGACACGCGCTCACGCTCACGGGCGACGGCAGCGAAATGGCATTCATCGTCCGCACCGGCGTGCTCGTCCTACACATCACCTTGCCCGACTCGCCGCGGCAGGTCGCGGCGCTTCTGTTTCCAGGCGATCTGATCCGGTCGAGCTTCGCGCCGCCCTATGCCGAGCCGACACTCGTCGCGGCCGTCGCGGGCGAGGTCTTGAGGATGCGCTTCAACGTGGTCGAGGCGCTCGCGGCTGACGACCCTTCGGTCATGCGCTATCTCAACGACGCCGTCGCCAGCCGCATCAGGCGTCAAGCCCTCCATGCCGCGACGCTGGGGCAGCTCGATTGCGAACAGAGAGTGGCGACATTGCTGGTCGAACTCGCCTTGCGAACCGGTGCGAACTCTCCCCAAGGGCTGGCGTTCGACGTGCCACTCAGCCGCAAGGACATCGCCGGCTATCTCGGGCTCAACCCCGATACGCTATCGCGCATCATGTCGCGATTCCGGGCCGCGCCGTTCTTCAGTCACACCGATCGCAACCGCATCTTGGTGCGGGATTTCGCGGCCCTTGCCGCGCGCACGCCGGCGGCCAGATCGCTTATGGCGATGAGCGGAAGTCGAACCTAAGCCTGCTCGGCCTCCTCCTCCTCGCCCCCGTTCTCCTCGGAGATGTGCTCGACCGAGACCACGCGCTCGCCTTCGCCCGTGGAGAACACGATCACGCCTTGGGTCGATCGTCCCATGACGCTGATGTCCTGCACCGGAACGCGGATCAGCTGGCCGCCATCGGTGACGAGCATGATCTGGTCCGTTTCCTCGACCGGGAAGGACGCGATCAGCTTGCCGTTGCGCTGATTCACGACCATGGCGATGATGCCTTTGCCGCCGCGCCCGGAGATCCGATATTCGTAGGCGGAGGTGCGCTTGCCGAAACCGTTCTCGGACACGGTCAGCACGAATTGCTCATGCGCGCTGAGCTCGGCGTAGCGCTCGGGGCTCAGCACCACCGTCTCCTGACCGTTCGTTTCCACTTCGACGTCGTCGGCATCGGCGCTGCCACGACGGATGCTGTTGGCCTGCCGCACATAGGCGTTGCGCTCGGCGGGAGAGGCCTCGACATGGCCGAGGATCGCCATGGAAATGACCTGGTCGCTGCGCTCGAGCTTGATGCCGCGGACGCCCGGCGACTCGCGGCCCTTGAACACGCGCACGTCGGCGACGGGGAAGCGGATCGCCTGGCCGTCGGCCGAGGTGAGCAGCACGTCGTCGTTCTCGCCGCACACATCGACGCCGATGATGCGGTCGCCCGCATCGAGCTTCATGGCGATCTTGCCGTTCTGGCGCACTTCGATGAAGTCGGAGAGCTTGTTCCGCCGCACGCTGCCGTAATTGGTGGCGAACATCACGTCGAGCTTCGCCCAAGAGGCCTCGTCCTCGGGCAGCGGCAGGATGGTGGTGATGGTCTCGTCCTTGTCGAGCGGGAGCAGATTGACCAAGGCCTTGCCGCGGGCCTGGGGCGCGGCCACGGGCAAGCGCCACACCGTCATCTTGTAGGCCATGCCGCGCGTGGAGAAGAACAGGACCGGCGTGTGGGTGTTGGCGATGAAGATGCGGGTGACGAAATCTTCCTCGCGCGTCGCCATGCCGGCGCGGCCCTTGCCGCCGCGGCGCTGGGCGCGATAGGCGGAAAGCGGCACGCGCTTGATGTAACCCTTGTGGCTGACGGTGACGACCATGTCCTCGCGCTGGATCAGGTCCTCGTCGT
>CAYMJW010000103.1:8416-10046 GCA_964390455.1 uncultured Methyloceanibacter sp. | reverse complement strand
TGGACGCATCGCAACCCCGCCAGCATCTTCGGCCCGGCATCCAGCCCGGTCATTCGCAACGGGGCCTTTCTCTGTTTCGAGAGCGAGGAGACGGCGCGGGCCGAATGCGCGCGGCTCAATGCGCGCAGGATCGACATGCAGGTTCACTACACCGTCGAGCCGACCCATATCGAGGCCTTGCTGCCGCAAGAGAGAGCCAAGCGGTCGCCGATCGAGGCCCCGTCTTTCTCCGCGCTCGCGACGGCACCTTGCCTCGCGTCGGATGCCCGGGAGCGCACCCGCCGCAGCGCTTAGCTCAGTTCACCCGCAGCTCGGTTTGTCCCGCTCGCGAATGGCCTACCAGGGAAATCCCCGCGGGGCATTGTAGCCGGCGCAAGACCCCTTGAGCCGGTTGTCGCCACCGATGATCTGGCAGAGATACACCTTGGTATTCGGATTGTTGCGAACTTCGGCGTCCGTCACCGCAAATCCGTAGGACCGCGCCACGCGGGCGATCTGCCGTTCTTCGCAATACGGCGTGGAGATCGGTCCGTATTTGGTGATCTGAAAATTGTCGCGGCACTCGATCCGCGCCTCAGCCTGAGAAGCCCAAGAAACCGTGGCGATGACCGCCGCGAGGCATAACTGATGTCTCATCATGCCGCTTCCTCCGAAAACCCCATTGCTGAGATTAACACTTCAGCAAGGCGTCGAGGACAGTATTCGCGCTGCGTCGGTTGATGCGCTTTCGGCTCTGCTCACCCCACAAACTTTTTACCATCGCTCGAGCAAAGAATTGGGCAGCCCCTGCCGGTGCCGGTAGGGTGCGGGGATGGGCAGGAAGCACGCCCTCCGGAACGCGGTCACAAAGGAGTCGCTGATGACACGAATGATATTGCCGATTCTCGTCTTGTCGCTGTTTGGCGTCACCGCAGCCGGCGCGCATCCCGCACCGCTGACGGAGCAGTCAGCCCCGGCCGGTCTCGTCGTCGAGGCAAAGACCAAAGTTAAGGTCCACGGCGGTAAGTACAAAAACTACAACAAGAAGTACGGTTACAAACACGGCGGCAAGTACTATCACGCCAACAAGTCCTGGACCTATCGCTACCGCTATCGTCCGCTCGGATGGAGCGCCTGGGGTTGCGTCGCGGCCGGTCCCTTCTGGTACTGCCCATAATCGCGACGCCATAGTAAGGGCGCCGGTCTAGGTCGACGCCCCAACATCAATCACGACGCCGGCGAAGCGGACGCTTTCGCCGGCGTTTGTTTGACCATGGCGCGAATTCGCCGGCTGCCGATATCGCTGGCCGTTCACGGCGCCTCGTCCATCGTGCGAACCTGCGCCGTTTCGCGGCCGTCGCCGGCGCGCGCTTGCCCCGTCGCATCGTTTGCCGCCGGCGCTTCAAACTCCCGGCACGGCGCCCACGAAGGATCAGCCGCGACGAAGCTTAGCCGTTTCGGTGGAAGCGGCAGCGGCAACCAATGGCTCGGGGGGTTTTCCGCCCCTGTCCATCCGCTCGGGATCGTGTCGTCCCGCCAGCGCGAGACCCGCACGATTCCCGCTGTGCCGACCCGTCTTTCGAAGATGAGAATGATCGTACCGTCCCTAGGAGCAGTACTGATCGGCTGCCATTCCGTAACCACAGCCCAT
>CAYMJW010000103.1:5641-8316 GCA_964390455.1 uncultured Methyloceanibacter sp. | reverse complement strand
GGATGCGACAAACTCCGCGGAGAACCTGCTTCGTTGGAGGACGTGACCAAAGTCGTTGAAGCGCTGAAAGCGGCGGGATGCACGGCTGTCCGCGAAATCGACGTCGATCGCGATGGCTTCGAGGTTGAGGGCGCAGTCTGTGAAGACGGCAAGAGCTACGACGTCAAGCTGGACAAGAATTTCGCCATCGTTTCCAAAGAAACCGACTGGCTCTAAGTCGCGGGCGGACCTACCCCCGCGCGCCGAGACTCCCAAACCTCGCCGGGTCCAAGGACGCGTGGCGTCGCTCCGCTGAGCATTCGCACCCGGGAGCTTTGGCGGCGCGCGCGCTCTCCAACAAGCTTGGCGCCGTCTGGTGCAAAGAAGGGATTGGTGAGCCCGTCGGGATTCGAACCCGAGACCCCTTGATTAAAAGTCAAGTGCTCTACCGGCTGAGCTACGGGCTCCTCACCAGCCATATGGGGGCCGTTCGGAGGCAAAAGCAATATTGCGCGCCGCCTTGCTAAACAACCCAAAATGCGGCATCCCCCAAGTGATCCGAGCCCCAAGTGATCCGAGCCCCAAGTGATCCGAGGCTAGGGCGAGGCCCAAGGCGACGCGCCAGGCGCTCGGGCTAGAGGGAACACGCGCCAATGTCTGACGGTAGGGAGAGGCCGCGCCTGTTGCGTTATTGGCCGCGCTTCCTGTTCCTCATTCCCTTCCTCGCCATGCTTTGGGTTGCGTCCTACAACCGGACCGCGCCGGACCTCGGCGGCATTCCGTTCTTCTACTGGTATCAGCTCGCCTGGATCCTGATCGGCGCCGCCATCGTGCTCTTGGTCTATTGGATCGAGACCAAGGTCACGCGCGTGGTTGAGCGCCCCCCGCACGAAGCGGAGCCGAGCGGCACGCCGGGGGACATTCTTTGAACCTCGATCTCACCGCCACGATCGTCTTCACCGGACTGTTCGTGTTCGTCACCTGGCTCGGCTTCGTCGCGGCGCATTGGCGCAAGGCCGATCTCAATGTCCTGCACGAATGGGGTCTCGGCGGCCGCCGCTTCGGCACCGTCGTCACCTGGTTCCTGCTCGGCGGCGATCTCTACACGGCCTATACGTTCATCGCGGTCCCCGCGCTCGTCTTCGGCAAGGGGGCGGTGGGCTTCTTCGCCGTTCCCTACACCGTCCTGATCTATCCAATTCTCTATATCGTCTTCCCGCGTCTGTGGGAGATCGCGCGCGCCCGCGGCCATGTCACCGGAGCGGACTTCGTCCGCGATCGCTTCGGCAGCCGTCTGCTCGCGCTCGCCTTCGCGCTGACGGGCATCGTCGCCACCATGCCCTATATCGCGCTCCAGATCGTCGGCATGGAGGTGGTGATCGGCGCGCTGGGCTTTCCGGCGGGCGGCTTGGTCGGGCATCTGCCGCTCATCATCTCCTTCACCATCCTCGCCGCTTTTACCTACACGAGCGGACTGAGGGCGCCCGCGCTCATCGCCGTCGTCAAGGACATGCTGATTTTCATCACCGTGTTCGCCGCGCTGGTCATCATCCCGGCCGAGCTCGGCGGCTATGCCGCGATCTTCGCGAGCGTGCCGCCGGAGAAATTGATCCTGCCGCCGCCCACCGGCGCGAGCCTCGGCGCTTACAGCGCCTATGGCACGCTCGCGCTCGGCTCGGCCTTCGCGCTCTTCCTCTATCCCCACGCCATGACGGGGATCCTGAGCTCATCGAGCGGCGGCGTGATCCGGCGGAACGCGGCGTTCCTCGCCGCCTACTCCTTCATTCTCGGCTTGATCGCGCTGCTCGGCTACATGGCGATCGCGGCCGGGGTGGACAAGAATCCGGCCTATGCAGCGGGCTTTGCCCAGTACGGGCCGAACTTCGCCGTGCCGGCGCTGTTCCTCGCTTCGTTTCCGTCCTGGTTCGTCGGCGTCGCCTTCGCCGCCATCGCCATCGGCGCGTTGGTGCCGGCCGCGATCATGTCGATCGCCTGCGCCAATCTCTTCACCCGCAATCTCTACAAGGAGTACTACCGTCCCGATTGCAGTGATGCCGACGAGGCCCGCGTGGCCAAGATCGTCTCGCTCGTGGTGAAGATCGGTGCGGTCGTGTTCATCCTCGCCATTCCCCAATCCTACGCCATTCAGCTGCAACTTCTCGGCGGCATCTGGATCATTCAGCTTCTGCCGCCGATCCTGCTCGGGCTCTATGCGCGCCGTTTCAACGCGATGGCGCTGTTCGCGGGCTGGGCCGCAGGCACGATCATCGGCACAGCCATGGCGGCGACCCAAGGCTTCACCTCTTCGGTCTTTCCGCTGGAGGCCTTTGGCGTGACGATACCGGGCTACGCCGCCCTCTATTCGGTGCTGCTCAATTTCCTGATCGCCTTCGCGCTCGCGCCGGTCTTCGACCGGTTCGCGAGAACGGCGGGCGCGCCCGCGCGTTGATCTTGTGGCGGTGCGGCGAAGCGGCTCTCGACCGAAGCGGAATTCCTCGATAGTTTCAGAGCCGCGATTCCAATGCCCCGCGACGGGGAGGAGATTGACCCATGGCGGATGACAACCAGGGTAGCAGGACGTTTCTCGCGATCGTGTTTGGCGGCATCGTGCTCGCCCTCGTCATCGCTGCCTTCTTCATGTACGGGCACAAGGGCGACTCCGGCGTGAAGGTCGAGGCGCCGATGACCGAACAGCC
>CAYMJW010000103.1:0-5541 GCA_964390455.1 uncultured Methyloceanibacter sp. | reverse complement strand
CGGCGCCTCCCGCCGCCGACAGCCCGGCCGAGATGCCCGCGGAACCTCCGGCGGAGGAGCCTCCGGCCGACGAGGCGCCGCCGCAATAGGTCTTCGCGGAGGCGGTGGCCAACAGGCTGCCGCCTCCGTCTCTTTCCGAGACGCGCCCGAAAACCCGGAACTGATTTAAGGTCTGGGCAAACATGGCGAAACGTTAAGGTCCGCGAAGGGGCTTCCCCATCTCCTCGCTGCCCGATTGCTGTTAGAATGCCGCCCGCAAGCAAGCGGGACGCGACGCATGAGGCAAATCGGCTTCGGGAGAGGATGGGGGTGGTGGGGTCTTGCCGCCCTGATCGGCCTTGCCGCCGGCGCCGCGGCGGCTCAAGACAACAAGACCGAGGTGGTGCCGGTCGAGGCCGCGAAGGTGCTCGCCGCGCCGCTGAGCGAGCAGGTGACCGCCATCGGTACGATCCTGTCCGACGAAGCCGTCACCATCAGCTCCGAGATCCCCGGCCGCCTCGAGGAGGTTCATTTCCAGGAAGGCCAGCCGGTCGAGAAGGGCGCGGCCCTGTTCACGCTCGACGACTCGGTCTATCGCGCCCAGCTCGCCGACGCCGAGGCCAAGCTCAAGCTCGCCGAGCAGACCCACAAGCGCACCAGCCAGCTCTTCAGCAGCAAATACGCGACCGCGCAGTCGGCCGACGAAACGGCATCCAATCTTGCCGTCAGCACCGCCGCCGTGGAGCTGGCCCGCGTTCAGCTCGACAAGGCCCGCATCGCGGCGCCCTTCGCCGGCATCGTCGGTTTGCGCAAAGTCAGCGCCGGCGAGTACATCACCGCCGGCCAGCCCCTTGTGAACCTCGAAGCGATCGATCCGGTGAAGGCCGATTTCAGGGTGCCGGAGAAATTCCTGCCCGCCATCAGAGTGGGGCAAAGCATTCGCATCAAGGTCGATGCCTTCCCGGACGACAGCTTCGAAGGCAAGGTTTACGCCATCGACCCTCGTCTCGATGTCTCCGGGCGCAGTCTCCTGGTCCGCGCCGTCGTTCCCAACACCGACCAGCGTCTCCGCCCGGGCCTGTTCGCGCGGGTGACGGTCCTGCTTGAGCTCAAGGAAGCCGCCTTGAGCGTGCCCGAGCAGGCGATCGTGCCCCAAGGCGACAGCCAATTCGTGTTCAAGATCGTCGACGGCAAGGTGAAGTTGACCAAGGTCGTGATCGGCACGCGCCGCGAGGGCCGGGTCGAGATCGTCGACGGGCTCGCCGCCGGCGATCAGGTGGTGACCGCGGGCCAGCTCAAGATTCGCGACGGCACGCCCGTCTCCGTCGTCAACGCCATCGGGGCGTGAGCCGTGACGCTTCCCGAACTCTCGATCAAACGGCCGGTCTTCGCCACCGTCATGAGCCTCGTGCTCGTGCTGCTGGGGCTCGTCTGCTACCAGCGCCTGTCGGTGCGGGAATATCCGGCCATCGATCCGCCGGTGGTCACGGTTCAGACCAGCTATCCCGGCGCGAGCGCGGCAATCGTCGAGAGCCAGGTCACGCAGGTGCTCGAAGATTCGCTGGCGGGCATCGAGGACATCGATTTCATCACCTCGATCAGCCGGCAGGAATCGAGCCAGATCACCATCACCTTCAAGCTCGATCGCAATCCCGACTATGCCGCGGCGGACGTTCGCGACCGGGTGGGGCGTGTTCGCGGGCGTCTCCCCGACGAGATCGACGAGCCGATCATCCAGAAGGTCGAGGCCGACGCCCAGCCGATCCTCTATCTCGCCTTCTACAGCGACCGCCACTCGGCGCTCGAGATCACCGATTACGCCGACCGCTACGTGAAGGATCAGCTCCAGACTCTGAGCGGCGTGGCCGAAGTGCGCGCCTTCGGCGAACGCGAATACGCCATGCGCATCTGGCTCGATCCCGAGCGCCTCGCCGCCTATCAGTTGGCGCCGCAGGATGTCGAGCTTGCGCTGCGCCGCCAGAATGTGGAGGTGCCGTCAGGGCGCATCGAGAGCGAGCAGCGCGAGTTCACCGTGCTGGCCGAGACCGACCTGCGCACGCCCGCGCAGTTCAATGCGCTCATCGTCAAGGAAGCGAACGGTCACCTGGTCAGGCTCGAAGAGATCGGCCATGCCGAACTCGGCGCCGTTGATGAGCGCCGCATCGTGCGCTTCAACGGCAAGCCCGCGATCGCGCTCGGCGTCATCAAGCAAGCCACCGCCAATCCGCTGGAAGTGTCGGAGGAGGTGCGCGCCGTCCTGCCGCGCATCACCCAGTCGCTGCCCGCCGGCATGGAGGTGCGTATCGCTCATGACCGGTCGGTGTTCATCGCCGAGTCGATCAAGAACGTGTACCGCACCATCGCCGAGGCGATCGTGCTCGTGGTCCTCATCATCTTTTTGTTCCTGCGCTCGGTCCGCGCCACCCTGATCCCGCTCGTGACCATCCCGGTCTCGCTTATCGGCGCCTTCGCGCTGATGTATGCGCTCGATTTCTCCATCAACACGCTGACGCTGCTCGCGCTCGTGCTCGCCATCGGGCTTGTGGTCGACGACGCCATCGTCATGCTGGAGAATATCTACCGGCATGTGGAAGAGGGCATGACGCCGGTGAAGGCGGCGCTGCTCGGAAGCCGCGAGATCAGCTTCGCCGTCATTGCCATGACCATCACGCTCGCGGCCGTCTATGCGCCGATCGGATTCATGACCGGCGTCACCGGGCGGCTGTTCACCGAGTTCGCCTGGACCTTGGCCGGCGCCGTCATCGTCTCGGGCTTCGTGGCGCTGACGCTCTCGCCGATGATGTGCTCGAAATTGCTGCGGCAGGGCGGCACGCAGAATGTGCTGAGCCGCATGATTGATCGCTTCCTGAAAGGGCTGACCGCGTCCTATCGGGCGCTGCTCAAGGGCGCGCTCGCCGCCCGCCCGCTCGTTCTTCTCATCGGTCTCGCTGTGGCCGGCGCGAGCTATTTCCTGTTTTTCGCGCTGAAAGGCGAGCTTGCCCCGGTCGAGGACCAGGGCAACATCATGGCCGTGTTCCGCGGCCCCGAGGGCGCCACCATCGAATACACCGACGCCCACGCCAGGAAGCTCGAAGCGATCGCGCTCGCCGTGCCTGAGGCCGACCGGGTGTTCGCCGTCTCCGGCAATCCGACCGTGTCGCAAGGGCGCGTGGTGTTGCGCTTGAAGCCCTGGGAGGAGCGCGAGCGGACGCAGCAGGAGATTGCCCGCGCGATCGGGCCCGATATGGTTGCCGTTCCCGGCGTCGTGGCCTTCCCCGCCAATCCGCCGTCGCTCGGCCAGAGCTCGCGGTCGAAGCCCGTCACCTTCGTCATTCAGACGGCGCGGCCTTATGCCGAGCTTCAAGCCATGGTCGACGCCTTTCTCGACAAGGTCCGCGACTATCCCGGCCTCGTCGATGTCGACAGCGACCTCAAGCTCAATTCGCCCCAGCTCGACATTTCCGTCGATCGCGAGAAAGCGGCGGCGACCGGCGTCGATGTCGATACGCTCGGCCGCACGCTCGAGACCATGCTCGGCGGCCGCCAGGTCACCCGCTTCAAGCAGGACGGCGAACAATACGATGTGATCGTCAAGATCGCGGATATCGACCGGCAGAATCCGGAAGACCTTCGCCGCATCTATGTACGCGGGCGCGACGCCGCCATGATCCCGCTCTCCAACCTCATCACCATCAAGGAGACGGTCGCGCCGAAAGAGCTCAATCACTTCGATCAGCTTCGCGCCGCCACCATCACCGCGCAGCTTGCGCCGGGCTACACCTTGAGCGAGGGGCTCGACTTTCTGGCCAAGACGGCGGATGAGGTGCTGCCCGTGACCGCGAAGGTCGAGTATGCGGGCGAGTCGCGCGAATTTAGAACCGCGCGCGCGAGCCTCTACCTGATCTTCCTGCTCGCGCTCGCCTTTATCTATCTCGTCCTTGCCGCGCAGTTCGAGAGCTTCACCGATCCGCTCATCATCATGCTCACCGTGCCGCTGTCGATCACCGGCGCGCTGCTGGCGCTATGGTGGAGCGGGGGCACGTTGAACATCTATAGCCAGGTCGGACTCGTGACCCTGATCGGGCTCATCACCAAGCACGGCATTCTCATCGTCGAGTTTTCAAATCAACTGCGAGCCAAGGGAATGCCGCTCAGCGAGGCGGTGATCGAGGCGGCGGCGCTCCGGCTCCGGCCGATCTTGATGACGACCGGCGCCATGGTCTTGGGCGCCGTGCCGCTTGCGCTCGCGACCGGCGCCGGCGCCGAAAGCCGCCAGGACATCGGCTGGGTCATCGTCGGCGGCCTCCTCGTCGGCACGCTCTTCACCCTGTTCGTGATCCCGGTGGTGTATTCCTATCTCAGCCGCCGCGTGTTCATCGAGGCCGATCTCGAGGGGACGCAAGAGGCGGGCGTCCCGGCGCTCCCGGCGCCGAAGCCCGGCGGCAGGCTCGAGCCCGCGGAGTAGCGCGCGCACAAAAGAAGAGCCCCGGCGCGGGGAGTGCCAGGGCTCGTACGCATTACACAGAACGCACTATCGCCCAGACGAGATACAGCCGGGCAACTGACAGCATGCCTTTGCCCTATGGCAGTTTTTTGACAATTCCTTGTCAGTCTTTCCAATGACCACAAGGATATGCGGGCACGCACTTACGCGACGTCACGCGCCTCCCCCGCGTGGCTCATACGCAGCCGGAACGCTTAACGCGCGACCGGCCTCAGGGTTCCACCGCTACCCGGTCTTGTATCGCGGCACGCCGCATGCACATATGGGCTGAAAAAGGCGGGCATTCCCGGCCCCGGCATGAGGAATTGAGACGATGCGCTGGCGTGGTCAAAGAGAGAGCGAGAACATCGAAGATCGGCGAGGCGAGGGCGGCGGCTTCGGCTTTCCGTTCCCGGGCGGCGCCCGCGGTGGAGGCAGGGGCGGCGGGATCGGCATTGTCGGTCTCCTGGTCATCATTGGCCTGATGTTCTTCTTCGGCGTCGATCCCAGGATCATCATGCAGGGCGGCGGACCGGGCGGGGGCGAGGCGACCTTCCCCGATATCCGTCTGCCGCAGGAGCGCCCGGACGTCACCAATCTCCCCGTTCCGGGTGAACAGGGCCCGCCGGTCCAGCGCCCGCAGACCACGAGCGAGGATGACCTCAAGCGCTTCGTCTCCGTGGTTCTCGGCGATACCGAAGATGTTTGGCGCGATCTCTTCGCCCGTTACGGCGCGGGCTACAGAGATCCCAAGCTCGTGCTGTTCTCGGGCGGCGTGCGCTCGGCGTGCGGCTTGGGCATGGCACAGATGGGGCCGTTCTACTGCCCGATGGACGAAAAGGTCTATATCGACCTCGATTTCTACGAGGACCTCAAAAACCGCTTCCGCGCGCCGGGTGACTTTGCCCAGGCCTACGTGATCGCGCACGAGATCGGCCATCACGTGCAGAAGCTTCTCGGCATCGCCGAGCAGGTCGAGGCGCTGAAACAGCGCATGAGTCAAACCGATGCCAACGCGCTGCAAGTCCGCATGGAGTTGCAGGCCGATTGCTTCGCCGGCATCTGGGCCAATCGCGCCG
>CAYMJW010000102.1:0-10073 GCA_964390455.1 uncultured Methyloceanibacter sp. | reverse complement strand
GCCACGATCACCGAGGCGCCCCAGCGGATCAGCAGGAACAGCGCCGCGGCGACGCTGAAATTGACGGCGCGGTTGAGCCAATGCGCGCGACGCCTGTCCTCGAGAAAGCCGAACAGGTTGACGTACCACTGATCGGCATAGGAGAGGCAATAGAAGAAGATCACGACCAGCGCGAATTCATGCAGATAGAACAGGACCGCGCTGCCCGACTTTTCGTAGAAATACTTCAGGCCACCGACGAGGACGAAATTGCGCAGGAGGTCGAAGAACCACTGCGAGAAATTCCGCACGAGCTGCCACAGCTCGACCTGCCCTTCGCGCCGCTGAAGGAGCTGTTGCCGGTAACGGATGAAGTCCACGGAAGGTCGAGACTCACAAGGCGTCGGCGCCCATCTCTCCGGTGCGGACCCGCATCGCCCCTTCGAGATCGAGCACGAACACCTTGCCGTCGCCGATGCGCCCGGTGCGCGCCGCGGCGCCCACGGCCTCGACCACGGAATCGACGATGGCATCATCCACCGCGATCTCGAGCTTGACCTTCGGCACATACTGAATGACGTATTCGGCGCCGCGATAGATCTCGGTCTGTCCCTTCTGCCGTCCGAAACCGCGCACTTCGCTGACCGTGCACCCCTGCACGCCGATGCCCGCAAGCGCCTCGCGCACGGCCTCGAGCCGGTGCGGCTGAATGACTGCGATGATGTATTTCATGCTGCTCGTCCCCGATCGCTTGCCGGTTACATATTGTAGGCGCGCTCGCCGTGAAGCCTGAGGTCGAGGCCTTGCTCCTCGGTCTCGGCGCTGACGCGCAAGCCCATGACGGCCTGGACGGCCTTGGCGATGATGAAGCTTACCACGAGAGACCAGCCCGCCGTGACGGCGATGCCGATGAGCTGAACGGCCGCTTGCCCGCCCATGCTGCCGCCTTCCGGAAATCCTACGCCCCCAAGCGCCGCATCCATAAAGATCGCGGTGAGCATGACGCCCGTGGCGCCACCCACGCCGTGGACGGCGAACACGTCGAGAGAGTCATCGATCTTGAAGCGCCGCTTCACCACGCCGACCATGAAATAGCAGATCGTGCCGCCGGCAATGCCGATGAGAAGCGCGGCACCCGGGCCGACATAGCCTGACGCGGGCGTGATCGAGGCAAGTCCCGCGACAGCTCCCGTCACGGCCCCGACCACGCTCGGCTTGCCGAACTTCTTCCATTCGATGACGATCCAGACGAGCGTTGCCGTCGCCGCCGAGATGTGGGTCACGGTCATGGCCATGCCGGCGTCGGCACCGGCGGTCAAGGCGCTGCCGGCATTGAAGCCGAACCACCCAACCCACAGCATGCAAGCGCCGGCAAAAGTCATCCACGGCGCATGCGGCGGCTTCACATCGGGAAAGCCGCGGCGCGGCCCGAGCAGAACGGCGAGCACCACGGCCGTCACGCCCGCGGTGAGATGTACGACGAGGCCACCGGCGAAATCGCGCACGCCCATCGTTGCGAGCCAACCCCCGCCCCAGATCCAATGGGCGACCGGGACATAGACGAGAAACAGCCAAAGCAGGCTGAACAGCATGACCGCGCCGAACCGCATGCGCTCGACGAAGGCGCCCACGATCAGCGCGGGCGTGATGATGGCGAAGGTCATCTGAAACATAAAGAACACGCTCTCGGGCAGCGTCGTGCCAGCCGCCACGGCGTCGCGCGGAACGCCGATCAGGAGCACCTTGCCGAGATCGCCGATGTAGGGGCTTCCGGGGTTGAAGGCGAGGCTGTAGGCACCGGCAAGCCAGGCCACCGACACGAGGCAGGTGATGGCGAAACACTGCATCAAGACCGAGAGCAGGTTCTCGGCGCGCACGAGCCCGCCATAGAACAGCGCAAGCCCCGGCAAAGTCATGAACAGAACCAGCGCCGTGGCCGTGATGAGCCAGGCCGTATTGCCAGCGTCAATCATGAGGTCCCCCGCCCGTCCAAACCTTGTCGTTTGCTGGGAATCGTAGCACGCGGAGAAACAGCCGGGCAAAGCCGGCGGCCCATTTGCCCGCGCTTGCCCACAGAAGTGTCGGGCCGAGATGCGCCACAATGCGGGGTTGAGGCGTGGTATAGTCGGCCCCATGAGCAAGGCCTTCACCAAGGAGCCCGAGGGCGGCAGCGACGTCTATGACGATCTGCCCGATCGCCCGGTTTCCCCGCACAATCTCGTGACCCCCAAAGGGCTCGTGATGATCGAGGAAGAACTTGCGCGGCTTCACCGCGAGCATGCCGCGGCCCAAGACGCCGACGACCGGCCGCTGCTTGCCAAGATCAACCGCGACTTGCGCTATTGGACCTCGCGCCGGGCCACCGCCCAAGTGGTCGAGGCGCCGAAGGATGCGAGCGAGGTGCGGTTCGGGTCGACGGTGACGATCGAACGCGAGGACGGGCGCAAGCAGACCTACCGCATCGTCGGCGAGGACGAGGCCGACCCTTCGCTCGGCACGCTCTCTTACGTGTCGCCCGTGGCCCAGGCCATGCTCGGGAAGCAGGTCGGCGACGTCGTGGAGGCCGGCACCTCCGAGGCCACCATCATCAAGATCGCCTAAAGCGCCCTAGCGCTCGGGCCTGGGATCGCTCGGCTTCTCCAGCATCAGCTTCCCCTCGCGTTGCACCAAGGCCTTGGCCTTGTCGGCGAGGAGCGCCAGCACCCAGGGGAGTTGCAGCTCGAGCCGCACATGATCGTCGGCGACGTCGACCATGCCGGTCGTGGTCTGCCCGAGCAGGCTGGCGCGGAAATCGAGGTGGTCGCCCGCCCACTCGTCCTTCACCACGACGAAGCTCTCGCCGAAGCTCGAATGCACCTTGCTGAACCCGGCCTTGAGACGCCTCACGGCCTCTTGCTTGCCAAGCCTGTGGGGGATGGTAACGACGACCGGCTGAGACATGGCGCGAAAGCCTCTACGGGGTAACGACCAGCGTCATGTAGTAAGGACCGGGCCCCGCAACCAGTGGCGTGCGGGTCACGGCGTTTCGTCCTTCTTGTCGACATGGCCGAGATCGCGTGAGGGCGCCACCTCGTCCCGCACCATCTGCTTCAACTCCTTGATCTCGGGAAAGCGCCCGCGCTCGCCCCGCGACCACAGCAGCCTGCCGTCGATCCGGATCTCGAACACCCCGCCCGTGTCGTCGGGAATGAGCGTGACCGAGCCGAGCTCCTCGGCGAAAGTCGAGAGAAGCTCCTGACCCATCCACGTCGCGCGCAAGAGCCAGTTGCAGAGCCGGCAATAGGTGATGGCAATGTTGGGTTTCGGCGGAATGGCGGCGTGCTCCAGGGCCGAAATGAGAACGGACGTCCGCCAATCTAGTCCGCGGGCGCAAGCCGCCTCAAGCCGTCTCTCGATGTAGGGCTGTCGTGAAAAACCTTGTCGAATCAGATAAAGTCGCCTGTGGGAGCCCGGTAAGCACCCTTTTGGACGATTATGCGTTGTCGTAATGTGCCGTGTGCCTCATCGTAAGCGACGGATCGACGGCACCGCCGTCATCATCCGGTCACCATTTTCTTGACTTATCCGCCGAAGAAACTGCGGGAAAGAACCGTCCATGCGAATCGCCGCCGACCGCAAGACCCCCCTTCGCCTCCTGGCTGCCCTGGCCTTGGGCCTCGCGCTGTTGCCGTGGGTGAGCAATCAGGCCGCCGCCGGTCCGTTCGATACGCTGCTTGGCTCGTGGCAGGGCGCCGGGCAAATCAAGCTCAACGACGGCCGCACCGAGCGGGTCAAATGCAACGCCTACTACACTGGGGGCGGCTCGCAGCTCGGTTTGGCCATCCGCTGCCAAAGCGAAAGCTCCAATGTCGAGATCAGGGGCAAGCTCAGCCAGAGCGGCGGCCGCGTCTCCGGCACCTGGGAGGAGCGCACCTTCAATGCCGCGGGCACGGCCTCGGGTCAGGCGAGTAGTGACAGGATCAGCCTCCAGATCAGCGGCGGCGTGTCTGGCACCATGAACGTCTCCTATAGCAAATCGCGCCAAAGCGTCTCGATTTCCACGCAAAACATCGCTTTGAGAAGCGTGACGATCAGCCTCTCCCGCAGCTAGTCCGGCGCGCGCCTCTTGCCTGCCGCGCTCCCCCGGGGCACCGTCTCCTGACAGAGCCTGCAACCGGCGGGAGGAGCCAGTCATGGGCGAAGTTCTGCTGACAAGCCAGTTGAAGGGGGAGCGGCTCGAGCTCGCCGCCTCGGGCTCATGGACGGCCGCGCATGCGGGCGAGCTTGAAGCCCTCGTCGACAGCGCGGCGAGCCAGGCCTCCCATGCCAAAAACGTCTCGATCGACATGGGCGGCGTGCGCGAATTCGATACGTTCGGCGCCTGGCTGCTCGAGCGCCTGACCCGCGCCTGGTCATCGAACGGCGCGAAAGCCGAGATCGTCGGGATGCCGGCGCACGACCGCAACCTGCTCGCGGAGATGCATGGCGTCAACCTCGAGCCGGCGCGCGCGCCGGCCCGCGACAACAGAATCATCGGCGCGCTCGCCGCGATCGGCGCCGCGAGCGCCGAACTCGGCCGCAACCTCATGGCCTTCGCCGAAATGCTCGGCGCCGTCGGCGCGGCCTCGGTCCGCGTGCTTGCGCGTCCCCAGGAGTTCAGGTTCACCTCGACCGTCAACCAGCTCGATCGCGTCGCCTGGCGCGCCGTTCCGATCATCCTGCTCATCACCTTCCTGATCGGCGCCATCATCTCGCAGCAAGGCATCTTCCACTTCCGCAAATTCGGCGCCGAGCTCTACTCGGTCGATCTCGTCGGCATCCTGGTGCTGCGCGAGATCAGCGTTCTGATCGTGGCGATCATGGTCGCGGGCCGCTCGGGCAGCTCCTACACCGCCGAGCTCGGCTCCATGAAGATGCGCGAGGAGATCGACGCGCTGCGCACGATGGGATTCGATCCCGTCGAAGTGCTCATCATCCCCCGCATCCTCGTGCTCATCGTCGCGCTGCCCGTGCTCACCTTCCTCGGCTGCCTGGCAGCGCTCTATGGCGGCGGCCTGGTGGCCTGGCTTTACGGCGGCATCAGCCCCGACATCTATCTCTCGCGCCTGACCGAGGCGATCTCGCTCACCCATTTCAAGGTGGGCATGATCAAGGCGCCGTTCATGGGGCTCGTCATCGGCGTCGTGGCCTGCGCCGAGGGACTTCGCGTGAAGGGCAGCGCCGAGTCGCTCGGCTTTCGCACCACGGCCTCGGTGGTCCAATCGATCTTCCTCGTGATCGTGCTCGACGGATTATTCGCGATTTTCTTCGCCTCGATCGGGATGTAACGGAAGATGGCCAAGGGCCCCGTCATCAAGGTGCGTGATCTCGTCGTCGGCTTCGGCGGCCAGGTCGTGCTCGACCATCTCTCCCTCGATGTGCGCGCCGGCGAGATCCTCGGCGTCGTCGGCGCCTCGGGTGCCGGCAAGTCGGTGCTGTTGCGCACCATCATCGGGCTCCTGCCGCGCCGTCATGGCTCGATCGAGGTGCTGGGCGTCGATCTGGCCAAGGTGAGCGAGACCGAGCGTCGCGCGCTCGAACGCCGCTGGGGCATTCTGTTTCAGCAAGGGGCGCTGTTCTCCTCGCTCACCGTGCGCGAGAACGTTCAATTCCCGATGCGCGAGAATCTCGAATTGTCGCAACGGCTGATGGACGAGATGGCGCTCGCCAAGCTCGAAATGGTCGGGCTCACGCCTGACGATCTGCACAAATTTCCGGCCGAGTTGTCCGGCGGCATGACCAAACGCGTGGCGCTCGCCCGCGCTCTCGCGCTCGATCCCGAGATCGTGTTCCTCGACGAGCCGACCTCGGGCCTCGATCCGATCTCAGCGGGCGATTTCGACGAGCTGATCCGGACCCTGCAGCAGACCCTGGGCTTGACCGTGTTCATGGTGACCCACGATCTTGAGAGCCTCTACACTGCTTGCGACCGGATTGCGGTTCTCGCCGATGGGATCGTCGTTGCCGAGGGCCCCCTTGAAGTCATGCTCGAATGCGAGCATCCCTGGGTAAAGACCTACTTCAAGGGAAAACGCGGCGGCCTGCTCGCCGAGCGGCAACTGAGCGCATGAAAGCCGGAAGGACCTGACCGATGGAAACGCGCGCCCGCTACGCCTTAGTCGGACTGTTCATGCTCGCGGTGATCGCCGCGAGCTTCGCCTTCGTCTATTGGCTCGAGAACAAAGGCGGCTTCGCCCAGCAAGAGACGTATCGGATCAAGTTTCAGGGCTCTGTCTCGGGCTTGCTGGTCGGCTCGACAGTGTTGTTCAACGGCATTCGCGTCGGCGAAGTCACAGGCCTCGGGCTCAATGCCGACGCCCCGCAGGAGGTGATCGCTACGATCGCGGTCGTTCGCGGCACCCCGATCAGCGCCGATACCAACATCACGATCGAGACCCAAGGCTTGACCGGAGGCGCGGCGATAGCGCTGCGCGGTGGCACGTCGACCTCCCCGCTTGCCGCGGACGAAGGGGGCGCGCCTCCTACGCTGCTTGCAATGCCGCAAGCCGGACAGGATTGGACCCAGGCCGCGCGCGACGCGTTTCAGCGCGTCGATCAGGTGCTGGCGGAGAACTCCGAGGCGCTCAAGAGCGCCATCACCAATATCGATACCTTCTCCGACGCACTCGCGCGAAACTCCGGCAAGGTCGACGGCATCCTGGCGGGGCTCGAGCGCATGACAGGCGGCGGCACGAACCCGGCCGAGATACCGGTCTACGATCTCGCCGCCGCGACGAACTTCCCGCCCGGCCCCGCGGAAGCACCGAATTGGCTGCTCGTCGTGCCTGAACCCACCACGCTGATGGGCTTCAACACCGACAAGATTCTGCTGCAAGCGTCGGAGGGCGAGAGCGTGCCCGTGGCCAATGCGCGCTGGGGCGACAACGTGCCCATTCTCGTGCAGGCCAAAGTGATTCAGAGCTTCGAGAACGCGGGC
Source organism: uncultured Methyloceanibacter sp. (assembly GCA_964390455.1). Classification (GTDB taxonomy): domain Bacteria; phylum Pseudomonadota; class Alphaproteobacteria; order Rhizobiales; family Methyloligellaceae; genus Methyloceanibacter. The sequence goes on along the minus strand of CAYMJW010000102.1, from coordinate 3,139 downwards.
CTGGCCAAGTCGGTCAGCCGGACGCGCGACGGGGCGACCGGAGACTATCAGCTCATTCTCGACATCAGGCGATTTGGCATCTCAACCGCCGCCCAACCGCCCTCGGCCGAGATCGACTTCATCGCCAAGCTCATCGACAAGAACGGAAAGATCGTCAACGCAAGCACGTTTCAGGGCAACGCTCCGGTCAAGGGCGAAGGGGCTCAGGCCTATGTGAATGCCTTTGACGAAATCTTCGCCAAACTCGCCGGCGACCTCATTGGTTGGGTGACCACCGCGCTCGCCGAGCTTCCTCCGCCCGCTCCCACGAGCCCGGAGAGCACCGAGCCTGCGCCCCCGCCGCCCCCAAGCGATGAGAGCACCGAGGCACAGCCGGGCTAACGCCGGCGAGCTACGCGGCCTTCTTCTCTAGCTCCGGCGACCATTTCCCGAGGCTGGCCAGGCCATTCATCTCGGCGCGATGGGCGAAGGCGGCTTGCGCCGCAGCCTTGTTCTCAGACTTCCCCGACCACGCCTTCTGCGGCGCCGCCTGGAGCGCGCGCCCGTAGGAGAAGCTGAGCCGCCACGGCACGCCGCCAAGCTTGTTCATCGCATCGAGCCTCGCCGTCGCCTCGACGTCGGACTGACCGCCTGAGAGAAAGGCGATGCCGGGCACGGCGGCGGGAACGCAAGCCTTGAGCACGCGCAGCGTCTTCTCGGCGATCTCGGTGTCCGACGCCTGCTTCGCGCTCTTCTTGCCCGGCACCACCATGTTCGGCTTGAGCACCATGCCCTCGAGCTTGATCCGCGCGTAGTACAGTTCCTGGAACACCGTCTTCAGCACGAACTCGGTGACCTCTTCGCAGCGGCCGATGTCGTGATCGCCGTCCATCAGCACCTCGGGCTCGACGATCGGCACCAGGTTCTCCTCCTGGCACAGCGCCGCGTAGCGCGCGAGCGCATGCGCATTGGCGCTGATGCAATTGTAGCTCGGGATGCCGGGGCCGATATCGATGACGGCCCGCCACTTGCAGAATTTCGCGCCGAGGTCGCGATACTCGACCAGGCGCTCGCGCAGGCCGTCGAGGCCTTCGGTGATGGTCTCGCCGGGGGAGAAGGGAAGCGGCTTCGTTCCCTTATCGACCTTGATGCCGGGGATGGAGCCCGCCTTCTCGATCACTTTGACGAGCGGGGTCCCGTCCTCCGCCTTCTGCCGGATGGTCTCATCGAAGAGAATGACGCCGGAGATGCGGTCCGTCATGGCCTTGGCGGAGCGGAACAAAAGCTCGCGGTAGTCGCGGCGGCTGGTTTCGGTGGATTCGACGCCGATGGCGCTGAAGCGCTTCGTGATCGTTCCGCCCGATTCGTCGGCGGCGAGAATACCCTTGCCGGGCGCCACCATCGCGTTGGCCACGCGGTTCAATTCAGCAAGATCCATCATCCTCTCCGTTGCTGAGGGGGATTTTCGAGCCCTTTGTGTAGGCCAGCCGAAGCCTAAGCTCAACGCCCCTTTGCCGGCGGGAGTTTTCATCCCAAAACGGGACTTGTATAAGGACCATCGACAAAAAGGAGGTCCAATGCGCGCTTCTGCTCTTGTTGTTGCTTTACTCGCCACGCTCGGCGTCAGCAGTGTTGCCATGGCTGCCGGGGAGGAGTGCTTTATCGGCGATTCAGCCCTGTGTCTGGCCAATCCCAATTGCCACTGGAACGGCGAGAAGCGCGGATGTTTTCCGGGCCCTGCCGAATACCAAGACGCTTGCGCGTCTCATACCGAGCAAGGGGTCTGCGACACGGACACCACGCTCGGCTGCAAATGGTCCGCCGACACGAGCAAGTGCGAGACCAAGAAGAACTAGAGCCTGATGATGCGACGTCGCCATTTTCCCCTCTCCCCTTGTGGGAGAGAGCCTGCCCTCGGGCTTGACCCGAGGGGCTTGCCGCCGCGATCTTGCGCGAGCATGGCTCTGCGCAAGTCGCATGGCGGGAAGGGTGAGGGGGTTCTTTTCTACGACGACGCTTCGCGGCTCACCTCTCCCACAAGGGGAGAGCGGAAAAGGCCTCAGCGCCTGGCACCGGCGAGCGCATAGACGAAGAGCGCGGCGATCACGGCGTGGATCAGGCCGGTGCTCCACAACGCCGCGCCGCCGATGACGGCGGCGGCCGTCCAAAGGATGATGCAGGCGGCGAGCACGTTGTAGAGCGCAAGTCCGTAAGCCGTGGCGAGCCCGCCTTTGGTGTCGAGGTCATCGCGGGCGAGGAGCGCCGCGATGCCAAGTCCCAACGTCGCGGCGCCGAGGATGCGCGCCAAAAAGACGGAGGAAGCGTCCGGCGTGGTGCCGAGCGCCGCGATCAGCATGTTTGGCGCGATCAGTGCGGACAGGCCGAACAGCGCTTCGAACGCGCCCGAGACGATCATCAGCAATCGAAGCATCTTCGCCCCCCTTCACTTCACCTGGCCAGCCCCGGCTATGGCGTGGCTTTCGGCGGGAAGATCGTCTTCCAGTCGTTCTTCATGTCGACCACGGCCCAACCCTTGGCGAGCGCCTCGTCGAGCGCCTTGTCGAGTCTGCCCACGCTAGAATCGCGGTCATAGGCATACTCGCGCTCGGCGTCGGTGTGGTGGACAAGGCCCATGAAGCAGAGCCGCCGGCAGAACGAAGTCCATTCCAGCATCTCCTTGTCGCCGTCGGAATTGCCGAAGGCGAAGATCGGCTGCCGCCCAATGAAATGGTTGATGCCTTCCGGCTTGCCCGGCCCGTCATCGACGAACAGCACTTTGGGCTGCTTGACGAGCACGGGCCCGGCATCTTGCATTTGATACGCGGTCACGCCGGAAGAGCCGATCACCTGTTCCGGTGGAACGCCGTAAGTCTCCTCGGTGAAGTTCCGCATGAACTCGACGCCGCCGCCTGAGACGATGAAGATCTTGAAGCCGTTGGCGCGGAGATAGTCGAGAAGCTCGAGCATCGGCTGATAGACGAGGGTTGTGTAGAGCGCATCGAAACGCGGATGCTTCGCAATCTTCAGCCAATCGCTGACCGTCTCGTCGAACGCGACCGTGGTTATGCCCGAGTGCGTGGCGGCCATGATCTCCACCATGCCATGCTCGCCCATGGCGGCGACCGCCTTCATGTCGCCCGCGATCACCGACTTGAACGGC
>CAYMJW010000101.1:5675-10220 GCA_964390455.1 uncultured Methyloceanibacter sp. | reverse complement strand
TCGGTATAGGCGAGGTAGGCCGCGTACACTTCCATCTGCCGCTCGAACAGCTTCTTCTCGACGATGTTGAGGTCGTTCCAGTTCTTGAGGATGTCCGAGGGCCACGGCGTGAGCGCGGCGTCTTGTGGGATCACGCCAAGCTTCTTCTGGTTGGCGAAGATCTGGTCGCGGAGCGCGTTCCAGCCCATGCTGAACTTGCCCTTGAATTTTTCGATCCACTCGGGGATGGGATGATGCGGCGCATGCGTGCCGCCCGGCGCGTAATAGAGAAAGAAGGGCTTCTTCGGGTCGAGCTCGTTCAGCTGATTGAGATAGGCGACGGCCTCATTGGCCATGTCGGTGGTGAGGTTGTAATTCGCATTGCCGACGTAAGGGTAGATGCGGGTCGTGTTGCGGTAGAGATCGGGCTGCCACTGATTGGTCTCGCCGCCGTTGAAGCCGTAGAAATATTCGAAACCCATGCCGATCGGCCATTGATCGAAGGGACCGGCCTGGCTCGTCACGTAAGACGGCGTGTTGTGGTTCTTGCCATACCAAGACGTCGCATAGCCGTTCGCCTTGAGAATCTGGCCGATGGTCGAGCGGTCCTTGGTGATGACGCTGTTATAGCCGGGATAGCCGGTCGAGGCCTCGCTGATGACGCCGAAACCGACCGAATGGTGATTGCGCCCGGTGATGAGGGCCGCGCGCGTCGGCGAGCAGAGCGAGGTGGTGTGAAACTGCGTGTAGCGCAGGCCCATATTGGCGATGCGATCGAGCGTCGGCGTCGGGATGACGCCGCCAAAGGTGCTGGGCGCGGCGAAGCCCACGTCGTCGGTGATGATCAGGAGGACGTTGGGCGCGCCTTTCGGCGGCACCACTTGCGGCTGCCAATAGGGCGTGGAGTTTTGTGCGTCGAGGTTGATCGTGCCGCCGAAGGTGGGAGGCGGCGGCGGGATCTGCCGTCCGTCGATCGTCGAGGTGGCGCTCGGCGATCCAGGGGTGCCAGTCACTTGTTGGGCGTCGGCCCCGGGCGATAAGGCCGCGCTGACCAGAAAACCAAATCCGAGCGCCAACAACTCTCTCTTCATTCCGTCCTCATCGTCTGTTTGATCTTGGCCTGAGACCGACGCAATTCGCCCATCAGCTCTCATGCGCCTTCAGGTCGGCGCGGAACGGGCTTGCCGGATAGGTGCCGAGCACGGTCACCTCGCTCGAATAGAAGTGCAGCTCCTCCATGGCAAGCTTCACCATGCGATCTTCGGGGTGACCCTCGATATCGGCATAGAACATGGTGGCGTTGAACGAGCCTTCGAGCTGGTAGGATTCGAGCTTGGTCATGTTCACGCCATTGGTGGCGAAGCCGCCGAGCGCCTTGTAGAGCGCGGCCGGCACATTGCGCACGCGGAACACGAAGCTGGTGATGACGGGCCCGTCTGCCTTCTTGACGCGCACGGGCTTGGCGGCGAGCACGACGAAGCGCGTGGTGTTGTGCTCGGCGTCCTCGATGCCGGCGCGCGCGATTCTGAGCCCGTAAATCTCGGCGGCGAGCTTCGAGGCGATCACGGCGGCGCTGCGGTCACCCGACTCGCGCAAGTGGCGGGCCGCGCCGGCGGTGTCGGCCTCGGCCACAGGCTTCAGCTTCAGCGCGCGGATGACGTTGCGGCACTGGCCGAGCGCCATGACGTGGCTGTGCACCGTCTTCAGCTCCGAAAGCTTGACGCCGGGAAGCGTGAGCAACTGATGGCGCACCCGCTCGAAATGCTCGGCGACGATATGAAGCCCCGAATGCGGCAAGAGGTGATGGATGTCTGCGACGCGGCCTGCCACCGAATTCTCGATCGGGATCATGGCGAGCTTGGCCCGGCCGCGTTTGACCGCAGCCAGCGCATCTTCGAAGGTGGGGCAGGCAAGCGCCTCCAGGCGTGGGTAGGCGTCGAGCGCGGCGAGGTGCGAGTTGGCGCCGGGCTCGCCCTGGAAGGCGATTCTGTCTAAGCGCGATTTGGCCATGGGTCTTACGGGAAGCGGGCTAACGCTCTAAGGGTGGGGTCGAAGCAATGCGCGCGCCCGCTCAAGGTCGGGCGGAGTATCGACACCGAGCGGGACAGTGTCAACGAGCCCGACATGGATCGCCATGCCCGCTTCCAGCGCCCGCAGCTGCTCGAGCTTCTCCCTCACTTCAAGCGGCGAGGGCGGTAACGACACAAAGCGTTCGAGCGCGCGGCGCGAATAGGCGTAGATGCCGATATGATGGTAGAGCGGGCCGTCGCCGTAAGGGGCGGTCGCGCGCGTGAAGTAGAGCGCGCGCAACACCGAGCCGCGCGCGAGCGGCGTGCCGATCACCTTCACCACGTTCGGGTCGGAGCGCTCCTCGTCGCGAACGATCTCAGCCGCGATGGTGCCGATATCGGCGTTGCCCGCTTCCCGCGCATGCAGGCAGGCGCGGACCAGCTCAGGATCGAGCGTGGGCAGATCGCCTTGCAAGTTGACGATCGTGTCGAGCTTGGCCGCCGGGTCGCAAGCGAGCACCGCCTCGAACACGCGGTCGGACCCGCTCGCATGATCTTCGCGCGTCATGACGGCTTCGCCGCCGGCGGCCAACACCGCATCGCATACCGGCCCGGCATCGGTTGCAACCACAACCGGGCCACAATTGGCCTCGACCGCCCGGCGCCAGACATGGACGATCATCGGCTCGCCGGCGATATCCGCCAAGGGCTTATCGGGGAGCCTTGTCGCCTTCAGCCTGGCGGGTATAACGATGAGACAAGAGGCCATGGGGCTGCGTCAGTAGCACGGAGACGCGCCCAGGCGACAGCCCGCCGCAGGTCAAATGTCCCCGTTGCAACAAGCGTATAGGCCCTATAGTCTCCGGCCCCGCCACAAGAGCTACATGGAAGTAGCCTCTCTGCTTGCCTGGGGGGACCCTCGAACATGAAATATTATCGCTTCAATCAGATCGCCATGGCAGTGCTCGGCGCGCTGCTGCTGTTCTTCGGCGCAAAGACCTTTATCGAGATCGCCCAGCAGGAGCATGAGCCGGAAAAGCCCGGCTACGAGGTCGCAGGCACCGAGGAGAAGAAGGGCGGCGAAGGGAAGGCCGACGGCGGCGCCCAGCTTGCCACGCTTCTCGCGGGCGCCGACGCCGCGCATGGCGAGGAAGTCGCCAAGAAATGCGCGATCTGTCACAGCTTCGACAAAGGCGGCGCCAATCTGATCGGTCCCAATCTCTACGGCGTGCTCGGCGCCAAGATGGGGAGCCACGAGGGCTATGAATATTCCGATGCGCTGAAGGCAAAGGGCGGCGACTGGGACTATGCCAACATCAACGCGATGATCGAGAACCCGAACGCGTTCGTGCCGGGCACCAAGATGGCGCTGTTCCCGGGCCTTCCCGACGCCAAGCAGCGGGCCGACGTGATCCTGTTCCTACGCAGCAAGAACGACAATCCTCCGCCTTTGCCTGAGCCTACGGCCGCTCCCGCGGCCGAGACGCCTGCCGCCGAGGGAGAGCACGCCGATCAGCCGGCCAGCACGGCGCCGGGGGCTGAAATCCTGCCGCTCTTGGCCACGGCCGATCCAGCGAAGGGCGAGGCTGACGCCGCGCTGTGCAAAGTGTGTCATACCTTCGACAAGGGGGGCGCCACTCTGGTCGGCCCGAATCTCTACAACATCGTCGGAATGAAGATCGCCTCGCATGAGGGCGTCAATTACACGCCCGCGCTCAAGGCGAAGGAAGGCAATTGGACTTACGAGAATCTCGATCTGTGGCTGACGAACCCGCAAGCTTTCGCAGCCGGCACGACAATGGCGTTCCCCGGCGTGCCCGACATCAAGAAGCGTGCCGACATCATCGCCTTCCTGCGGAGCAAGGCCGACAGCCCGGCGCCGTTGCCCGAAGCTGCTCCCGCCGCGGAGAAGGCGCCTCCTGCTGAGGCACCGGCGGCAGAGCCCGCGGCTCCGGCTGCGCCCGAAGCAGCGCCCTCGGCTGAGACACCGCCCGCGGCACCTGAACAAGCGCCGGCGGCAGAGCCTGCTCCCGCAGCGCCTGAAGCGGCGCCCGCGGCCGAGACACCGCCCGCAGCACCCGAAGCAGCGCCGGCGGCAGAGTCTGCTCCCGCAGCGCCGGAAGCCGCACCCGCGGCCGAGACGCCTCCAGCGGCACCCGATGAAGCGCCGGCAGCAGAGCCTGCTCCCGCAGCGCCGGAAGCCGCACCCTCGGCCGAGACGCCGCCCGCTTCTCCCGAAGAAGCGCCCGCGGCAGAGCCTGCTCCCGCAGCGCCGGAAGCGGCACCCTCGGCTGACACGCCTCCAGCGGCCGAAGCCGAGCCCGCACCGTCTGAGCCTTCGATGGGCGAGCCGCCGTCCCCTTCGTGGCCGCAGCCGGTCTATCCCGACGGGCCGCCGCAATAGACAGGTTTCAGATATCAGAAACCAGAAACCAGAAACCAGAAACCAGAAATCAGAAAATCAGAGGTCAGAGATCAGGTGTCAGATGGCAGGCGTCAGGCCATCCGCGGAAGGCGCCGACACGCGACGCCCTGATTTCTGGTTTCTGGTTTCTGG
>CAYMJW010000101.1:0-5575 GCA_964390455.1 uncultured Methyloceanibacter sp. | reverse complement strand
TTTCTGGTTTCTGGTTTCTGGCATCTGATTTCTGACCGATAATTCATTTGGCGAAGGGGCTTGCCATGCTAGGTTTTGGCCGCCTTTTTCGCGCGCTTAGGCCCCTTCCCGCGGGGGTCACGGCCAAGCCATTCCATTCAGGTGGAGCCCATGCCGCCGCTCATGAGTTTGCCTCGCCTTGCGTTTGCGGTCCTTCTCACCGGTCTCGTTTCCTCCTTCGCCCTCGCCGAGGATGCGCCCCGCCGCCACCACGCGCTCTCGCTCATCGGCGAGCCGCGCTACCCCGCCGACTTCAAGCATTTCGACTTTGTGAATCCCGACGCGCCAAAGGGCGGCGTCGTGCGCTTAAGCGCCGTCGGCGGATTCGATAGCCTGAACCCGGTGCTGTACAAGGGCGAGTCGGCCGCGGGCATCAATTTCGTGTTCGAAAGCCTGATGGCCGACAGTCTCGATGAGTGTTCGACCTCCTATGGCCTGATCGCCGAATGGGCGTCGTACCCGGAGGACTACTCTTCGGTCACCTTCAAGCTCCGCGACGAGGCGCGCTGGCACGACGGCAAGAAGATCACGCCCGAGGACGTCATCTACAGCCTCGAAGTGAACAAGGCCGCCAATCCGCGCATGGGCCTCTACTACAAGAACGTGTCGCGCGCCGAAGTGACGGGCGAGAACGAGGTCACCTTCTATTTCGACGTGAAGAACAATCGCGAGCTGCCGATGATCATGGGGCAGTTCACAATCCTGCCGAAGCATTACTGGACGGGGAAGGACGCGAGCGGCAATCCGCGCGACCCGATGAAGACGACGCTCGAACCGCCGCTCGGCTCAGGTCCTTACCGCGTCAAGGACGTGAAGCCCGGACGCTCGATCAGCTTCGAGCGGGTCAAGGACTACTGGGGCAAGGATCTGCCGGTGAATAGCGGGCAATGGAACTATGACGAGATGCGCTTTGAGTATTATCGGGACGAGACCGTCGCCTTCGAAAGCTTCAAGGCGGGGAACCTCGACTACTGGCAGGAGACGAGCGCCAAGAACTGGGCGACGGCTTACGATTTCGCCGCTGTGAAGAACGGCTTCATCCGGCGCCAGGAGGTCCCGCTCGAGCGCACCCAATCGATGCAGTGCTTCGTTCTCAATTTGCGGCACCCGGAATTCGAGGACCGCCGCGTGCGCCAGGCCTTCAACCTCGCCTTCGACTTCGAATGGGCCAACAAGAACCTGTTCTATGGCCAGTATGCGCGCGTCAGCAGCTATTTCGAGGGGAGCGAGCTTGCATCGCCCAAGGCGCTGCCCGAAGGGCGAGAGCTCGAGATCCTGAACGAGGTGAAGGACGGCGTGCCGGCGGAAGTGTTCACGGACATCCATCAGAACCCGGTGAACGACAGTCCCGACTCCATGCGCGCCAATCTGCGCAAAGCGGTGGCGCTCCTGAAGGAGGCGGGCTGGGAGGTCAAGAACGGCGCTCTCACCAACGTCAAGACCGGCAAGCAGATGAAGGTTGAGTTTCTGCTCGTGTCGCCGCTGTTCGAGCGCATCGTGCAGCCTTACCTGAAGAACCTTGAACGGCTCGGGATCAAGGGCACGATCCGCATGGTGGATTCGGCACAATACACGCGACGGCTCGACGGATTCGACTTCGACATCGTGGTCGGCAATTTCGCCCAGTCCTGTTCGCCCGGCAACGAGCAGCGCGACTTCTGGGGCTCCGAGGCAGCCGATCGCGAGGGCAGCATGAATCATATCGGCGTTAAGAGCCCCGCGATCGACACGCTGATCGATCGCGTCATCTTCGCCAAGGATCGCGCGGAGCTTGTCGCCGCCACCAATGCTCTCGACCGCGTTCTGCTTTGGAACGAGTTCGTCGTGCCGCAATGGTATTCGCCGAATACGCGGATCGCCTATTGGGACCGTTACGGCCAGCCCAAGAAACTGCCGGGGCTGAACCCCGGGTTCTTCCAGGTCTGGTGGTTCGACCAGACGCTCGCGGCGCGGCTCCCGGGGTCATCGCAGCTCTGATGGCGCGCGCGCGGTCCTGGCGGTCGATCGCTGGCGGCGCCGCTCTTGCTCTTGCTCTCATTGCCGCGCCGGCTTCAGCCGAGGAGCGCCGGCACGGACTTTCGGCCTTCGGCGACCTCGCCTACCCTGCCGATTTCAAGCATTTCGTTTATGCCGCTCCGGATGCGCCGAAAGGCGGCACCTTCTCGCTCATCGGCTGGGGCGGGGTCACGACCTTCAACAGTCTCAACAACTTCATCCTCAAGGGCGACGCGGCGCAGGGGCTCGAGCTCCTCTTCGATTCGCTGATGACGCGCGCCGTGGACGAGCCCGACGCCGTCTATGGGCTCGTCGCCGAAAGCGCCGAGATCGCCCCCGACGGCAAGTCGGTCACATTCTATTTGCGCCCCGAGGCAAAGTTCGCCGACGGGACGAAGCTGACCGCGGACGACGTCGTGTTCTCCTTCGAGACGCTCAAGACCAAAGGCCACCCGATCTTCCGCCAGATGCTGCAAGACGTGACGAAGGCTGAAGCGCTCGACCCGGCCACGGTGCGCTACAGCTTCGAGGGCGAGCTCGTGCGCGACCTGCCGCTGACCGTCGCCACGCTTCCGATCTTCTCCAAGGCCTACTATGAGAGCCGGCCGTTCGACGAGACGACGCTCGAAGCGCCGCTCGGGTCCGGGCCTTACGTCGTCGATTCCGTGGCGCAAGGGCGCAGCATCGTTTACGCCCGCAATCCCGGCTACTGGGCGAAGGACTTGCCCATCAATCGCGGGCGCTGGAACTTCGACAAGATCCGCTACGAGTATTTTCGCGATCGCACCGCGGCGATGGAAGCCTTCAAGGCCGGCGCCTACGACTTCCGCGAGGAGTTCACCTCGAAGGTCTGGGCGACGGAATACGACTTCCCGGCGATCCGCGCCGGAAAGATCAAGAAAGAAGTGCTTTCCGACGAAACGCCCTCGGGAACGCAAGGCTTCTTCCTCAACACCAGGCGCGACAATCTCAAGGACAAGCGCGTGCGGCAGGCGCTCGATCTTGCCTTCGACTTCGAGTGGACCAACCGCAACGTCTTCTATGGGCTCTACGACCGCACCACGAGCTTCTTCGAGAATTCGCCGATGAAGGCGTCCGGCGAGCCGCCGGAGGCAGAGAAGGCGCTGCTGAGCGGCCTCGGCGCGCCCGTCTCCGAGGAAGCGCTCGGGCCCGCTTACGTTCCGCCGACAAGCGATGGCTCAGGCCAGGACCGCAAGCTTCTGACTGAGGCGGGGGCGCTTCTCGATGCGGCCGGCTTCACCATCAAGAACGGCGTCCGCGTCGATGCCAAGGGCGAGCCGTTCACGCTCGAGATCCTGACCTTCGAGCCCGTCTTCGAGCGCGTGATGGCGCCCTACGTGAAGAATCTGAAGCTGCTCGGCATCGATGCCCGCATCCGCATGGTCGATGCCGCGCAATACCAGCAGCGCCTCAAGGATTTCGACTTCGATATCACCACGCAGCGCTATGTCATGCGCAGCACGCCGGGCGTCGAGCTCAGGAGCTATTTCGGCTCGGACGCGGCAAAGATGGACGGCTCGCTCAATCTCGCCGGCATCGCCGATCCCGCCGTCGATGCCCTGATCGAGCGCATCCTCGCCGCCAAGACCCGCGAGGAGCTCGAGATTGCGGCGCGCGCGCTCGACCGCGTGCTCAGGGCCGGCCATTATTGGGTGCCGCATTGGTACAAGGCCTCGAGCAACGTGGCCTATTGGGACAAGTTCTCGCGGCCCGAGACCAAGCCGCGCTTCGATCGCGGCATCCTCGACACGTGGTGGTATGACGAGGCCAAAGCTGCCAAACTGGCGGAAGCTGGCGCCGCGCCGGCCGATTCGACCGGCCGAAGCCCATGGCTCATCCTCGCCGGCCTGATTGGGCTTGTGTTCGCGGTCTATATTTTGGTGCGATTGAGAAGGTCCGCCCGAACCGAATGATCGCCTATATCCTTCGCCGCCTCCTGCTGATCATCCCGACGATGTTCGGCATCATGCTCGTGACATTCGTCGTCGTGCAATTCGCGCCGGGCGGCCCGGTGGAGAGGCTGATCGCGCAGCTCACGGGCACCGATCCCGGGGCGACGGCCACATTCAGCGGCGGCGGCGGCGATTTCGCCGGCAAGCCCGGTCAAGGCGGCGTTCCGGGCGACCTGGCGGCGCCGTCGAAATATCGCGGCGCCCAGGGGCTCGACCCGGAATTCATCAAGAGCCTCGAAAAGCAATTCGGCTTCGACAAGCCGGCCTATGAACGCTTCCTGTTGATGGTCAAGAACTACCTCCTGTTCGATTTCGGCGAGAGCTATTTCCGCGACACGAGCGTGCTCAGCCTGATCGCCGAGAAGCTGCCGGTCTCGATCTCGCTGGGCTTATGGATGACGCTGCTCTCCTATGCCATCTCGATTCCGCTCGGCATTCGCAAGGCAGTGCGCGACGGCTCGCGCTTCGACATCTGGACCAGCACCGTCATCGTCATCGGCTATGCCATTCCAGGCTTTCTCGTCGCCGTCTTTTTGATCGTGCTGTTCGCCGGCGGGTCGTTTCTGCAGATCTTCCCCTTGCGCGGTCTCGTGTCCGACAATTGGTGGGACCTGCCCTGGTATCTCAAGATCACCGATTATTTCTGGCATCTCGTCCTGCCGATGATCGCGATGGCGCTCTCGGCTTTCGCCACCACGACGTTCCTCACCAAGAACTCGTTCCTCGAGGAGATCCGCAAGCAATATGTGACGACGGCGCGCGCCAAGGGCCTTCCCGAGCGGCAGGTGCTCTACGGCCATGTGTTCCGCAACGCCATGCTGATCGTCATCGCCGGCTTTCCCGGCGCGTTCATCGGCGCCTTCTTCGCCGGCTCGCTCCTGATCGAGACCATCTTCTCGCTCGACGGCCTTGGCCTGCTCGGCTTCGAATCGATCGTGAACCGCGACTATCCGGTCGTGTTCGCAACGGTCTACATTTTCTCGCTGCTCGGCCTCCTCATCAATCTCCTCTCCGACCTCACCTATACCTGGGTCGATCCGCGCATCGATTTCGAGACGCGCGAGGTCTAGAGATCATGGACGCCCCGGCCGATACGGCAATCGTCGAGGAGGTGACGGCACAAGGACTGCCGCGGCCACAGCCTTGGCTTTCCGTGCTTCAGCGGCGCCGTTGGGAGGTTTTCAAAGCGAACCGCCGCGGCTTCTGGTCGTTGTGGATTTTTCTCGCGCTGTTCGCCATCAGCCTGTTCGCGGAGTTCATCGCCAACGACAAGCCGATCCTCGTCTCCTACAAGGGCAGCCTCTATATGCCGATCTTCAAGGCCTACCCGGAGACGGAATTCGGCGGCATCTTCGAGACCGAGGCCGATTATCGCGACCCTGCCGTCAAGGCGATGATCGCCGATACGGGGGGCTGGACGCTTTGGCCTCCGATCCGCTTCTCCTACAACACCCAGAACAAAAACCCGCCAATGGCCTTTCCGGTGAAGCCCACCTGGCTTCTCACCGCCGAAGACTGCAAGCTCGCCGTCGAGCGCGGCTTCCACCCCTGCAACGCCGAACTCGAAT
>CAYMJW010000100.1:6977-10281 GCA_964390455.1 uncultured Methyloceanibacter sp. | reverse complement strand
TGCCGCGCTCGCGCTCGAGATCCATCGAATCGAGCACCTGCTCCTTCATCTCCCGCGCCGAGAGGCCGCCGCAGAGCTGGATCAGCCGGTCTGCGAGCGTCGATTTGCCGTGGTCGATATGGGCGATGATGGAGAAGTTGCGGATGCGGGAAAGCGCCGTCGTCTCGGAATGACTCATGCGCGGCTTGGTACGGGAGCAAGCCCCGAAGGGTCAAGCCAGCGTTCGGCGAAATAAGGCGAAATGGTGCGGCGAAGCGCCCTATTCTCGTGGTGGTTCGCGGCTAGGAGAGTGCCGGTCTATAGAAACCAAACGGAGATACCAGATGCTGAAGAAAGTGCTGTTTGCCGCTGTTGCGACCGCCTTCGTTGCCGCTGCCGCGGTCCCGGTCCAGACGATTCCGGCCGCCGCAGAGGGGATGACCTGCAAAGCTGCGGCAAAGGCAAAATTCGCCGACGACAGGAAGGCCCGCCATGCCTTCAAGAAGGAGTGCAAATCGGCCTTTAAGGCGTCGCAGAAGGCCTAAATCGCGGTTTCGCGACTGTGATTTTCTGCAGAAGGGGGCCGTTTTCGGCCCCTTTCTTATGCCCTGAGCCTGTTTTTCGCGGCGGCAACTGAAAAGCAACAACGGTTTGCGAAACCCCGAAATCCGGGGCGAAGCCGGTTGACGCGGAGGCCGAAAACACGCTTAGTCCGCGGCGCAAGTCAATTCGTCACGCATGGGAGTAACCTTATGCTTAAGAAAGTGTTTTTCGCCTCGGCGGTGTCCCTTCTTCTGGCCGGCGTCGCGCTGACCGCGGCGCCCACCGAGAGCTATGCCACGAAGAGCCATTGCTGGAAAATGGCCAAGGACAAGTACGGCATGCATCTGTTGAAGCGCCATTCCGACAGAAAGGCCTGCAAGAAGGCGTGGAAGGCAGCTCACAAGAAATAGACTCGTTTCACGAGCTCTTCAGTCTTCAGGAGACCCGCTTCGGCGGGTCTCTTTGTTTTGGCTCAAGCGTGGGGCGGCTCGCCCGCCTCGATCACGAGGAAATTGCCTTGCGCGGCTGGCGCCCGCTCCGGCAGGGCGTGCAATTCGGACTCATCCTTGAGATCGACGCCGCTGAGCCGCCGCCGCCGCGCCTCGCGCACGAGGTACATCAGCCGGTGCGCGGCGTCGGCGAAGCTTTGCCCTTCCGGCCGTACATTCGAGATACAGTTGCGCGCTTCGTCGGTCAGTCCGACGCGCGGCGCGAAGGTGAGATAGAGTCCGAGGCTGTCGGGGGCGCTGAGCCCGGGCCGCTCGCCGATCAGAATGACCACGATCTCGGCCCCGAGCGCCTCGCCGATCTCGTCGCCGATCGCCACCCGGCCTTGCTCGACGAGAACGATGGGCGCCATGCGTAGGCCCGCTTCGGCCAGCATGGGGCGCACGGCTTCGAGCATCGGCAAAGCGTGCCTTTCGACCGCCAAGGCGGAAAGGCCGTCGGCGACGACGAAGACGATGTCGAAGCCGCGCGCGCCTTTGGCGGCGAAGCCATCGATCTTCTTGCGTGAGGCCTCGTTGAGCCGGCGGCCGAGGTCGGGTCGCAGCAGATAGGTCGTCCGGTCGGGGACGGCGCTATGCAGCTCGATCACCGGATAGCCCGCGGCTTCGAGCATCGCGAACATGCCGGCGCAATCCATCGGCAGATGCACCGCGTCGCGCGCGCAGGCATGGGCGAACTGAAACTCGAGCAGCGGCTTCGTCGGAATGCTGACGCCGGCGCGGCCGAGCGCAATGCGCGCCCGTGTGAAACGGCGCAGACTCTCCCAGGGGTTGGCGACGACGATCTCGTCCATGATGCTCCTTTAGGCTTTCACGCGATGCGCGCCAGCGCCGGGCGGAACAGTGACGCCAGCGATTCGCGCGGTTGGATGCGGTCCGCGCCCTCGAAGACGCCGGCGCGCACCAGCCACGCCTCGAATTCGGGCGCCATGCGCAGGCCGAGCACCTCGCGCGCGTAGAGCGCATCGTGGAAGGAGGTCGTCTGGTAGTTCAACATGACGTCGTCGGACCCCGGAATGCCCATGATGAAATTGCAGCCCGCGGCGGGGAGCAGCGTGAGCAGCATGTCCATGTCGTCCTGGTCGGCCTCGGCATGGTTGGTGTAGCAGATGTCGCAACCCATCGGCAGTCCGAGCAGCTTGCCGCAGAAGTGATCCTCAAGCCCGGCGCGGAGGATCTGCTTGCCGTTGTAGAGATATTCCGGTCCGATGAAGCCGACCACCGTGTTGACCAGCAGCGGATGGAATTTTCGCGCGACGGCGTAAGCGCGCGCCTCGCAGGTCTGCTGATCGAGGCCGTGATGCGCGTTGGCGGACAGCGCCGAGCCCTGGCCGGTCTCGAAATACATCACATTGTCGCCGACAGTTCCGCGCTTCAACGCCAGCGCCGCCTCGCGTCCCTCGGCCAGCAAGGCGAGGTCGATGCCGAAACTGCGGTTCGCCGCCTCGGTGCCCGCGATCGACTGGAACACCAGATCGACCGGCACGCCGCGATTGATCTCCGCGATCGATGTCGTGACATGGGTCAGGACGCAGCCCTGCGTCGGAATTTCGTAGGTGTGGATCACGTCGTCGAGCATTCGCAGCAGCGTGCTCACAGTGGGTACGCTGTCTGTCGCCGGGTTGATGCCGATCACCGCATCGCCGCTGCCATAGAGCAGGCCGTCAAGAATGCTGGCGGCGATGCCGGTCGGATTGTCGGTCGGATGGTTTGGCTGCAGCCGCGTCGAAAGGCGCCCGGGCAGGCCGATGGTGTTGCGGAAACGCGTCACGATGCGGCGCTTGCGGGCGACGAGGATCAGATCCTGCACGCGCATCAGCTTCGAAACGGCGGCGACCATTTCCGGCGTCAGGCCGGGCGCGAGCTTCGTCAGCGCCGCTTCGTCGGCCGCCGGCCCCAGCAGCCAATTGCGGAAATCGCCGACGGTAAGGCCGCTGATCGGGGCAAAGGCGTCGGCGTCGTGTTCGTCGACGATCAACCGCGTGACCTCGTCCTGCTCGTAGGGAATCAGCGCTTCGTTGAGGAAAGTCTTCAGCGGCACGTCGGCGAGCGCCATGCGCGCCGCGACGCGTTCTCCCTCCTCTTCGGCGGCGAGTCCGGCAAGGTAGTCGCCCGAGCGCGGGGGGCTCGCCTTGGCGAGCAGCGTCTTCAAATCCGGGAAGCGGTAGGTCCGGCCCCCGACACTTTGCACATAAGCCATAGCGTCGCCTCATCCACCCGGTTCAGACGCCCTCTTCCTTCAGTTCCTCCGACGACTCGATCAACTTATCGAGCGG
>CAYMJW010000100.1:0-6877 GCA_964390455.1 uncultured Methyloceanibacter sp. | reverse complement strand
TTCGCGGTCAATGGCTGGCCGCCGACGACGATCAGATTGTCGCTGAAGATGGCGAAGATGCCGACCGCGCCGCCGGCGAGGATCGCAATGTACGGCGTCTTGAAGCGCGTGTGCACTTTTGCCAGCACGGGGGGCAGATAACCTGCCCGCGCCTGGGCAAAAATCTGACGCGAGTAGCCGATGATGATCCCGTGGAACGAGGCGACAAGGCCGAAGAGGCCCAACGCCACCAGCATGTGCAGCCAGCCGCTGCTTTCGCCGACAACGGCTTTCATCGCTTGCGGCAGCGGATCGTTGATGTTCGCCAGCTTGGTCCAGTCGCCGACGCCGCCCGCGAACAGCATGACGCCGATCGCCAGCACGAGAAGCGTCAGGATGCCGGTAATGTAAGCGATGGGGATCGAGCGTTTGGGGTCTTTGGCTTCTTCGGCCGCCATGGCGACGCCCTCGATGGCAAGGAAGAACCAGATCGCGAAGGGAATCGCCGCGAACATGCCGGCGATCGCCGCGATGCTGAACTCATCTTGCCCGGACCAGCCGCCCTTGACAAAATTCGCCAGTGAAAACCCGGGACTGACGACGCCCATGAACACGAGCAGTTCGAAAATCGCCAAGAGAGTGACGATCAGCTCGAACGTCGCGGCGATCCCAACGCCGAGGATGTTCACGGTCATGAAGATGACATAGGCGCCGACGGCTGCGACTTTGGGATCGAGCGCAGAAAACTGCACGTTCAAATAAGCGCCGATGGCGAGAGCGATGGCCGGAGGCGCGAAGACGAATTCGATCAGCGTCGCGGCGCCGGCAAAATAACCTCCCGTCGGGCCAAAAGCATGGCGGGCGTACGCGAACGGGCCGCCGGCATGGGGGATCGAAGTCGTCAATTCGGTGAAGCTGAAGATAAAAGTCGTGTACATCGCGGCGACGAACAGGGCCGTGACCGTAAAGCCGAGCGTGCCGGCTGATGCCCACCCGTAGCTCCAGCCAAAATACTCGCCGGAGATGACGAGGCCGACCGCGATCGCCCACAATTGCAGGGTCGTCAGACTTTGTTTCAGTTCATGGTGGGTGACGACGCCGACGTGATGCTTATGTGCCTCGCGATCCATCAATCGAGACTCCATCATCGATCCGCTGAGCTATCGGAAATACAAGTTTAAGGCCTTGGCCACAAGCAGATTTTGGTCGTGACGCTCCTTAGCGGGTTGTCGGCGAGAATTGTCAGCGGGAATTCGCAGAGTCGAAGCGCGACCCGCACGCTCGTTGAACGACCACGATTGGCGTCACGACCACAAGCCCGACAAGGGCGTCAACTGCAGGACGCGGTGAAGCCAGACGCAGGCGGCGGGCCAAAGGCGACCGAGAAGCGACGGCTAGCGTACTCAGATGCCGGCGTACCACTCGTAGCCCAAATCCTCCCAGAAGCCGCCGCGGCCGCCTCTGATTGCGGCGAGGCTGCCAACCGCCTCGATCCGCATCACGTATTTCGCCATCTTGTAGCCGAGCTGCCGTTCGACCCGGAGCCGCAAGGGCGCGCCGTGAGCGATGGGAAGCGTCTGATCGTTCATCTCGTAGGCGAGAATCGTCTGCTCGTGGAAGGCGTCCTCAAGCCCGATCGACTCGTAATACTGATCGGCCTCCGTGCCGGTGCTCCCCAAATTGTCGGCGCAATAGAACACGATGTAGCGCGCATCCGGCTTGAGCCTCGCGCGCTCGAGCACGGCGCTGAGCCGCGCGCCCTTCCACTTGCCAATGCAGCTCCACCCCTCGACGCAATCGTGCCGGGTGATCTGGGTGCGCGAGGGCATGGTGCGAAGCTCGGCGAGCGACAGTTCGAGCGGCGCCTCGACCAGACCTGCGACGGACAGTTTCCAGTCGGCGAAGCCGTTATTGGCATGGGCGAGGTAGGCGGGATCTTCGGGGTTGGTCGAGCCGTTCGCCTTGAAGTCGGTCGAGAGATCGGCCTCGGTGAATTCGCGCGCGAGGTCCTGCGGCGTAAGCAAAGCCTGCTGCGTGACGCGGGTGAGGGTCTCGCCGGACTCGAGGATGCGCTTGACCCAAGCCTGATCCGACAGCTCCTCGCACCCGCCGAGCAGCGCCGTGCTCGCGGCCGCGAGCCCGCGCGTGAGAAATCCGCGGCGGTTAAGTTTCCGTCCTTCACTCATGACTTCTCCTCCGCGGGCTCGATCACATAGCGGCCGGTAATCATGGAGCGGAGATTGTTCCAGACGCCGGAGAGCAGCACCATGACGAGATGCACGACGACGAAGAGCACGATGCCGGTCGCGCTGACGAAGTGGAGCGTGCGGGCCGTCTGCCTGCCACCAAGGATGTCGATCAAGAAGGGAAAGGCCGCGTCCATGCCGGGCGACATCGCAAGCCCTGTCAGAAGCATGAGCGGCAGCAGCACGAGCGCCACGCCGAGATAGGCGAGCTTCTGCAGCACGTTGTAGCGCTTGGCCTCCTCGCCCTTGGGAAATTTGAGCCGCGCATGCTCGCGGATCGAGGCGCCGATATGCTTGAGGTCGTTGCGCGAGGGCGCGAGATCGCGGCGGAGATGGCCGCTGCCAAGACTCCACAGGAGATACGCGAGCCCGTTGAACAGGAACAGCCAGGCGAAGAAGAAATGCCAGCGCCGCCCCATGGCGAGGTCGCGATGGCCTGGCAGCGTCACCGACCAGGGGAAGCCACGATTTTCGTAACCGCTATCGGCGTCGCCGCTTAAGCCGAACACGCCGTTGGTCGGGATCGCGTAGCCGAAGATCGTGGTGACGCCCCTCAAACCGTCGCCGTCCTTAACCGCGCCCATTGCCAGCACCGGATCGTCGAATTGCGATTTCGAGCCGAGATAGAGCGCGGGATGGGCGTTGAAGATCTGCAAGCCGCTCATCAACAGCACGAGCAGCACGATCACGTTGACCCAGTGCGTTAGGCGCACCGTGCCGGAATGGCGATAGATGACTTCGCCTTCGCGCGTCAGATTGGTCGCCCGTGCGTCCATAACCGTGCCGATCCTCTAAAGGGCTCGAAACGAACTACGCCCCGCGCGGCGATTTGGATGCAGTCAGCTCGTCTTGCCCCAGATCTCTTCGAGCCGCTGCGCCCGGCCGCAGCCATACTTGTAAACCTTGTAACTCACCGGATTCTGGTTGTGGTAATCCTGGTGGTAGTCTTCCGCGGCGGTGAAGGTCGTCGCCGGCTTGATCGCGGTCGCGACCGGCTTCCCGAAGCGCTCCGCGATCTCGGCCTTCGTCTTTTCGGCGAGCGCCTCCTCCTCGTCGTCGCCCGCGAACACGACGCTTTGATAGGCGGGGCCCTGGTCGCAGAACTGTCCGTTAGGGTCGAACGGATCGATGTTGCGCCAGAAATGGTCGAGCAGCTTGGCGTAGGTCACCTTGGCGGGGTCGTAGGTGACCTTGACCGCCTCCGCGTAGCCCTCGTGATCGCCATAGTTCGGGTCCGGCTTGGTCCCGCCGGCATAGCCCGAGACCGTTTCGGTGACGCCGTCGATCGCATCGAAAGCATCCTCGACGCACCAGAAACAGCCGCCGGCGAAGATCGCGGTCTTGGTCTCCCCGGCGCGCGCGCCGGGTGCGCCGACGGCGAGCACAAGCAGCGTCAGAAAGGCTGCGGTCAGCGCGGCGCAGATGGATTTCGCGATCATGGAACGTTCTCCGGAATCTCGCGATCACAATAGGCAGCGCCGGAAACGCGGCATAGTGGCTCTCGCGCGACCGTGAAATGAATTGATGCCGAAATCGCCGCCGATAAGCGCTTGGGAGCGCCCGGGCGGCTTGCTATTGAGGAGCGATGCAACAGCGCCTGTCGTCACCGCAAAGCGAGATCAAGCGCGCCTATGACGTGGTCGTCGTCGGCTCGGGCTATGGCGGCGGCGTCGCCGCCTCGCGGCTTGCGCGCGCGGGCCAGAGCGTCTGCGTCATCGAGAAGGGCAAGGAGTTCCTGACCGGCGCGTTTCCGAGCCGTTTGCCCGAGCTCCGCCGCGAGCTTCAGCTCAATGGCGCGAAGCTCCGTTCGGGCTCGCGCACGGGCCTGTTCGATTTCAGGCTCGGCGCCGACATTCACGTGCTCGTCGGCTGCGGGCTCGGCGGCGGCTCGCTCATCAATGCCGCCGTCGCGCTGAAGCCCGATCCCAGAGTCTTCGCCGATCCCGCCTGGCCCGAAGCGTTGAGGCGGGACGGGTTGCTCGAACTCGGCTTCGCCCGGGCCGCGGCGATGCTGCGCCCCTCGCGTTACCGGAATGCCTCCTCGCTCACCAAGTACCGCGCGCTCGAAGCGGCGAGCGGAGCCTTCGGCGTTCCTCCTGTGGCCGCGCCGGTCGTGGTGAGCTTCGAGGATATCGTCAATCCGGCGGGCGTCTCCCAGCCCGCGTGCACGCTCTGCGGCGATTGCTGCTCGGGCTGCAATGTCGGCGCCAAGAACACCGTGGCCATGACCTATCTCCCCGACGCCAAGGCGCATGGCGCGGAGATCTTCACCGAGCTCAGCGTGAGCCACGTCGCCAAGGGGGAGGGCGGCTGGCGCGTCCATTTCACACCCTCTAACGACCCGGACTCCGCGACCGCCTTCGTCGATGCGAGATGCGTCGTGCTGGCCGCCGGCACGCTCGGCTCGACAGAGATTCTCTTGCGCTCGCGCGAGGCGGGGCTTGGTCTCTCGGACCGCCTCGGCGAGAAATTCTCGGCCAATGGCGACATCATCGCTTTCGCTCTTGGCGGCAGCGAGCGTGTGAACGGTGTCGGCGTGGGTCATCCGCCGAAATTCGTCGGCGATGCGATCGGCGCCTGCGTCGCAGGCCAGATCGAGCTTGCCGATGGCGAGGTTCTGGACCGCAGCATGATCCTTCAAGAAGGCGTGATGCCCTCGGCGCTCGCGCCGCTGCTACCGGTGTTCTTCATCGCCGGCGGCAGGCTTCTCGGCGCCGCGCAGAGCCTCATCAAGGGCGTCTATCACGGCCCGCTGTCGCATCTGCATACCTTCTTCGTCGTCTCGCACGACGACGCGGCGGGCCGCATCACGCTCGACAACGGCAGCGCGCAACTCCACTGGCCCGGCGTGACCGATCAGCCGGTCTATGCCCGTGTCGATGAGGCGTTGACCAAGGCGGCGGCGGCGGTCGGCGCGCGCTACATCAAGAGCCCGCTCGCCGCCACAAGCGTCGGCACCAAGCCCGCGACCGCGCATCCGCTCGGCGGCTGCGGCATGGGCGAGGGTGCGGGATGCGGCGTCGTCAACCACAAATGCCAGGTGTTCGACGGCAAAGGACCCGACAGCGTCCATGCCGGGCTCTATGTCTGCGACGGCGCGGTGATCCCGCGCTCGATCGGCGTCAATCCGCTCCTCACCATCACCGCGCTTGCCGAGCGGGCCATGGTGCATCTTGCCCGCGACCACAATCTGGGCTTCGATGACGGCTCACGCCTTCGCCAGGCGTTGGACCCGGCGCTGAGTTGAGGGGTGATTTGTTGCGCTTCTGGCTCAATCGTTGCGTATCCGTTGCTGTAGGCGCCGTGCTGGTCACGGGCGCCGCCGGCGCGCTTTCCGCCGCGCCGCGTGTCAGTCCTTGCGGGGCGCCGGGAGCAGCCGCTGCGCAACAATCAACGCTCGACCGCCTCACCATCGTGCTCGCCGGCGACACCGGCTTCAACGCGACGGACGCGAAGGTCGATGCCAAGGGCATCACCAAGGGCAAGCAACTGATCGGCTTCGCCGATACGCTTGCAGGCGTTGCGAGCGCGATCGACGGCGATCTTGCCTTCGTCAATCTCGAGACCGTCGTCACCGACCGCAACAACCTCCCGCCGCAGGGCAGGGGGAAGGGCGCGTTCCGCTTCAGGAGCCACCCTGACGCGCTGAAGGCGTTGATCGATTCCGGCTTCAACCTGTTCTCGCTCGCCAACAATCACGCTTACGACTACGGCGCGCAGGGCATCGAGGAGACGCTCTACCATCTCGCTGTCGCCAATGCCGCGACACCGATCGCATTCGCCGGCATCGGCAGCAATTTCGACGAGGCGATCCGTCCCGGCTGCCTCGACCTCGACGGCACGCGCATCGGCTTCTCGGCAATAGGCATCCTGACCGGCGATCAGCCGCAAGCGCGAGCGAGCGAGGACAAGGCCGGCCAAGCCAACTATCGCGACCAGCCCGATTTCGCGGCGGTGGTGGACAAGCTCATGGCGTTGCCGGCCGACTACCGCATCCTCTCCGTCCATTACGGGGTCGAAGGCCGCGTCGTCCCCGACGAGCGGCAACTTGCTGACTTGCGGACATTCGCGGCGGAGGGGAAGGGGATCGACCTCATCGCCGGCCATCATCCGCATGTCGTGCAAGGGGTGGAGCTCAACGGCAAGTCGCTGATCTTCTATGGCCTCGGCAATTTTCTCCATCCGGGCACGGCGGAGCCCGCAAAGTTCGGTCTCTGCCGGGATTACGGGCTGCTGGCCAAGGTGCATCTCGCCCGCATCGACGGCGCCTGGACGGTCGAGGCCATCGAGGCGATCCCGCTCACGCGAACGCAGATGCGGCCCGAGCGCTTCACGTCCGACGAGGGGAGGAAGCGCATCTATGCCCTCAATCACCTCGCGGCGGGGCTCGACGACGGCAAGAACGCCAAAGGCGTGCGCTTCACGCCCCGCCCCGACGGCTCGGGTCTCTATTGCGCTGACGGCGCGGCCGCGCTCGGCGGCGATCTCGGCGCGCTGTGCCAGGGTTGGCAGAAGCCGGGCGATCCCGACACGGCGCTCGCCGCGACGATCGCCGCGGCCTGCGCCGACAAACCGTTCTACGGCAAGCCCGCGCTCGTCAGGCGCAAGGTGCCGCAGCGCCGGGCAAGCCCCTCGCCCTCGCCCTTCGGCGC
>CAYMJW010000099.1:2817-10328 GCA_964390455.1 uncultured Methyloceanibacter sp. | reverse complement strand
GCAGCTCGACGACGAGCACGATCTTCCAGATGAGCGAGAGGCCCGTGCGCGAGGCGGCCGCGAAATAGGGCTGAAGCTGCGGCAAGACGACGTTGCGCAGCCTGCTCATCGGCGAGAGCCGGTAGGCGCGGGCCATCTCATCGAGGCCGGGGTCGAGCGCGCGCGCGCCCTCGCGCAGAGTGACCACGACATTGGGAATCTTGTTGAGGGCGACCGCGCCTATCGCCGCCGCCTCGTTCAACCCGAACCAGACATAAGCGAGGATGATGATGACGAGCGCGGGCAGATTGAGCAAGACGATCAGCCAAGGGTCGAGCGCCCGGTTGAGCGCCGGCATCTGACCCATGGCAAGCCCGATCACGCTGCCGATCAACATGGCGACGACGAAGGAGGCCGCGACGCGCCACAACGTGATGCCAAGCTCGGTCAGAAGATCGCCGTGAACGCTCTCCTTGTAGATATAGGAAATCACCGCCACGGGTCCCGGCAGGAGACGGCTCTGCGCCACCTCCGCCGCGACAAACCACAGCAGCAGGAAGCCCGCGACCGAAAGCACCGAAACGAGCGGCCCGCTCAAGGCACGCGTCTCTTGGACGGAACCGTCGCGGGCGTCGATGGCGCTCATGATTTGCTGCCGTTCCAGAATGTGCCGGGCGCAAGCTCGGTCGCGGGACCGACAAGCTTCTCGCCGCCGAGCTCGCGCAGGAACTGATACAGCACTTTGGCGTCCGCCTCGTTCTCGGCCGCCGACCGTTCGGGAATGCCCTCGCGGTAGCGGCGGCGAAGCGCCTCGAAGCTCGCCTCGTTGAAGCTCGGATCGTTCTCGCCCATCAGAGCATTCAGCCGGTCCCATTCCTTGTCGGATGTCGCGAGCAGTTCGTCAGCCTTGGCCGAGGCACGCAGAAACGCTTGAATTGCCTCAAGATTTTGCTTCGCCCAGGCCTCGCTGAAGGTGAAGCCGACCATGGCCACCTCGCCCTTGGCGCCGAGCTCGCGCACCACGTCCTCCACCCCGATCAGCTGGGTGAAGCCCGCCGCCTCGAGCCGCGCGGCATAGGGCCAGAAATTGAGCACGGCGTCGATTTCGCCCTGCTTGGCGCGCTCGGCGAGAAGGGGAGGGGCGCCGAATTCCTGCGTGGTCTCCGTTCGCAAATCCAGATTGGCCGTGCGGAGCGCATAGGCCACGAGCAGAAGCCAGCTCTTGTCGAGGGGGCCGCCGGCCACACCGAGCTTCTTGCCTTTGAGATCGCCGAGCGTCTTGATGGGGGAATTTTCGGGAACCATGATCGCGCCAAGCGCGGTCGTGAAGGGCGAGAAGGTGAAGTCGCCGCCCTCGGCGCGCTCGCGCGAAACCCACAGCCAATCCGTGGCGATCACGTCAAGCGATCCGCTCTGCAGGCCGACGGTCGTCGCCTGGGTGCTGGCGAGAGGCACGATGTCGAGCTCGACGCCTTCGGCCTTGTCGAGCCCGTTGGCCTGAATCGTATCGAGCAGCCAACTGACGGTGCCGAATTTCAGAACGCCGATCTTGACTTTCGTCGCGGCTTCGGCGGGCAGCACGAGACAGGCGCTCGCAAATGCGCCGGCAAGCAAGGCTATGAGACGTGACCGCAACAGGCACTCCTTCAATTTCGTGTTTTCGCTTCTGCTGGGACCGGCCAAGCGATCAGCGCGCTTCGCTCCGCCGCCATCGTTGCGGCAAGCGCGCATCCGGCCCTCCGGCGAGGTCCAAGAGCGTTATGGCGCGTCATCGGCGAGAGTGGCGGAGCACACTCTAGCGATCCCGGCGGCGTACGCAAGGTGCCATTGCCGGCCCGGCGAGACGTGCCGCGATGCCGCTTCCCGGTGTGCTTGCGGCGCATCAAGACGGCGCTCGCAGCCGGTAGCCGTGGCCCCGCACGGTCTCAAGCAGGGGCTCGCGCCCCGGCGTATCGATCTTGCGCCGGAGCCGCGCGATATAGACGTCGACGACGTTGGTGAGGGGGTCTTCGCTGTAGCCCCAGACCTGGTTCAAGATTCGGGTGCGGGAAAAAACCCGGGCCGGCGCGCTCATCAGAAGCTCGAGAATGGCGAGTTCCTTGGCGGTGAGTTTGATGGTGTCGCCGCCGCGCCTCACCTCGAGCGCCTCCCGGTCGAGAACGAGGTCGGCCACTTGCAGCAGGTTCGAGCTCGGCGCGAAATTGTGCGACCGCCGCACCAAGGCCTCGATGCGGGCCAGCAGCTCGTCGAAATCGAAGGGCTTGGTGAGGTAGTCGTCGGCGCCGAGCTTCAGACCCTTGATCCTGTCTTCCAGGGCGTCCATGGCGGTCAGCATCAGGATCGGGGTGTGATCGCCCTGGAGGCGCAAGCGCTGGCAGACGTCGTAGCCGTGCATGTCGGGGAGCATCAGATCGAGCACGATCACGTCAAACTCGCCGGTCTTGGCGAGATCGACCCCTTCCGAACCGGACGCGGCGACGGTTACGCCGTGATTCTCCGCCCGGAGTCCGCGGTCGATGAAATCGGCGACGCGCGGCTCGTCTTCGACCAGAAGGACGTTCACGCGTTCGCCTCCGCCTTGGCGGCCGGAAGCGCGACGGTGACGGTGGTCCCTTCGCCCGGGCGGCTTGCCATCTCGATTCTCCCTTTATGCGCCTCGACGATCGCTCGCGCCACCGGCAGGCCGAGGCCCAAGCCCTCTTCGTTCATGGCCGACGCCCTGCCGCCGCGGCGGAAGCGCTCGAAGATGCCGTCGAGCTCCTCCGGCGGTATGCCGATGCCGCGGTCCGAGACGCGTACCTTGACCTCGCCGCCATCGCCGCCGATCTCCACCTTCACCTCGCCTTTTGATTTGGAATAGCGCACGGCATTATCAAGCAGCACAAGGAAAAGTTGCCTTAACCGCGCCGGGTCGCCGCGCACGATATCGTGCGCGCCGTTGACCGCGCCGTTGACGAAGTCGACCGCCACGTTCCGGCTGTGGGCGATCACCTTGGCGTCGCCGCAAACCCGTTCCAGGAGATCGCCTAGATCGATCGGCTGCATGTTGAGGCGCGCGGCGCCCGCGCCCTGCCGGGCGATGAACAGAAGGTCGTTGACCAGCACCGAAAGGTGTTTGGCCTGCTCGACGACGCGCTCGATCGAGCGCTTGTACTCGGCAACCTTCTTGTTGCGTCCTCTCAGCGCGATCTCGCCCTCGCCGCGGATGATGGTGAGCGGCGTGCGGAGCTCGTGGCTGATATCGGCGAAGAAGCCGCGGCGGGTTTCGTCGATCTTCCGGAGCGACTCGTTCGCCTGACGCAGTTCCTCGGTCCGCGCCTCGACCAGCGTCTCGAGATTGGCCCGGGCATCCTGCAACGCGGTCTGATGCGCCTGGAGATCGCTCGCCATGCGATTGAAACTCCGGCCGAGATCGGCGAACTCGTCGCGGCCCGAGACGGCGATGCGATGCGAAAGATCGCCCTCGGCGAGCTTCGCGGTGCCGCGCAGGAGCTCGGCGAGAGGGGCGCGCAAGCCGCGCAGCAACAGCATCACGAGCGCGAGCGTGGCGAGAATGGCGAGCGCGGCATGAATCTGACTGAAACGCTCGAGCCGGGTGAGAAGCTGGGCCGCATCGGCATCGATCCGGATGACTTCGGCTGTCTCATCGGCCAAGCCGACTTCGATCAACTCGTTCAGCTTCTGATCGATACCGCCCTTGAGCAGATCGGTAAGTTTCTGCCAGGCGATGTCCGGCTGACCGCGACTCCTGAGCTGCTCGACCTCGCCGAGCTGATCGAGCGTGCGCTGAAACTCCTGTTTGATCTGCGTGAGCCGCGCAAGCTCGGCGGATTCGGCCTTGCGCTCGTCGTCGTCGACGATGGCGAGCTCTCTTTCGATGAGAGTCTGAAGCGTTGAAAGGTCGGAGTCGATCACCTTGTTGAGATAGGCAGCGCCGAGCGGACGATCGGTCATCGCGGTCAGAAGCGTGTCCGTCCACGCCTTGAACAGCTGCTGGCTATGGCGGGAGAGCTGGAGCTGCCGCTCGAGCTGCTCATGGGCGATGCGCGAGCGGGTCAGATAAGCGTGCGACTTCGTCACGCCCCAATAGGCGAGAGCGGCCGCCGAAAGCGACATGGCCAGAAGCAATCCCGCTGTGACGAGGAGCTTCGTCTGGTAGCGCATCGGAAAAGTCTCAGCGTCTCTAACGGCCGGAGCGGCCGAACGGCCTTTGCCTGGCGAAGCCGGGCGTTCCTGCGGATATTCGCCCGGTCTCTATAGCGCAATTTCCCCAAGACCTGGGGCTCTCTTTCCAGCCCCAGGATGAATGCGTTCCTAGCGCCGTCTTCAAGGTGGCATGGCGGGGCCGGTCGCTGCCATGACAGGGATTGGGAAGGAAAGGCAGTTTTTTTGCCGTGGGCGCGGGGACCGGATTTGTTAATCTGCCAGCACAAGAATCAAGGTGTTCAGCGGGGCTCAAGTCGGGGGGCGGCTTTGGGATGGCATCTCACATTGCTGCGCGGCGCGCAGCGCTTGGCGTTGTCAGCCGTGTTTTCTTTGCTTGCTTTCGCTTGGCTGACCATAAGCGCCACGGGGCCGGCTCTTGCCGAATTCGAGATCCAGGAATCCCAGGTCGAGCAGGGCGAGATCGAGCTCGAATATCGCGGCGCCGTCCATGACGGCTTCCCGGGGGCCGAAAGGGCCGCGGCGGCAGAGGGTGAGGGAGGCGGCGCCCTCGAGGAGGAGGAAGAAGGCGAGTTCCTCCGGCAAAGTCACGACTTCGAATTCCAGTGGGGTATCTCCGACCGCTTGATGTACTCGACCACGCTTGCCACCGACGAGCCGCTCGACGGTGACTTCGATCTGACCTCGATCGAAATGGAGCTGCAATATGAGCTGATCGAGCGCATGGGCAACGGTCTTGGCCTTGCGTTCATCGGTGCTTATGGCATCGCCACGCGCAGCGGCGAGGCCGACGAGATCGAGTTCGGCCCCATCGTCGAGCTGGCGGCCGGCAAGGCGCTGCTCACCATCAATCCCTTCTTCAGCTCGCAGGTCGGCAACAACCGCCAGACCGACGGGCTCGGCTTTGAATATGGCTGGCGCGGCGAATATGACTTCGCCAAGCATTGGGGCGTGGGCGTCGAGATGTTCGGCGAGATCGAGGATCTTGCCAATGCCGGATCGTTCGACGACCAGCCGCACAGCATCGGCCCGACCCTGTTCTACAATCCGGGCGTCGAGGAGGAGGAAGAGGGAGAGGGCGGCGAAGAGGGCGGTGGCGATGAAAGCGCCGCTCGATCGCGTCAGACCGAGCTATCCTTGAATGTCGGCGTCCAGTTCGGCCTGACCGACGTGACCTCCGACACGGCGGTCAAGTTCCAGGGCTCGCTCGCCTTCTGAAGCAAGCCCTTCAACCGCCCTGCACACACTTTGACGCAAGCGGAACGGGGTCGCTTTTTGCCTTGACGCGGCCGGGCGCGCCCCGCCATCTCCTTCCTCGTCATGCTGATCAAGGTTCTCGGCTCGGCCGCAGGCGGCGGCCTGCCACAATGGAATTGCAACGGCCGCAACTCGGCCGATGCCCGCAAGGCTGTGGCGGGATTGGCGCCGCGGACCCAGGCGTCGGCCGCGGTGACCGCCGATGGTGCGCAATGGGTCTTGCTCAACGCCGCCCCTGACCTACGTCAGCAAATCAACGACACGCCCGAACTTCACCCTGCCGCAGATGGGCTCCCGCGCAACAGCCCGATCAAGGCGGTGGTCCTGACCAATGGCGATGTCGATGCGGTCGCGGGCTTGCTCGTCTTGCGCGAGGGCCAGCCCTTCACCGTCTATGGCACGGCGCGGGTGCTTGGCGTGCTCGCCGCGAACACGATTTTCGATGTGCTCGACAAGCGCCTGGTCAAGCGCGTGGTCATGGAATTCGGGCGGCCCTTTGCCGTTGAAGGACCGTCCGGTCCGATCGGCCTCACGATCGAAACCTTCCCGGTGCCGGGCAAGGTGCCGCTCTATCTCGAAGACGCCACGGCCAAAGGCAATTTCGGCACACAGGAAGGCGATACGGTGGGCCTGAAAGTCACCGACACGTCAACGGGGCACCATTTCTTCTATATCCCGGGCTGCGCGCGGCTCGATGATGCGCTTCGCGCGCGGCTCAAGCGTGCGCCGCTCCTATTCTTCGACGGCACGCTCTACACTAATGACGAGATGATCGCGCAAGGACTGCTCAACAAGACCGGCGAGCGCATGGGCCACATGAACATGTCGGGGAACGAAGGCAGCATCGCCGAGATCGCGCCGCTCGGCATTGGCCGCAAGATCTTCATCCACATCAACAACTCCAATCCCGCCTTGCGTGAAGGCTCACCCGAGCGCGCCGCGGTCGAAGGCGCGGACTGGGAGGTTGCCTATGACGGGATGGAGATCAGGGTCTGACGTCTAGACTAGCTCGCGCGCGGGGTCCGCATGTCGCCGAACGGCACGACGTTGTCGGGCGGGGCTTCGGCAGTGACCTTGGCGTGGGCGCCGGCAGCAATCTGCCAATACGCTTCGATACGCTCGGCGAAGGGCCGCGCCCGCTCGGCAAACAGCCTCTCACCCAGAACGCGCGCCTCTCTGCGTAGAGTGCGTTGGCGCTTGCGGCAGCGCTTCAGAAACGCCGCCGTCTCGTCGGGGCTGCCGAACGTCATGGTGGGCGTCGAGACGAGCCGGCACAGCAAGGAAATATCGTGGTCGTCGCCGAGCATCTGCGACAAGACCTTCGCGGTCTCGACCCGTGCCGAGAGCTCCGGCGGCCAGCAGGGAACAAGGAGTTGCATCTGCCGCCAATGATGCTGGACGCCTTTGCGCCATTCGTGCAGGTCCTCGTCGCGCCCGGCTTCCGTCGCGTGGTGGAACGCTTTTCGCGTCGCGCGGTAGCAAAGCCGTAGGCCCTTGGCGAGCGGCTCGAAATCGTCGGGATAGACGACAAGGCCGGCGAAGGAGGGGCGAAGTCCGAGGAGGCCGCGCATGGCGTCGGAAGCGGTATTGCGCTCGAGATTTTGCTCCGCGGCGAGACGCCGCTTATGCAGCCAAGCCCTGAGCGACTGAAGCGGGCCGAGCCCCGGACCTGCGCCCGTGTCACGCTCGAGCTTGTCGGAAGCATCGATAAGAGCGTGGGCATCGCGCGCGGGCGCCAGGCCCCGGGCGATGGCGGTGAGACGATCGTACAGCGCGGCGAAGGCGGGCTCCGGCATGCCGGGCCGCGCCAGCAGAAGCAGGGAGCGCAGCCGCTTCAAGCATTTGCGGGCGTCGTGGACGCCGCTATGGCGCTCAGGGGGAGCGGCGGCGAGCGCGCCATGGGCAAGCTCGAGCTCGGCAAAGGCCACGCGCCGCAAGGCCTCGCTCATCGGCGATGCCGGATCGAGTTGATAGCTCATTGAGTTTGCTCAGTCTTAAGAGTGGGCAGCTCCCGCCATCATAATCCTGTGGCGAGGGGGCCGGGGTCAAGCTGCAAACCGCCGCATCAGTTCTGTGCAAGACCTGTGGATGGGCCGCGCCATGGCGCGGTT
>CAYMJW010000099.1:0-2717 GCA_964390455.1 uncultured Methyloceanibacter sp. | reverse complement strand
GCCAAATCCTCCTGGCCGAGATGGATGAAGCTTGCCCCCGCATCGATCGCCTCGCGCCAATAGTCGTTGACCACGAGTTGGCAACGATGGGCGGCGCAGAGCGCGATCGCCTTCTCGATCTCGGCACGGATCACGGCTCGCGGTTTGTCCTTGAGACGAAGCTGCACAAGCTTGATGCCGTGCGGCACGAGCCGGGCGAGCCACGCTGTGTCGGGGAGGATCGGGTAAAACGGGTCGAGGCGGATCAAGGCCGAGTCAGACTCTTGTCGATCAAGAGGCCTGATCGATCTTGAAGAAGGGGGTGCCGGCCACAGGCGTCGAGGGCTGCGCCATGTCGCGCGGCTCGATCAGCCCGGCTTCGAAGGCAAGCCGACCGGCAGCCGTGGCTTTGGCGAAAGCTTCGGCCATCTTCACCGGGTCGCCGGCCTTTGCGATCGCCGTGTTGAGCAGCACGCCGTCATAACCCATCTCCATCACCTCGGCCGCATGCGAGGGCGCGCCGAGCCCGGCATCGACAATCAGCGGAATGTCGGGGAAGTAGGCGCGAAGCGTCTTGAGCGCCTCCTTGTTGATGAGGCCGCGCGCCGAACCGATCGGCGCCGCCCACGGCATCAGCACGGAGCAGCCGGACGCGACCAGGCGCTCGGCGGCGCTCAGATCCTCGGTCGTATAGGGGAGCACCTCGAAGCCTTCGCTCGACAGCGCGGCGGCGGCCTCGACGAGGCCGAACAGATCGGGTTGTAGCGTATCGTCATTGGCGATGACTTCGAGCTTGACCCAATCGGTGCCGAACAGCTCGCGCGCCATCTTGGCGGTAGCGATCGCCTCTTTCGCCGTGCGGCAGCCGGCGGTGTTCGGCAGCACGCGGCAGCCCATCTCTTCGATCAGCGACCAGAAACCCTGGCCGGCGCGGGCGCGCGACGATTCCCGGCGGAGCGAGACGGTGACGACTTCTGCGCCCGCCGCCGCGACCGCCTGCTTGAGAGCGTTTGG
Source organism: uncultured Methyloceanibacter sp. (assembly GCA_964390455.1). Lineage (GTDB taxonomy): Bacteria > Pseudomonadota > Alphaproteobacteria > Rhizobiales > Methyloligellaceae > Methyloceanibacter. The sequence goes on along the minus strand of CAYMJW010000099.1, from coordinate 1,724 downwards.
CGAGGGATATTGCGCCGTCCCGAGAATGAGGCGCGAGGCGAAAGTCTTGCCGTAGAGAGTGAACATCAGCCGCCCTGCCTTGGCGCCACGATCTCGATCTCATCGGCATCGGCGAGTTTCGTCGTTCCGCGCGATTGCGCGGCGACGAAGCTGCCGTTGACGGCGGTCGCGATCTTCGCCTCGGCAAAGCCGAGCCGCGCGCAGAGCTCATCGAGCGTCGCGGCGTCCGTAGCGTAAGCTTCACCGTTGAGCACGATCTTCAAGAAACACCTCCGGGTCCTTCGCACCCGTCTCGATATAGGCGGCGACCAGCTCGGCGAGAGCAGGCGCAAGCAGGAATCCATTCCGGTAGAGACCGTTGACGTAGATATAGCCGTTCCGCGCGATAATCCTAGGCCGATTGTCGGGAAAGGCGGGGCGCGCGCCGGCGCCCTGCGCGACGATCTCGGCCTCGCCGAAAGCGGGATCGAGAGCGTAAGCGGCCGAAAGGAGTTCGAGCGCCGAGCGAAGCGACATCGCGCCCGTCTCTTCGCTCTCGATCACCGTGGCGCCGATCATATAAAGACCGTCGCCCCACGGCACGACGTAGAGGGGAAAGCGGGGATGCAGCAGGCGCACGGGCCGGGTCACGCTTACATCCCGGCTCCTGACCACGATCCGTTCGCCGCGCACGCCGCGCAAGTTCGGAAGATCGTCCCTGGCGCCGAGGCCCCGGCAATCGATGACGAGATCGGCGCCCTTGGGTTCCTCGCCGCCGCCGAGCCGCAAAGAAACGCCTTCCGCCTGGGCGCGATCGAGCAGGAAACGCAATGCCGGCTCGGGCGCAAGATGCGCCTCCTCGGCGTAGAAGAGCGCGCTTGCGAAGCGGTTGCCGAGAGACGGCTCCAGTGCCGCAAGTTCCCCCGGCGATAGGCGCCGGTGCCCTGTCGTCATGCGGGCGAAGCGGTCGAGTTCGGCGCGGTCGCGGCCGAGCGCAACGGCAATCGTGCCGTTGGCAACCGTGCCGGGATAGGTCTCGCGCCAGAGCGCGATGCCGCGACTGCCGAACGCGCTCACCACGGGCTCGGCGTCGTCTTCCTCGCAGCGAAGCGCGAGCATGGCGCCTGCGTAGAGGCTACACCCTTGGGCGAAGGGTTCGACCGACTTCTCATGCAGTGTGACGGCATGGCCGCGCCGGGCAAGGATGAGCGCCTGCCACAGGCCTACGACACCCGCCCCGCGGATCGCAATCGTGTGGGCTGGCCGCGCCATCAATCCCCCAACGCCACGCCTTCGCGGCGTGGGTCGGCGCCGCCCTCGAGGCCTTCGGGCGTGATGGCGATGACATGCTCGCCGCTGGTCAGGGGCACGCGGCGCACCTCATGACCCATCGCCACGAGCGACGTTGCGAGCGCATCCCATTCCGCTCCCGGCTCGAGCAGAACCGCCTTCTCGATACTGCCGAAATTGACGAGAGCGGTTGCCGCCGCGGGGTTGAGGCCCCAATCGATCAAGGCGATGACGGTCTTGATGTTGTAAGGGATGATCGCGGGGCCCCCGGGGCTGCCGAGCACAAAGCGAACGCCCTCAGGCCCGAACACGATCGTCGGGCTCATGGAGCTGCGCGGACGCTTGCCGCCCTCGACGCGATTGGCGATGGCGCGACCGTCTGCATCGGCGGGGGCAAAGGAGAAGTCGGTCAGTTGATTGTTGAGCAGAAAGCCGCGCACCATGGTCCGCGCGCC
>CAYMJW010000098.1:6153-10420 GCA_964390455.1 uncultured Methyloceanibacter sp. | reverse complement strand
GTGCTCGGACCGATCTTCGACATGTTCGGCTGGGAGGCCTGCGTCGCCGGCATCGCCGTGGCGCTGATGGTCGCCGGCCTGCTCGCAATCTTTCTCAAGCCACCGATGACGCCGGTGAACGCGGGCTAATCGACGTTTCCCCCGCCGGCGCCCGGTCTCAAATCGGCACGCGCATTAACCCTTTCCTAAGCGCGAACCAGTGAGATGGCGGAAGTCTCGCGTGATTAAGGTTAAGTCTGAGAGCGTCAGGTCAGTCAGAGGGACGGTTCATGCGCACGATCCTTGTCTTCGCCGTCATCGCCGCGTCGATCGCGTTGGGCGGCTGCTTCCACCACACGCAGCAGGTCTACAGCGAGCCATTGCCGCCGACCTCGATCAAATAGGTCGCCGGATTAGCCTCTGCCGCCAACGCGTTTCGCATCCCGGCGGCTCAGGTTTTGGGGAGCTTGCCTGCCGCGTTGAAAGAGTCTCTGTATCGCGTGAGAAGAGCCCGGCCTGGCCGGGCTTTTTCTTTTCGCTTCAGAGCGCGCCATGCGCGCAGGTGCTGATCCAGAAGAAGAGTAGGACCACGGCGCCGGCGGCACCGGCGGCGACGAACGCATTGAGCCAGCTCCGCTTCCTGAGCGCCTCGGCGATATCGCCACCGTGAAGCTGTTCGGGTGTCCTCACCCAAAACACATCGAGCGAGATCACCGCGCCGAGGAACGTGCACGCCGCGCCGAGGAGCTGGACGGTCGAAATGCCGGTGCACGTATCCATGACCGCCTCTCCGCTTATTCGGCCGCGCGCTTCGGCGTCTGTTCGGGCGCGGTCACGGCGCCGACCATCTCCGCTTCGGCGGCCGGTTCGGCGCCGGCGCGCGGCTCGTGCAGGATCACGCCTTCGAGCGGATCGCATTCCTCGAGCCATGCCCGCGCCTCCAGCGCACGGTTGGTATCGGCGTAGCCCGCCTCCCAGCGCGCGGAGATGCCCGCCGGCGAGAAGTCGATGTCCTTGATATGGGTCTCGTTGGCGAGACGCGGCGCCAGCAGCCGCACCACGTGCATCCGCGTGCGGCAGGAGTAGCCGGCCAGCTCCTTGACCCGAGGGTCGACGCGCGCCTCCGCAGGAACGAACTTCAGGAGTTCCGAGATGACATGGCGAAGCTTGTGCGCCTCGCGCTGGCGCACGATGTAGTTGGAGATCCGGCTCGAATATTGAATGTCCTTCTGGCGGTGCAGGGTCTGCCAGATGGTCTCCGGCTCCTCGCCGGTCGGGTGCCACAGATGCACGGCGAAGATGAGCGCGTTGCGGCGCGGATTGTCCTCGAAGATGCGCTCGGTCGGCGTGTTGGAGAGGATCCCGCCGTCCCAATAGAGCTCGCCGTCGATGCGCACCGCCGGAAAGGCCGGCGGGAGCGCGCCGGAGGCCATGATGTGGCTCGCGGTGAGCTCCATGTCGCGCGTGTCGAAATAGTGCATCATGCTGGTGCGGACATGCGCAGCGCCCACCGTGAGCCGCGGATGCTTGCCGTTGATCAGCGAGAAATCGACAAGTTCCTCGAGCGTCTTGCGCAAGGGTTCGGTCGAGTAGTAGCCGGCATGGTCGGCGCCGAGGGGGACCTGCGCGCCGAGAAAGGCGCGCGGGTTCACCTCGAAGAAGCCGGGAATGCCGTTCGCGAGCGTGCTCCAGGACGACAACGCGGCAGCGAGGCCGGTCCACGCCGGAAACACGCCCCAGTCGTCCCGACTTTCGATACGGCGCCAGAACTCGCGCAGCCGGGGGAGCCGGTCCTCGGGTCTGTTGCCGGTGATGATGCTGGCGTTGATGGCGCCGATCGAGGTGCCGATGATCCAATCGGGCTCAACGCCGGCCTCGTGCAGCGCCTGATAGACGCCGCCCTGATAGGCGCCGAGCGCGCCGCCGCCCTGAAGCACGAGCGCGACCTGACCGTTGTTCTTTGCGCGAACCTGGTTGACGGCTTCGCGGGGCGTCAGGGTCTTGTTCATGTTCATGCCGGGCTTCCAATCCTGTTGGCGCTTTGGCTCAATGCGCGGTCCAGCCGCCGTCGACCGGGATCGCGGCGCCGGTGATGGAGGTGGCAGCTTCGGAGGCAAGAAACACCGCGATGCTGCCGAGCTCGTCGGTGGAGGCAAAGCGCTTGTTTGGCTGCTGCGCCAGAAGAACTTCGCGGATCACTTGCTCGCGCGGGATGCCGTGGACCTTCGCCTGTCCCTCGATTTGCATTTCGACAAGCGGGGTATAGACATAGCCGGGACAGATGGCGTTGCAGGTTACACCCATCTCAGCCACCTCAAGCGCGGTCACCTTGGTCAAGCCCAACATGCCGTGCTTGGCCGCGACATAGGCCGACTTGAAGGCCGAGCCGACGAGCCCATGGGCCGAGGCGATATTGATGATGCGGCCCCATTTGTTGGCGATCATGCTCGGCAGCGCGAGCCGCGTGGTGTGAAATGCCGAGCTGAGATTGATGGCGAGGATCGCGTCCCACTTGGCCGTGGGGAACTCTTGCAACGGCGCCACGTGCTGAATGCCGGCGTTGTTGACGAGGACATCGAGCCTGCCGAACATGTCGAGCGTCATCCGGATCATTTCGGCAATCGAGTCGGGTTTCGACATGTCGGCGGCGGAATAGGCGACCGGAACGCCGAAATCGGCGCCGATGGCGTCTTGCGTGGCCTTGATCTCCTCGGACTTGCCGAAGCCGTTGAGGACGACGGCGGACCCGGCCCCGGCCAGGGCGCGAGCGATGCCAAGCCCGATACCGCTGGTTGATCCGGTGACCAAGGACACCTTGTCCTTGAGCGGCAGCGGCAGGGACGCGGCTTTGCGCTCAGCCGTGGCGACAGTCATGGTCTCGTACTCCTTATTCCAGCGCGCGGCCGGTTTCGGCTCGCCGTGTCCCGTGTTCGAGAACGATCATGCGGTCGCGAGGGGCTTAGCGGGAAATGCCCGTTGGCTAAGGAGTCGATAGGGGAGCGCTATGGTTGCCGGGATCGCGGCGGGACCAGAAACCGAGGCCCAATTGCCGCGATCTCGCTTGTCAAAAACCAAGCAAACGGGTCAAATCTTCTTGGCGGCAAAGCACCCCGAGGCGTAGAACGAGCTTCAAGAAGGCGCGACCAAGCATTCCCGATCCAATGACCATTGGCATGGCGAGGCGACAGGCCGGAGCCTGTCAGACAGCGGCTGGCTGCGGCCACGCCCTCGGTCTGTTGCATTTGGGGACCGAATAGGGCCGGCGAGGCGTATCTCTCATGGAAATGCATCAGGTGCGCTATTTCCTCGCCGTGGCCCGCGTGCTGAATTTCACGCGCGCGGCGGAGGAGTGCCACGTCGCCCAGCCGTCGCTCACCCGCGCCATCCGCCAATTAGAAGGCGAGCTCGGCGGCGATCTGTTCCGGCGCGAGCGCCCACACGCCCAGCTCACCGAGCTCGGCCAGCGCATGCTGCCGCTTCTGAAGCAGTGCTACGACAGTGCGCTCAGCGCCCGCTCGCTCGCCTCGGCCATTAAGAAGGGCGAAGTCGGCTCGCTCAGGCTCGCGGTGTCCCATACGATCGACCCGTCCCTGGTCACGCCCCACGTGGTCGAGCTCGGCAAGCTGTTCGACGGACTTGATCTCAAAATCCTGCGCGGCGACGCCGCCGAGGTGCTCGAATGTCTCAAGCGCGGCGACGTCGAGCTCGGTCTCGCCGCCCAGATCGGCGACGAGTGGGAGCGGCTCGATCGCTGGCCGCTCTTCACCGAGGAGTTTCAACTCCTGGTGCAGAAGACGCATAAGCTTGCGGCACGTCCCAAAGTCTCGCTCGACGAGCTTCGGCCAGAACGGCTGATGATCCGGACCTATTGCGAGACCACCGAGGCGCTGCTCGACATGCTACGCGCGCTCGATTTCGACGTCGCGCGTTTTCACGAGGTGAGCGCCGAGGGCGACCTTCTGTCTTTGCTGGAAGCCGGCGTGGGGACAGCCTTGGTGCCACGCAGTACCCAGAGTCCGGCCACGCTCGTCCGTATCGCCGTCGAAGGCCTCGAACTTCAGCGCAACGTCTATCTTTACGGCGTGGCAGGGCGGCAGCGCACGGCCGTGGCCTCAGCCCTGATGAAGATGCTGCGCGCCTACGATTGGATGCGTTACGCCGCCTAGTGCGCGGGCCCGCGCGCGGTCCTGAGTGCGGACAGCAGATCCTCGATGGTCATGCGCTTGCGATAGTCGGGATCGATGAAACGCGCTTTGACCTTGCCGTCGGTGCCGACGACGAAGGTGGC
>CAYMJW010000098.1:0-6053 GCA_964390455.1 uncultured Methyloceanibacter sp. | reverse complement strand
CGGGTGTTGATGCGGCAATAGGGGCACCAATGGCCGCGATGGAAGGTGACGGCGACCGGGCCTTTGTGCAGGAGGCTGTCGAGACTGACCAGCCGGCCGTCCGCATCCGGGAGAATGAAATTCGGCATCTCCTCCCCGGGCTTCGGCGCGTGCTCGCCGACCTGATGCTGTTTTAGCCGCGCGACGAGACCATCGACGGCAGTCTGGAAATGCGGCCCCAACCGCCTCACCGCGTCGGCGAAGGCCTGTAACCTCTCGGCCAAGGACGCGTCCATGTCGCGGCACTGGAGGAAGGCGTCGTTGAGCTGCTCTGACAGCGATTTCGAGGTCATTCACCGTCCCCCGGCCGCGGCGGCTTCCCGCCCGGCCAAGTGCAACATCGGTTGGAAATCCGGGATGTTCCCTAGCCCGTTCATACCATCCACCGCGTCGGATGGGTAGCGGCGATGGTGGCGGCGCGGGGGCCGAACCGGTCTATTCTCTACCGCTTGCGCGCGTTCTTCAGCGCCTCGAGCAGGTCTTCGACCGTCATGCGCCGGCGGTAGTCGGGATCGATGAAGCGGGCGGTCACGGTGCCGTCGCCCGCAAGAACGAACGTCGCGGGGATGGGCAGGAACCAGGCTTCGTTGCCTTGATAGCGCGGCAGATCGCGTCCGCCTTTCGCCATCAACGCCTCAAGCTCGGCCCCCACCCAGAAGGCCAGGTTGAGTGAGAGCGCGTAGCCGTTGTCCATATCGGTCAGGACCGGATAGTGCAGATCCGCATCCGATTTGAACGCGGCGGAGAATTGCTCGCGGTCGGGCATGATCGCCACGATCTTCGCGCCCTCTTGCTTGATCTTGTCTTGCGCCTCGGCGAGCGCACGCGTGCTGATGCGGCAATAGGGACACCAATGGCCGCGATGGAACGTGACGGCCACGGGCCCGGTGGCAAGAAGCTGATCGAGACTGACGAGCCGCCCGGCTTCGTCGGGAAGCGCGAAGGACGGCATGATCTCGCCCGGCTTGGGCGCGGCGTCGCCGGCATTGCTCGCCTTCAACCGCTCGACCATGCGGTCAACGGCCGCTTGCGCCTCCGGCCGCAACGTGCGCGCCACGTTGGCAAAGGTCTCGAGCCTTTCGCTCAAAGAAGCGTCCATGTCCCGGCAGTAGCGGAACGCTTCTTCCACGGTGGCGAAGGCCAAGCTCATTCGGGTCGTCCCTCCTGCCGGTGCGGCTCAACTCTCCTGTTGGGGCCCGGCGGCGAACGGCCGCCGACGACCGGCCGGCAAATGCTGTCCTTGCAAAGTCTCAGGCTTTTGATTTGGCCGTTATTGCCGGAAAGGTCAAATAGCAACCGGCTATGGTGTCGATCATGAGTCGGCATTTCCTTGAGAAACGGCGATGGGGTTTGCTGGCCATAGCCGGACAAGGCGGGGCAACCCGTCGCACAGGAGGTCTAGAGATGCCCACTTTGATGAATTGGCTCGAATCGGGGCGGCGTTTGGCCGAGCGCATTCCTTACAGCCTGGTGGCGCTGGTGGCGCGCGTGGCGGTCGCAAGCGTCTTTTGGCGCTCGGGCCAGACCAAGGTCGAGGGCTTCTTCCATATCAAGGACAACACGTTTTTCCTGTTCCGCGAGGAGTACAAGGTGCCGCTCCTGCCGCCCGATCTCGCCGCCTACATGACGACCATTGCCGAGCACGTCTTTCCGGTGCTGCTCGTGGTCGGACTTGCCTCGCGGCTCTCGGCGCTTGGGCTGATGGTGATGACCCTGGTGATCCAAATCTTCGTCTATCCGAGTGGCTGGCCTGAGCACATTCTCTGGTTCGCGCTCCTTCTGCTCATCGTCGCGCGCGGACCCGGCGCTCTGTCCATCGATCATCTGATCTGGAACCGCGCGCAGCCGCAGCTTGCAGCCGCCCGTTAAGAACGCAGTCGAAGTGATACGCGCTGAGACTAAGCAGGGCCGGCTGTGCCGGCCCTGCGCTATTGTGCAATCAAGCCGGCCGCTTGATCGGCTCGAGCGAACCCGGGCCGTGCGGCGTCTCGATCGTGGTGCAGGTCCCCTTCGGCACGAGCTTCCAGGCGTTACCCTGGTAATCGACCTTGGCCGTCGCGGCGCAAGTCGTTCCGGGGCCGGCAGCGCAGTCGTTCTCGCCCTTGAGGGAAACGCCGAAGCATTTCTCCTTCTCGCCTGCCTGCGCGGTGACGGGGACCGAGAGCGTCGCAAGCGCCGTGGCCAGCGCGCCAACGACCGCGAGCGATATGGTGACCGTTTTCGTGTTCATGAGTCCAATCTCCGGTTGATGAGCATGCGCCCGAGCTTCATCGAGCGTAGTCTCATCAAACAGGCTCGCTGCCTGTGGCGGAAATAGCGTTGGCAGATGGAGGCGATAGCCGCCGCCTATTGGCAATGTCGCGGCGAAACCGGCTATTGCCCGGAGCGAAGGCGGCTCAGCAGCTCGGCCGTGGGATAGGCGTCGGCCGGCATGCCATACTGCACCTGCATTTGGCGAACGGCATCGCGGCTCGCGGCGCCCATGACGCCGTCGATCTTGCCGACCTCGAAGCCGCGCTTGGCGAGAAGCTGCTGGATCAGCTTGGTCTCGGCGAGGCCGAGCGTCTCGACCGGACCGTTGCCGCGGCTCAATGCCGGGCCGCCGGCGAGGCGCGTCGCGTAGTAGCCGGCCGTCGTGGTGTAAACCAGCGACTTGTTCCACTCGAGATAGATGTCGAAATTGGGATAGGCGAGGAACGCCGGGCCGTTCCGGCCCATGGGCAGCACGAGCCCGGCCGCAAGATCGTCGGCGGGGATCGGCTTGCCGTTCAGATAGGTGACCCCGTGCTGGGCCCAGAACGCGCGGGGCTTCTTGATGGTGACGTCGGCCTGGTCCCAGGGCAGCTCCGCAGGCACGCGGACCTGTTCGAGCCAAGGCTGCCCCGCCTGCCAACCGATCGATTGCAGATAGTTGGCGGCGGAGGCGAGCGAGTCCGGCGCGCTGCGGATCAGGTCACGCTTGCCGTTGCCGTCGAAATCGACCGCATACTGATAGTAGTTCTTCGGCTGGAATTGGAACTGACCGACTTCGCCATGCGCCGGCCCGCGCATCTCCTGCGGCGACAGGTCGCCGCGCTCGATCACCTTCAGCGCAAAAATGAGCTGCTCCTGGAACTCCTCGGGACGGCGGCAATCGAAGCTCAGCGTGGCGAGCGACCGCAGCGTCTCCATGTTGCCCATCACCTTGCCGAAATCGGTCTCGAGCCCCCAGAAGGCGACGAGCACCGGACCTGGCACGCCGTACTGCTGCTCAATCTGGTTGAAAATGTTGGCGTACTTCTTCAGCAGCTGGCCGCCGACCTGAAGCCGATTGTTCGACACCATGCGGCCGGAGAATTGCAGGAAGGTCTGCGCGAACACGCCCTGCCCGCGGTCCTTGGCGATCGTGGCGGGATCGTAGGTGAGCCCGTCGAGCGCGAAGGACACGGTGTTTGGTTGGATCCCTTGCGCGACAGCTTCCTTCTTGAAGCCTTGCAGCCAGCGGCCGAACTCGGCGGGGCTGGCGCAGGCGGCGAATGCTTGCGGCGAAAGTCCGATCAGGGCCGCCGCGAAGACGCCGGCGCGCGCAATCGAATGAATGGTGATGGGGTGTCTAGCCATGGCGCCACTGAAACCAGTCGCCGCATGCCCGTCAAGGGATGAAGGGTTGCCGAGCCGCAGATTTACCGATCACCTTTCTGATAGGTGCCGATCAGTTCCGCTTGCGCCAGCACGTGACCCTTCATGGTGGCTTCGAGCTGGGGCTTGCTGAGTGGCTTCGCAGGAAGCGTGATGTCGAGCGCGTAGAGTTTGTGAAAATAGCGATGGCGCCCGATCGGCGGGCACGGACCGCCATAAGATGTCCGTTTCCAGTCGTTCACGCCGGTGACCGCTCCCTCCGGCAGGCCTGCCCGGCTTGCATCTTCGGGCAAGCCCTGGCTGTCCGGAGCAAGGTTGAAGACGACCCAATGCACCCAGACGAGCTTTGGCGCGTTAGGGTCGGGAGCATCGGGATCGTCGACAATCAGGGCCAGGCTCCTGGCGCCCTCGGGCACGCCGGCGAAGGCGAGAGGCGGGGAGAGATCGTCGCCCTCGCACGTGTATTTCGACGGGATCTTTTCGCCCGGCGCGAAAGCCGAGGATGTGAGCGTCAGGGCCATGGCGGGACCCGCATTGACAAGGAGCAGCGCTCCAACGGCGAGCAGAATCGATGCAACCCGGAGGCGTCTCGGACGCCCCTCGCCGTCACTGTGCCACCAATCTTCCGGTCCCGAAAAGCCCATCGAAGGCGCGTTCTAGTCCGTGTGCGGCGGCAGATGCGAGAGCCGCAATCGCTCGGCGAGCGCGTCGATGCGCCGCGAGGCTTCCCCCTTGCTCAAATCCGCCGCGAAGGCCGCCGGCTCATCGATTTCGTCGGCCAGCATCTTAAGGCAAGAGGCTTGGGTACCCGTCATCGGCTCCCGTGCCGCCGGGGCCGTCCCCCTGCCCTCTTCCGCCCTCTCGTTTCGCCCGACCGCATCGTTGTTCAGTCCCACCGCAGACGCTCCCCGTTGACCATCATGAAGCTGCAGTATCGGTCGAAGGGGGCAAAGATCAGGCGGGCAATGACAAAGAGTTGGGCCATATTTGCTGGGCCAAGGCCAGTTATCAAAAGTGTGGTGCCAGGGCGTGCCAGTCTTTAACGATTCGCTAACCCTAATATTAAGTCTCGCGGGGCGCCCCCAAATTGCCCTTCAATGACCGCCTGACAGCCGATTTTTCGCCCTTTTTATCCTTAGCTTACCGCACTGCACAAAAGGTGCGGCCGGCTTGATTCTTCGTCGGTCTCAAAAACCCTCCCAAACAATCGAATACGGAGCTTAGACCGCATGATCACAATGCGAGCCAAGATGATTTCGGTGGGACTTCTCGGCGCCGCTGCGATAGTACCTGTCGACTTTGCCAAGGCCGATCAGCTCGGCCATGCTTCCTGGTATTCCCTTCCAGCCAACAAGACCGCCAGCGGGGAGCAGATGAACCCCAACGAGCTTACGGCGGCGCACCGGTCGCTGCCGTTTGGCACGCGGGTTCTGGTCGAGAATCTCGCAAACGGGCGCTCTGTCGTCGTCCGCATCAATGACCGCGGGCCGTTCATCGGCGGCCGGATCATCGACCTGTCGAAAGCCGCCGCCGCCAGTATCGGCATGATCGCTTCCGGCGTCGCTGAGGTCAGGGTGAGCACCGCCGATGGCGGCGTGCTTGCCGCGCTTGGCGAAAAGACGGCTAAGTCGAAAGACAATGGTTTTCGGATCGCCGAGGATGGCTCCACCGCTACACCCGAGGGCGCTGCGGCAATCGTTTCGGCGAAAATGGCCGGCGCGACAGGCGAGGCGGCCAAGAAAGAGGCCAAAGCGGCGCCCAAGCCTTCGATTCAGGCCAAGGCCGAGACCAAGCCTTCAAGCAAGGCCAAGATTGCGGCCAAGACCGCCAAGTCCAAGACCATCGTCGCCGCGAAGAGTCCTGCCGTGAAGAAGAAGGCGGGTTCGCCGACGGTCAGGGTTGCTGCCGCCAAGCGCTCTAAGCCAAGCGGCGGGGCCGAGGCCCGTGTGCAACTCGCCGCGGCGTCCAGCGGCGTTCGTGCCGCAAGCCGCAAGGGATCAAAGCTCTCGAGTCAGCGCACGATCGTGGCATCCAATGGGCTGCGGGAAGCGGGGCGTGAGGCCTCGAAGCTTTCCAGCCGCCGCGTGACCCTGGCGTCGAACACCGCGCACCCTTACGCCGTCCTCGGCACCAAACCGGGGTTCATGCAGCCTGCGCGGACGCGCGACCGGCGTGCCACTGGGTAGCGGGTCTCTAAGCGTCATCCCGATCCGCTGGGTCGGAACACGTCATTCCGGCGAAAGCCGGAATCCAGAAGCAAGCTCCACAACGCTTGTGACGACTGGACCCCGGCTTACGCCGGGGTGACGAGACCCCCCGCGGCCACGTCAGGGACGACGGTCGCCAATCCACGAAAACCAATCGCGAAATTGCGCTCGCCGCCGTCAGAAGACCGG
>CAYMJW010000097.1:0-10613 GCA_964390455.1 uncultured Methyloceanibacter sp. | reverse complement strand
TGGCCTCGCGGCCGGCCTCGATGCGCTTGGCGATGGCGATCTCGCCCTCGCGCGACAGCAGCTCGACCGAGCCCATCTCGCGCAAGTACATGCGGACCGGGTCGTCGGTGCGCTCGGTGGGTTCTTTGGCGGTCTCGACCTTGGCGATAGGCTGGGGCGCCACCACCGCGCGCGGCGCCTCGGCACCCTCTTCGCCTTGCGGCGGCGTCTCTTCCGCTTCGTCGGTGTCGATCACGTTGATGCCCATGTCGGAGAGCATCGACATGGTGTCCTCGATCTGCTCGGAAGACACCTCCTCGGACGGCAGCACCTCGTTGAGCTCGTCGTAGGTGACGAAGCCGCGCGCCTTCGCGGTCTTGATCAGTTTCTTGACTGCCGCGTCGGACATGTCGAGCACGGGACCGTCGGCGGGCTCCGCTTGGGTCTGCTCTTGATCCTCGGCTTCAGCGGCTTTGGTTGCCATTCAGGTTACTCCGCAGCGCAGGTTTCGTTATTGGCAACGCGCTCGCCTGCAAAAAAGACGAACGACGTCGCGCTGTTGTAGCGCTCCGCCCGGGCGCACTCCCACATGCGATTAACGTGTGCTCCGTTAATCGTCAATTAAGCATGGACCCACTCCCTGGCCTGGCGCGGAACTTTTTTACTGGCGCCAAGCCTGGGTCGACTGTCACGCTCCCTAAAGATCACGAGCCTAAGACACTAAACTCAAGGCTCCACGTGCTGTTTACTTCCACAACACTGCCCATCACGGGATTCCTTGCGAGAGCAGCTTGAAACATGCAGGGGTCTATTTCAGCCCTCGGACCCGGCCTCGTCGAGCCTGTTCCGCCACGAAAAACCATGGTTGCACGGAGGTTGCACGTGTTCCAACTGAGGTGGCGAGGGGGGCTCCGCCTGTCAAGACCGGGAGCTCCGGGAGCGAAGGATTTTCTTGGGTTTGACTTGATCCAGGGCCATCTCGGCCTGGAGGATTGAGGCGCCTTTAGGCCTAGCCCTGTTTTTCCGGACGGCGCCCGCGCTGGGCCCCGATATTCGCGCCTTTCAGGCGGGCAATGGTCTCCTCGAAGCGCTTGGCGGCGTCGCGGTCGCCGGCATCGTCGGCCGCATGCTGGTTGCCGATGCCGGCAACCTGCTGCTGGAGCGCGGCGAACCGCTCGAACTCCGCCTCGCTCGCATCGGCAAGACGATCGGCGCCTTGCGCCAACTCACGGGTCAGGCTCGGCAGCGCCCGGAACCGGTAGATGAGGTCGCCGAATTGCGCCTCGACCTCCGGCTTTGGACATGCGGGGTCGAGAAAGGCGAGGCGCGTGAAGGCGCTGTCCCGCGTGAGCTCCCCATAGAATTTGCCCTGGCCGCTCGCGGCGATCCTCCCGGCGATGCGCTCACTTGTCGGGTCGCCGTCTTCGAGGATGATGCCGGTCACCGCGCGCAGCAGGCTTGCGAGCTTCTTGTCGGAGATGTCGAGCGCCGACACCTCTTCGGCAAAGCGGTCGAGCAACCAGGGATGATTGACGAGCGCAAGGGTGATGACGGTCGCGAAGCCGTAAGGTGAAGAAACGGGCGGCGGTCCTGTCCGCCCGGCGCCCCGCGGCGCGTCGGCGGAAGGCTTGCCGCGCCGGGAGCCCTGCCCGCGCCACAGGGCAAACAAACGGTTCTTCACCTCGCGGCGATAATGGTCCTTGACGCGGGCGTTGGCGATCTCGGCGAGCAACGCATCGAGCCGCGCCTCGAAGGCCGCGCGCCGTTCCGGTGTGTCGGTCGGTTGGGCCTTAAGTTCCCGCTGCCAGAGCACATCGATCAGCGGGCGCGCTGCGGCCAGACAGTGCTTAAGGGCGCTTGCACCCTTGGTCCGCACAAGATCGTCGGGGTCCGAGCCTTCGGGCAGGAAGGCGAAGCGGAACGAGCGGCCTTCGCGTAAAGTGGGTAGCATGCGGTCGATGGCGCGCGCCGCTGCCGCTTCGCCCGCCCGATCTCCGTCGAAACAGATGATGGGCTCGGAAGCGAGCTGCCACAGCAACTCCATCTGGCGCTCGGTAAAGGCGGTGCCAAGCGTGGCGACGGCATTGGCGATGCCCGCCTGATGCAGCGCGATCACGTCCATATAGCCTTCGACGACGATCAACTCACCCAAGTCGAAGGCTGCCTTGCGCGCGCGGGCGAAGTTGAACACGGTCGAGCCCTTGTCGAACAACCTCGTCTCGGGCGAGTTCAGATATTTGGGCTCGGCTTCGGGATCGAGCGCGCGGGCGCCGAAGGCCGTGACGCGCGATTTTGCGTCGAGGATCGGGATGGTGAGACGGTTGCGGAAGCGATCGTAAGTGGGACGCCCGTCTTCGGGCTTGACGATGAGCCCTGCCTCAAGCAGCTGCGCCTCGGTGAACCCCTTCTTCAGCAGAGCGGCTTTCAGAACATCCTTGCCGTTCGGCGCAAAGCCGATGCGGAATTCCTGCAATGTCTCGCGCGTCAAGCCCCTGCGCTCGGCGTAGAGAAGCGCGTTACGTCCTTCGCGCGCCTGAAGCGCTTCCTCGAAGATTCGCGCCGCAGCCTCGAGCGCATCGAACAGGCCGAGCCGTTCCTTTGCCGTGCGCTCGAATTGCGGGTCGGGCTTCGGCAAATCGAGTCCCGCTTCGCCGGCGAGCCTCTCCACGGCTTCCGGAAACGAGAGCCCTTCCGTCTCCATGACGAAGGTGAAGATGTCGCCGTGCTTTCCGGAGGAGAAGTCGTGATAGAAGCCCTTCTGGTCGTTCACGGTGAAGGACGGCGTCTTCTCCTTGTTGAAGGGGCTCAAGCCCTTCCACTCGCGCCCTGCCCGCTTCAGCGGCACGCGGCGGGAGACGACCTGGGAGACGAGCAGCCGGGCGCGGATCTCATCGAGGAACGAATCGGAGAATTTCATTGGCTTGAGTGAGCGCCGCCTTTCGCCGAGAGCCAATCGGCGAATCAGATGCTTCACCGTTATCCACGCTAGAACAAGTCGGGAACTTTGGCAAAAACCCCCTTCGCGGAGATCGGTCCACCCTTTTGCCTCCCCCTCGCGGGAGGTCCGGCGGCGCGCGAAGCCACAATGTGGCTCCGCGCGGCGCTGGGGTGGGGCTGAACCTCACGCGGCAAAGTTCTTACGAATCGAAAGTCTGTCACCCCACCCGGCCGGCAGCGAACTACCGGCCACCCTCCCCTCAATCAAGGGGAGGGATGTTTGAGCCGCGGTCAGTTCGGTGCGGTCGAGCCGGTGAGGATCAGCTCGGCGGGCGCGACCACGGCCAGCGTCGAGGCGTCAACTCCACAGAGGAGGTTCATCGACAGCTGCTCGCCGTCGAAGCGAACCATCTGACCGGGTCGCAGGCTCAGCCTGACACGAGACGGCGCGTTGTCGGCGCCTGCATCCTTCCAGATGATTGTGTTCACGGCGCAAGAGCCGCGCTCGGGCACGAAGAAGGCGATGACACGCCGCCCGCCAATGTTGGCAAGGATGGGCTCATTGGGTCCGACGGGACCCAAGTTGGTCGTGTACTCAGCGCCGAGAACAGGTGCGGCTATGGCCGTGAGCGCCAGCGCAAGAAGCGCGCTGACGGCGGCGCGGAAACGGGACGGTGTGGGCTTTGCCATGGTTGGCCTCCTTTTTGTTCGCAAGCACGAATCAATCTGTGCTGCATTGCACTATCCATATTGAAATGCTGTGACGATTCGATGTTGCAGTGCGAAGGCAAAAGGCCGCGTGGCGTCCCGCCGCAGGCGAAACCCGAACGAGCGATTTGGATTTCCGATCGTGCCGAGTGCGACGTCGCTAGCCGAGTTTCGCTTTCACGAGCGCGCTCGCGCGGGCGAAGTCCATCTGCCCGGCGTAACGCGCTTTGAGCTCGGCCATGACCTTGCCCATGTCCTTCACGCTCGACGCGGCCGTTTTGGCGATTGTCTCGGCGATGGCCGCCTCCATCTCGGAGTCCGAGAGCTGCTGCGGCAGGAATTCGCGGATGATGACGATCTCCTCCGCTTCTTGCTTGGCGAGCTCGGCGCGGCCGGCATCGGCATAGATCTTCTCCGATTCCTCGCGCTGCTTGATCATCTTGGCGAGAAGATCGAGCAGCTCGGCCTCGGTCGCCTCGCCCTTGCCTGCCGTGCGCGCGGCGATGTCGCGATCCTTGATGGCGGCGCTCATCAGCCGAAGCGTCGAGATGCGGCGCTTGTCTTGCGCCTTGGTGGCAAGCTTCAAGGCGGCGGTGATGGTCTCGCGCATCGGTGTCCCGGAGCTTTTCAGGAAGAAGCTCCCAAAGTAATCGAGAGGGTTCGCGCGGGCAAGGGAATTTCCAGACTTAACTTATTGTTTTCACAACTAAATATTTTGGCCTGTGGATTGACCGTTCGGGGCCTCCTGGCCTAAGAGTGCGCGGGCCCGGCGCAAGATGAGTGGGCCTCAAGCCCTTGTCGTAGCAGTCCTTGCACCCGACTTAGCAACCGGGCGCCTCCCGCCGAACGGCGCCTATAAGGTAAGATGACCGACACGCGTGAAACTCTGGCCGCAGAGGCGAAGCCGCCGCGCGCGCGCGCCGCGTGGACCGACGAGAGTCCGACCGGCCTGCTCGTTCTTGCCGACGGCACCATCATCGAAGGCAAGGGCGCGGGCGCTCCTGGCATTGCCGTTGGCGAAGTGTGCTTCAACACCGCCATGACCGGCTATCAGGAGATCCTGACCGATCCCTCCTATGCCGGGCAGATCATCACCTTCACCTTTCCCCATATCGGCAATGTCGGCACCAACGCAGAGGACATGGAGGCGGGCAGCCTCGCGACCGGCGGGGTGCGCGGCTGCGTGCTCCGCGCCTCCATCACCGAGCCGTCGAACTGGCGCGCCGCGCAACATTTGGATGCCTGGCTCAAGGCGCGCGGCATCATCGCGGTGACGGGCATCGATACGCGCGCGCTGACCGCGCTGATCCGCGAGCACGGCATGCCGAACGCCGTGATCGCGCATGCGCCGGACGGTAAATTCGACCGGGAGGCGCTGAAGCGCGAAGCGGCCGCCTTCCCGGGCATGGTCGGGCTCGACCTCGCCAAGGACGTGACCTCGGGCCAGAGCTACGGCTGGGACGAGACGGCGTGGCATTGGGGCAAGGGCTACGGGCGGCAGGAAGCCCCGCGCTTTCACGTCGTCGCCATCGATTACGGGCTCAAGCGCAACATCCTGCGCGAGCTCGCGACCGTGGGCTGCCGGCTCACGGTCGTGCCGGCGACGACGACCGCCGAGGAGATTCTCGAGCGGAAGCCCGACGGGGTGTTCCTGTCGAACGGGCCGGGCGATCCTGCGGCGACCGGGGTCTATGCCGTGCCTGAGATCAAGAAGCTCGTGGCCTCGGGGCTTCCGGTCTTTGGCATCTGTCTCGGTCATCAGATGCTCGGGCTCGCGCTCGGCGGCACGACCGCCAAGATGCATCAGGGCCATCATGGCGCGAACCATCCTGTGAAGGACTTCACCACGCGGAAGGTCGAGATCACGTCGATGAATCACGGCTTCGCCGTTGACCGCGACAGCCTGCCGGGAAGCGTCGAGGAGACGCATGTCTCCCTGTTCGACGGCTCCAATTGCGGGCTCAAGCTCAAGGACCGGCCGGTATTCTCGGTGCAGTACCACCCCGAGGCCTCGCCCGGCCCTCAGGATAGCCACTACCTCTTCACCCGCTTCCTCGCGCTGATGGAACAGCACAAGGGGAGGGCCGAATGACGCCCGACAAAGGCGAGGTCAAATCCCCTCCCCCCTTGAGGGACAAGTCCCCTCTCCCCTCTGGGGAGAGGGCTAGGGTGAGGGGGATGTCACTTTTCTGCGTCACTTTCGAGTTCGGAAAGAATCACGGTCAAGACGCCGTCCAGATTTTGCAACACATCCGAATTCCAGAATCGCAAGATTCGATAGCCTTTGCGCGCAAGATCAGCGTCACGGCGCCTGTCGCGCGCACTGTCAGAGTGCTGGCCGCCGTCGACCTCAATCACAAGGGCCTTTTCCTTGCAGAGAAAGTCGACAACCCAAGGCCCAATCGGCACTTGGCGGCGAAACTTCCATCCAGCGAAGCGGCGGTCGCGAAGCTGGTACCACAGCTTGCGTTCGGCGATGGTCGAGTCACCCCGCAATCTGCGCGCTTTAAGGGTACCTGTTTGTTTCATCATAGCCCCCTCACCCCAACCCTCTCCCCGAGGGGAGAGGGGGAAGAGGCTGGACCGCCTCATCAAACTTGCTGCTCAGCACGGAAGGATAAGCCGTTAGGCCCCTCACCCCAACCCTCTCCCCTCAGAGCAGAGGGGGAATTTTGTATGGGCACATCAGATGCCTAAGCGCACAGACATCAAGTCGATCTTGATCGTGGGTGCGGGGCCGATCGTCATCGGCCAGGCCTGCGAGTTCGACTATTCCGGCACGCAGGCCTGCAAGGCCCTGAAGCAAGAAGGCTACCGCATCGTGCTGGTGAACTCGAACCCGGCCACGATCATGACCGACCCCGACGTCGCCGATGCGACTTACATCGAGCCGATCACGCCGGAGTTCCTCACCAAGATCATCGAGAAAGAGCGGCCAGACGCGCTGCTGCCCACCATGGGCGGGCAGACCGCGCTCAATGCCGCGCTCAGCCTCGAGCGCGCCGGTGTGCTCACGAAGTACGGCGTCGAGATGATCGGCGCCCGCGCCGAAGTGATCGACAAGGCCGAGGACCGCGAGCTGTTTCGAGAGGCGATGCATAAGATCGGGCTCGAGACGCCGCGCTCCCGGCTCGCCGACGCCGCCACGCTCAAGCGCGCCGATCGGCAGAAATACAAGGACGAGATCGCCCGCATCGAGGCCGCCCACGCGGACCCGCAAGACCGCGCGCGGGCGCTTTCCACCTTCGAAGCCGAGTGGGCGCGGCACGAGAGCGAGCGGCGCCGGCGCTATGTCGAGAAGGGCCTGATCGAAGCGCTCGACGCGCTCCCCGATATCGGCCTTCCCGCCATCATCCGTCCCTCCTTCACGCTCGGCGGCACCGGCGGCGGCATCGCCTATAACCGCGAGGAGTTCCTCGAGATCGTCGAGCGCGGGCTCGATGCTTCGCCCACCTGCGAAGTTCTGATCGAGGAATCCGTGCTCGGCTGGAAGGAGTACGAGATGGAGGTCGTCCGCGACAAGGACGACAACTGCATCATCGTCTGCTCGATCGAGAATATCGATCCGATGGGCGTGCATACCGGCGATTCGATCACGGTGGCGCCGGCGCTGACGCTCACCGACAAGGAATATCAGATCATGCGCAACGCCTCGATTGCGGTGTTGCGCGAGATCGGGGTGGAGACCGGCGGTTCCAACGTGCAGTTCGCGGTGAATCCCGCCGATGGGCGCCTCGTCGTCATCGAGATGAACCCGCGCGTGTCGCGCTCCTCGGCGCTCGCATCGAAGGCCACGGGCTTTCCCATCGCCAAGGTCGCCGCCAGGCTCGCCGTCGGCTACACGCTCGATGAGCTCGCCAACGACATCACCGGCGGGGCGACGCCGGCGTCGTTCGAGCCCACCATCGATTACGTGGTGACGAAGATCCCGCGCTTCGCCTTCGAGAAATTTCCCGGCGCCCAGCCGCTGCTCACGACATCGATGAAGTCGGTGGGCGAGGCCATGGCGATCGGGCGGACCTTCCCCGAGTCGCTGCAAAAGGCGCTGCGCTCGATGGAAACGGGCCTCACCGGGCTCGATGACGTCACCTTTCCCGGGCTTGGCCAGGGCGACGACAAGAACGTGATCCGCGCCGCGCTCGGCACGCCCTCCCCCGACCGCCTGCTCAAAGTGGCGCAGGCGCTTAGGCTCGGCTTCGACGAGGCGCAAATCTTCGAGGCGTGCAAGATCGATCCCTGGTTCATCCGCCAGATCGAGGACATCGTCGAGATGGAGGCGCGCGTGCGGGAGCACGGCCTCCCGGCCACGGCCGCTCAATTCCGCATGCTGAAGGGAATGGGCTTTTCCGACGAGCGTCTGGGCAAGCTCGCCGGGATCGAGGCGAGCGACGTTGCGGCGAGGCGGCACGCGCTCGACGTGCACCCGGTCTACAAGCGCATCGACACGTGCGCGGCCGAATTCGCCTCACCCACAGCCTATATGTATTCGACCTATGAGGCTCCCTTCGCGGGCGTCGCGGCCTGCGAGGCGCGGCCCACTGACGCCGAGAAGATCATCATTCTCGGCGGCGGGCCGAACCGCATCGGCCAGGGCATCGAGTTCGACTATTGCTGCTGCCACGCGGCGTTCGCGCTGTCGGACGCCGGCTACGAGACCATCATGGTCAATTGCAATCCGGAGACGGTATCGACCGACTACGACACGTCCGACCGGCTCTATTTCGAACCGCTGACCGAGGAGGACGTGCTTGAGATCGTCCGCATTGAGCGGCAGAACGGAAAGGTGTTGGGCGTCATCGTGCAGTTCGGCGGACAGACGCCACTCAAGCTCGCCCAAGCGCTCGAAAGCGCCGAAGTGCCGATCCTCGGCACCTCGCCCGACGCCATCGATCTCGCCGAGGATCGCGACCGCTTCAAGGCCCTGATCGAGCGGCTCGGGCTTCGTCAGCCGCGGAGCGGCATTGCCCGCTCGGCAAAGGAAGCCAAGGCGATCGCGGCCGAGATCGGCTTCCCCCTCGTCATCAGGCCGTCTTACGTGCTCGGCGGCAGGGCGATGGAGATCGTCCACGAAGAGGCACAGCTCGACCGCTACATCGCGGAGGCCGTGGTGGTATCGGGCAAGAGCCCGGTGCTGATCGACTCTTATCTGCGCGATGCGATCGAGGTCGATGTCGATGCCATCGGCGACGGCAAGGACGTGTTCATCTGCGGGGTGATGGAGCATATCGAGGAGGCCGGCGTGCATTCGGGCGACTCGGCCTGCTCGCTGCCGCCGCATTCGCTGAAGCCCGAGATCGTCGCCGATCTCGAACGCCAAACGGTCGAGCTCGCCCGCGCGCTGAACGTGGTCGGGCTGATGAACGTCCAGTTCGCCATCCAGCACGACGACATCTACATTCTCGAGGTCAACCCGCGGGCCTCGCGCACCGTGCCGTTCGTGGCCAAGGTGATCGGCCTGCCGATCGCCGGAATCGCCGCCGAGGTCATGGCCGGCAAGGCGCTCGCCGCTTTCGGCCTCAAGCGGCCGAAGCTCGGCCATATCGCGGTGAAGGAAGCGGTATTTCCGTTTGCCCGCTTCCCCGGCGTCGATCCCGTGCTCGGGCCCGAGATGCGCTCGACCGGCGAGGTGATGGGTATCGACCGCGATTATGCGGTCGCCTTCGCCAAGAGCCAGCTCGGCGGCGGCTCGCGGCTACCCCTTTCGGGCACGGTGTTCGTCTCGGTCAAGGATGCCGACAAGGACAAGGTGGTGGCGCCGGTCCGCGCGCTTGCCGAGATGGGCTTTCGCATCATCGCCACCCGGGGCACCAAGCGCCATTTCGACGCCCACGGCATCGCTTGCGAGAGGGTCAACAAGGTGCTCGAGGGGCGCCCGCACGTGGTCGATGCCATCACCAACGGCGAGGTCGATATCGTTTTCAACACCACGGAAGGCGCCAAGGCGCTGGCCGACTCCTTCTCCATCCGCCGGTCAGCGCTGCTTTACCATATTCCCTACTACACGACGCTCGCGGGCGCCCAGGCCGTGACCGAGGCGATCAGAGCACTCAGGGAGGGCGGCCTCGACGTCGCCCCCCTCCAGAGCTACGTCGGCAACATAAGGTCGGCAACATAAGCAAGAAACTTGCCGAGACCGGCTGACGACGGTCAAAATCAACGGATTCTTGACTTGGACCGGGCAATTCCTGGACAGTATCCGGTCCGGGAACCCCGAAGGAGCTTTGACTGCGATGGAGAAGGTGCCGATGACCGCGGAGGGCTATGCCGCGCTTGAGGCTGAGATCAAGCATCTCAAGACCGTCGAGCGCCCGCGCATCATCAAGCAGATCGCCGACGCCCGCACCCATGGCGATCTTTCGGAGAACGCCGAATATCACGCCGCCAAGGAGCAGCAGGGCATCACCGAGGCGCGGATGGCCGATCTCGAGGACAAGCTCTCGCGTGCCGACATTATCGATGTTTCCAAGCTCAAAGGGGACCAGGTGATGTTCGGCGCGACCGTTACCCTGCTCGACGAGGACACCGACGAAAAGGTCAAGTACCGGATCGTCGGCGAGATCGAGGCCGAGGTCAGGAGCGGCAAGATCTCGATCACCTCTCCCATCGCGCGCGCGCTTCTCGGCAAGCGCAAGAAGGACATTGTCGAGGTCTCGACCCCCGGCGGCGGCAAGTCCTACCAGGTGCTCAAGGTCGAATACAAATAGGCTTTGACCGGGCTTCCTCTGGCCACCAGCCTCCGAGCGCATCCCATGGAGCCGCCTCATGAACCGTGACCTGTTCCGGCGGCTTACATTCCGCGCCTTGGCGCTCGCCGGCGCCATAATGCTCGCCGCCGGAATGGCGTCGGCCGAGACGGCCGGCACGATTACGGTCGAGAATGCCTGGTCGCGCACCGTCCCCGACGGGTCCGAGGTCGCCGTGGGTTATCTTACGATCCGCAATGACGGCGACGCGCCCGACCGCCTGGTTTCGGCAAGCGCAGCTTTCGC
>CAYMJW010000096.1:0-10762 GCA_964390455.1 uncultured Methyloceanibacter sp. | reverse complement strand
GAGAGCTACGGCAACGAATTCGACGCCTTTATGAAGGACAAGCTCGACGTCGCCCGCACGAACGGCATCGACGAGGCGTTCAAGGTTCTCCTCGACGGCAAGGCCGATTACTTGATCGCGGGCTACTATCCGGGCCTCGCGGAGGCTGCCGAAGCCGGCGTGAAGGACGAGGTCGAGGTTCTCGACCAGGCACTGCTCAGCGTCGAGATGTTCGTCGCCTTCTCGAAGAAGTCGCCCTGCGCGGGCCTCGCCGGCAAGGTCGGTCAGGCCATTACCGAGATGACGACCGACGGAAGCTTCGATGCGATGCTGACCGATGCCGGCAAGGCGTGGGACGCGCGGCAGGGAAAGCCGTAACGCCTGCCGCCCGCGTTGCAGGGTCATCCGTCATTCCGGCGCAAGCCGGAATCCAGAGCGACATTCACCGCGTTCGTGACTCTGGATACCAGGCTTTCGCCGGTATGAGGCGGTGTTCACTCCACGCGGGACGACAAACCCCTCATGCTGAGGAGCGCGCGGCGGCTCGCCGCCCGCGCGCGTCTCGAAGCACGCACATAACGGCGGTGCGCCCTTCGAGACGGGCGCGTTTCCGCGCCCTCCTCAGGGTGAGGGAAGGCCAAAATGCGTCAGGAGCCGCCGAAGGCGGCGTCTCGAAGGATGCGTTGCGATCATCGTGCTTCGAGACGCGCTCCTTCGGAGCGCTCCTCAGCATGAGGCCGGCCTTTAATGCGTCCGTTCGAGCTCGTCGATGCCGCGCTTGTATTGCGTCTTGGCGGGCTCGGCCACATCGGCGGTGACGCGCGTCGATAGCTCGCGCATCTCATCCACTTGCGCCCTGAGCGTGCCGAGTTGCTTTTGCCAATAATTCGAATGCAACGCCATCGCCTCGGTAAACGTCTTGGCGCCAACGAGACTCTTGGCGAAATCGAAGCCTGAATTGATGTTCCGCTGTGTGATGTCGATGACCTTGCGGTTGAACGCGACGGCGCCCTGGCCGGCCGCGTCAAACGTCTTCTCCCAGCTCTCTAGAATCTTGTCGAACGTGTCCTTCGAGCGCTCATAGATCTCGCGGGTCTGGGCGATGTTCTTCTCGGCGAAGACGCGAACCGCTTCGGGCACTTGCCCGTCCTTGGCGAACTGCTCGAGTTCTTCGGCGGTTCGACGATACGCGGCACGCGCTTGCTCGGCGGCCACTTGCGCTTGCGTGTGGTCTATCATGGTACGGCCTCTTGTGCTGACTGGGGGGAGCTCAGCCTCGGCTGACGCTTAATATTAACTTTTCGCGGGCCGAAAGTCACCGAGTCTGCGCCCCGAAATTTTTCTGCCCGCAACCGCGACCGCACGAATTGCAATCGCGGCCGAGACTTATCGCCGCGTGTTCAAGCGCCAACAGAGTTACAATAGCGGCCGGCGCGCCTATTCGGCGGCTGCCGCGACCGGCTCGAGACCGGCGAGATATTTTTCGGCCTCGAGCGCCGCCATGCAGCCGAGCCCGGCCGCCGTCACCGCCTGGCGGTAGACATCGTCGGCGACGTCGCCCGCGGCAAAGACGCCTGGCACATTCGTCGCCGTCGAGTGCGGCTTCACTAGAATGTAGCCGGAGGGCTTCATGTCGATCTGGCCCTTGAACAACTCGCTCTGCGGCTCGTGCCCGATGGCGATGAAGATGCCGTCGATGGGGAGCGTCACGATCTCGCCGGTGAGCGTGCTCTTGAGCGCAGCACCTGTGACGGAGAGCGGATTGTCCACGCCCAGCACTTCGTGGAGCTCGGCGTTCCACATCACCGCGATCTTCGGATTGGCGAACAGCCGCTGTTGCAGGATCTTCTCGGCGCGGAGCGATCCGCGCCGGTGCACGAGCGTCACGTGGCTGGCGATATTGGCAAGATAGAGCGCCTCCTCGACGGCGGTATTACCGCCGCCGACCACGATCACGGTCTTGCCGCGGAAGAAGAAGCCGTCGCAGGTGGCGCAGGCCGAGACGCCATAACCCTTGAAACGCTCCTCGGACGGGAGCCCGAGCCAGCGCGCCTTCGCGCCCGTCGCGATGATGAGCGTGTCGGCGGTGTACACCGTGCCGCTATCGCCCTTGAGCACGAAGGGATGCCGCTTCAAATCCGCTTCGAGAATGTGGTCGCGAATGATCTCCGTGCCGACATGCTCGGCCTGCGCGCGCATCTGGTCCATGAGCCAAGGGCCCTGGATCACATCGGCGAAGCCCGGATAGTTCTCGACATCGGTGGTGATGGTCATCTGCCCGCCCGGCTGAATGCCCTCGATGAGCAGCGGCTTCAGCATGCCGCGCGCGGCATAGATGCCCGCCGTATAGCCGGCCGGGCCTGAGCCGATGATGATCACCTTGGCGTGACGGGTGGGCATGGTTGCCTCTCAGCGGAAAGGAAGCGTAGGTAAGCACAGAGCGCGCGCGGCGCAACCCGCCCACCCGGCGGGGGAGGATTATCTTTGTGTTTCAAGGCCTAACGCGCGGCGGATGGCGGCCGCCACGATCTCGGTGTCGTTGATGGGAGCGTAGCCCCACGATTCGAGGCGCCCCTCGAAGGGGCGCGTCGCGCCACGTTCGCGCATCAGACGGTGGAAGCGGGAGAGCCTGTTCGAGCGGCCCGGAAGCGCCTGGACATAGACCGGCTTGCCGGTGCCCGCCGCCTCCGTGACCATGTTGACCGAATCCTCGGTGACGACGATGGCGTCCGCAAGTCCGAGGAAAGCGAAATAAGGATTGTCGCCGGTCCCGTCCCAGACGAAGTGGGGCACGTCCTTGATGGCGCTGGCGAGCGCTTCGAGCGAGTCCGGCCGCGTGCGGCGCGACGGGGTGACGAGGAGCGCGCCACGGGCTTCGCTCGCGAAAACGGCGAGCTTCGAGCCGAAAGCGGCTGCGGCTGCGGGCGGAAAGCTAAAAGCCTGACTCTCGCCGCCGAGCAGGACGGCGATGCGAGGATGCGGAAGGTCGGCAACGCGCGGGCCGAAGCGCGCCGCCTCTTCGGCGATGCGGTCACCCGTCACGCTGTGCACGGCGCCGAAGGTCACGATCACGTTCGGTCCCGTGAAATGGTCGTGGACGGGAGCCGCGATGAGATCGAACAGCCGGGCTGGGACCTTCGGGTTCTGGATATGGAGCGCGAAGGCGTGAGGATGCGAGAGCCGCTTGATGGCAAGCGCGATCGGGACGCTGCGCCGGCCGATGGAGATGACGAGACGCGGCCAGGGCGGCTCGAGCGGCGCGTTGGTCGCGACGGAACGGAGAAGGCGCGCGGGCGGGACCAGAAGCTGGAGCGGCGCGGGGACGAACCGCATTGCCCCGGCTGCACGCACCCGCCGCAGGCTGAGCGGCAGGCCGACCGCCTCGGCCACGGCGATGCCTTGCGCCTCCATGCCGGCCGAGCCGTCGGTGATGACCCAGGTTTCGCCCGCGAGCGGCTCCGGCCCGTAAGGCATCGGCTGTGCCATGGCAAAATTTCCGGAACGATCTGCGCTCAATTTCTTTTCGATTCTTTTGGCTATAGGACTTAAAGTTGCGCCGACCAGCCATGGAGGCGCCGCGAGGCGCCTTCTAGCCCGCGGTCCCCGCCACCGTCCAGGGAGAGAGATGCATGCGCTCAGCTAGGCTCGATGCAACCGACTGGCGAATCCTGCACGCATTGCAGGCCGACGGGCGCATCACCAATGTCGATCTCGCCCGCAAGGTCGGCATCTCGGCGCCGGCTTGCTTGCGCCGTGCGCGCGCGCTCGAAGAGGCCGGCATCATCAAAGGCTTCACCGCGCTCCTGAACGAGAAGGCGCTGGGCTTCGAGGTCACCGCGTTCGCCATGATCCGTTTGCATAGCCAGGCGGAGGCCGATCTCGTCGCCTTCGAGGAGCGCACGCGGAGCTCTCCAATTGTGCGCGACTGCTACATGCTCTCGGGCGAGATCGATTTTCTGCTCCGCTGCGTCGCGCCCGATCTCAGCGCGTTTCAGGAGTTCATCATTCATGAGCTGACCGCCGCGCCGAACGTGGCGAGCGTCAAGACCTCGCTCGTCATTCGCGCCTCCAAACACGTGGAGGGCGTGCCGGTCGAGCTCGCCGCGAAGGCAGGCGCGCGCCCGAAGCAGATGGCCCGTGCGCGAAGCTGACCGAGATAACACCGAGTTAGGATCGTGAGCGCTTCGACCAATCCGGTGCTCGTCGAGGTGACGCGGGGGGCGCTCGTCGAGAGTTGTCATGCGGGCGCGATCGCCGTTGCCGATACGTCCGGCGCGCTCGTGCTTGCGCTCGGCGATGTGGAGCGCCCGGTCTTTCCACGCTCGGCGGTGAAAGCGCTTCAGGCCATTCCTCTGGTCGAGAGCGGTGCGGCGGACGCGTTTCAGCTCGGCGACGCCGAGCTCGCGGTCGCTTGCGCCTCGCATAGCGGCGATCGCGTGCATGTCGAAGCGGTAAGAAGCCTGCTCGCCAAGGCCGGGCTCGACGAAAGCTATCTTGCCTGCGGCGCGCATGGGCCCGTCAGTGATGCGGCGTTTCGCGGCCTTGCGCGCGGCGGCTTGCGCCCGCTTCCGATCCACAACAATTGCTCGGGCAAGCATGCCGGCATGCTCGCCGCGTCGGTCCATCTTGGCTTCGACCCGCGCGGCTATGAGCGCCCCCATCACCCGCTGCAAGTCATGATCGCAGGAATCATTTCAGAGACTTGTGGAGTCGAATTGAGCCGCGATGACACGGGCGTCGATGGTTGCTCGGTGCCGACCTGGGCGCTTCCGCTCGGCGCTCTCGCGCGAGGCTTTGCGCGGTTCGGGACGGGGATGGGCCTCCCGTCAACGCGGGCACGCGCTGCCGAGAGATTGCGCCGCGCCTGCTTCGCGCGCCCGGTTCTCGTGGCCGGGGAGGGGCGCTTCGACACCATCGCGATGCGTGCGCTGGCACCTGCCTTGTTCGTCAAAGGGGGCGCGGAGGGCGTGCATTGCGCGGCGCTGCCCGAGCTCGGGCTCGGCATCGCACTCAAGATCGATGACGGCGCCAAGCGCGGAGCCGAGCGGGCGCTCGCCGAGGTTCTCGCCGCGCTCATCCCCGAAGCGCGGCCCGCGCTCGCCGAGCAACGCGACGGCGCGCTTCACAATTGGCGGGGCTTGCGCGTGGGGCAGGTTGTTGCGAGCGCCGCGCTGACGCATGCGCTCGCAGCGATGGATGTCGCGCCGCTCGGGTGACAGGACCCGCCTTACTAAGGGGAGGGGCTTGGCTGGGGAATCAGAGCGAGAGTGGGTTGCAAGACGTTCCCATCCAGTCCCACCAGCCCTGACTGATTCTGATAAAGTTCGGGGCTATACGGCTTCCCGTCCATATCCGGCGCACCGGCACCCTGAACGATCGCTTCAAGAGTCAATTGCCCGCTTACAACCCTGAAAATGCCTCCGCCTGAGCCACCTTCACCGCCGGATAGGTCGGCAAAGTAGGCTAAGCCACCATCCGGGCCAGCGGGGAAGACACTGCGGATTGTCCCGACTTGGGTCACCGGTTCTCGGCCGCTCCACGGGCTGAGCATGCCGTCCTGCTTCGCCGTCGCTTGAAAAACTCGATCGCCTTCTTTCAGCATCGCTCCCTTTTCAGGGATCGCCACAGGCTCGCAACCTTCGACGGGATGGGCAAGTCTGACTGCGGTCATGTCTGCCCGTTTTAATGCCGGTGTTTTGGCCATAGACGTTGCTATGGGCGGAAGTTGGGACGGATCATCGATAACGACCGCAATTTCATCCTTGGGATTTTTCCAGTTATGAAAGCGACACTTATCAATCGGCAATAGCTGCCCCGTCTCCAAATCCTGAAACGCATGTTTGACCGTAACCAGGATGTTGGGCTGAAGCGCTATGGTGCCGCTGCCCTGATAGATATCGATCCGCTTTCCGTCCGCTGACGGAACCTTGCAGATGACAGGGCCCGTACACGCAATCAATTGCGTGAGATGGGACGTCGTTACGCCCAACTCCGTTCGCAGGGTATCCGCCAGCTCAGAAAGGTCGCGGCGGTTATCATATTTTTTGAGCTCTACCTTGTTGTTCGGATCGACTGTGACCCCTTCCGGCGTGATGATGCTCGCCTGCCGCAATAGCTCGGTAGTGACGACAATGGGCTCGGCATGGGTCAGAGGAAGGATGCCTATAGCCGCGGATCCGGCCAACGCCGCAATGGCCAGAGTCTTTCCGATCAGTTTATGGGAGCGCGTCATTGTGTGCACTGAGAACCGCGTCCAGAAGGTCGCCCCTGAAGCGGTGTCGAGGATGCCGACGCCTTGTGCTGCTAACGGGGACGGGCCAGCGTTATCCCGCATCTCCCGGCATTGGAAAAAAGGGGCCGGCGCGAGGCCGGCCCCAAATCGATCTCCTAGCCTTTGCACTCTGCCATTTCGGCCATGGCCGCCTCTGCGGCCTCCTTGGAATCATACTCGCCCATCATTTTCATGCCCTCGGCCATCTCGGTCACGACCGAGCATTTCTTGCTGGTGGTGTCGATGCCCACGAAGTACTTCCCGCCCCCGGTTTCCACGGCTAGAGCGGGTGTGGCGAGCGCGCCAATCAGAACGGCTGCTACGAGATATTTCCTCATTTTCTTCTCCTGTGGATGAACCTCCGGAACGGCAAGCCAAGGATAAAGCATATTCGTTGCTGACCTACCAAATCAATTGTCCGCAAGCAGGGTTCAACCTCCGTCTCAACTGCCCGGCCACCGACCTTGACCGTGCACGCGATACTTGCAGCCTGCGAGATACACGCCCTCAATGCATTCTGACCGAGGCATGCATCGGCTACTAGCGCGCGACGTTGGCGTAGACCGCGACGTTGGCGAACGCGTCGGCGCTCTCCTTCGCGAGATCGGGGCCGATCGTCGTCGGTCCGCTCATGGCGCGGATCGCCCCTTCCTTCGCGCCTGAGATCAGGTTCTTGGTGATGAGGGCTGTCCCGGCAGACGGATCGACCGAAACGCCGATACCGATGAGAACGTCGCGGATCAGATTGTCGGTGACGCTCACGTCGCGCAAATGTGGCCCCCAACCGATGATGATGCCGTAGGCCGGCGCGCCTTCGATGACGTTTCCCGTCACCACGCTGTCGGCCTCAACGGCGATGCCGAAGCCGCGCATCTCGTTGTCTTTGCGCAAGAACAGGTTGCGGATCAGATTGCCTTGGATGACCGCGAGCCGTCCCCCTTTGGCGAAGTTCGCCACGGCGATGCCGGCAGTAGCCTTGTCGATGAGATTGTTCGCGATCACAGTGCCCTCGACCGCGAGTTCGGCATTGAGCGCGACGTCGCCCATGCGCGCGCAAGAATTCCCGATCATCTGGCAATTCGGCGCGGCGTTGGCGCGAATGGCCGAAGACGCGCAATCGGCGATGCGGTTGCCGTTGATGACGACCGCGCCCGCCCGAACGACGCTGATCCCATTGCCGCTTTGACCGACGGCGCTGGTCGTGGCGATGCGCTCGATGCGATTTGCCGACACGATGGTCGCGTCCTCGCCCGGCTCGGAGCGTGACACGAGGATGCCGTTCCCGCCGCAGTCGCGCACATGGTTGTTGGCGATCTCGAGACCGCTTGCGTCCTCGCTCGCAAGTCCCGCTTCGCGGACATCGCCGATCTCGCAATCCTTGATCCAGCCCGAAACTTTGCGCAAAGAGATTCCATGCGCCGCGCTGCCGATGACCCGGCAGTTGGTCACATCGAGATGTTTCGTCTCATATGCTGCAAGGAGCGATCCGTGTTCGCCAAGCGGCTTCGCGTCGCCGTCGAGCACGAGACCTGCGAGCCGCACATTCTCGACGCCATCAAGCGCGATCAGCGCGCCGCCACCGCGATAGCGGAGCACGGTCTCGCCCGGCACGCCTTCGATCCGGGTGCCCGACTTGAGCGTGAGCTTGCTCGTCGAATAGATGCCCGCGGGAAGAAAGAGCGGCGTGCCGGTTTCCGCCGCCGCGTCGATCGCGGCCTGAAGCGCCGCGGTCTGGTCGATCGCGCCGCCGCCCGGCGTAATCCCGTGCGTGTTGCAAGCTTGCAGGAGGCCGGTGTCTTGCGACGAGGCCGTGCGCGGGCCGGCCACGACGGTAAGGCCGAGGCCGACCCCGCCCAACAGCACCTCACGCCGGCCGACACCCATGCGTTACGCACCCTTGGCGTTTCGTACGATCTCGCTCCGAGAGATTGGCGGGCGGACCTGCATTTTCAACGGCTTTTCGCCGTTTGCGTAACCGAGAACGAAGCGCAACGTCTCCACTCCGCCGCTAAGCAGGGACTCCCGGCTGAAGGGGCCGCGCGTCCTCGTCCAAGGCGGAATGTGCACGAAAATGACGGGCGGAGCGCTCAGCTGCCGGCACGCCCATTCGAGCGCGTGATAGTAGAGAAAGTTGCAGAGATAGGTCCCGGCGGATCGAGAGGTTCTCGCTGCGAACCCGCTTCGCCTGAGATGCGCGGCAAGGGCTGTCGCGGGAAAGGGCGCGTGGAAGCGCATGCGTCCGCCGGCGCGGATGGTTCGGGTCTCTGGCATTGTGCCGCGCGCGTCGGGCTGCCGCGCAACTCGATTGTGGGCCGACCGTTCAATGGCGAAAGCTTGGCCGCGCTCGCTCACGCCAAAATGAATCATCGCATGCGGTTGCAATGTTTCAAAGAGGCGGGGAATGCGTGCGACGTCTTCCCAAGCTGTCGGCAAGACGCGGGCATCGAGCTTGAGGCCGGGCCACTCCTGCCGCTTCGCCAAGGTCTCGACGAGCCAAGCCGAAGGATTGTCGGCGAAACCCGGAAAAGGGCCAAAGCCCGTGATGAGGACGCGCGGCCGAGCCATATCTCAGGGCTTACAAGGGGCTCAACCCCGAGGGAAGCGATTTCGACGGCCGGCCTAGGGCGCGAATTTCCAAGTACGCAAGTGGCCGGTTCGCCAGCGCGAGGCGTGCAGGCCGCCGCTATCGCTCCGCATCGAGGCTTTCGAGGTCGCCGGGCAATGCCGGTGAAAGATGCATGCGCCCCAGCATGTTCTTGATCTCGATCTCGAGCAGGAGCGATTTTTCCGCCTCGGTCGCCAGTTCATTGGCGCGCTTCTGCAATTCGGCCACCTTCTCCGGATGTTCGGCCGCGAGGTTCTTCGTCTCGGAGGGATCCTCGGCGATGTTGTAGAGTTCGGCCGACTGCGGCAGCAGCGTGCGCCAGATGAGTTTCCAATCGTCCTGGCGGATGCCGGCCCGGAACGACTCGATGTTGTAAACGATCTCCGTGCGCGGCGAGGGCTTGCCCTCGCTGATCGTGCCCCAAACGTCGATCCCGTCGAGCGGCTTGTTCTTGCCCAGCTTCCCGCCGGCAAGATTGACCAGAGTAGGATAGAGATCCACCGTGTGGATCATCTCGGTGACGGTGCTGCCTTCCTTGATGCGGCCAGGCCAGTTCGCCAAGGCGACGACACGGGTGCCGCCTTCGTAGAGCGAGCCCTTGCCGTCGCGATAGGGTCCGTTGTCGGCGGGAAGCACGACCTTGGACATATCGGTCATCGCACCGGCGAACTTGGGATCGCGCGTTCCGCCATTGTCGCTCTGGAAGACGATCAGGGTGTTGTCGAGCATCTTCTTCTGGTCGAGGGCGGCGATGACGCGCCCGATCTGCTCGTCCATCGCCGTGGCGGCGGCGGCGTAGGCCCTGCGGCTCGGATCTTCGATGTCCTTGTACTGGTCGAGGTATTCCTGGGGCGCCTGATAGGGCGTGTGCACGGCATTGAAGGCGAGATAGAGGAAAAGAGGCGTGGCCGGGTCGTGCGCCTCGATGAGCTTCACCGCATCGTTGCCGAGCAGCGTGGTGGAATAGCCCTCCTCCTCGACGACGTCATTGTTGCGGAACCAGTCCGTCTTGCCATCGACCTTGTGGGTGAAATAGTCGATCTCGCCGATCAGCGGACCATAGGCGTGGTCGAACCCGCGCTGCCGCGGCCAGAATTTCTGGTCCGCATGGCCGAGGTGCCATTTGCCGACGATGGCGGTCTCGTAGCCGGCATCCTTGAGCGCCTGCGGCAGCAGCCATTCGTCGGTTGCAAGCCCATAGGTATGACCCTGCGGAATGACTGCCGTCTGCAAGCCGTACCGCATCGGATACCGGCCCGTCATGAGCGCAGCGCGCGTGGGCGTGCACATAGGCTGCGCATAGAATTGCTCGAGCTTTGCCCCCTTCGCGGCGAGGGCATCAAGGGTTGGCGTCTTAATATCGGAGCCGTGGAAGCCGACATCCTTCCAACCGAGATCGTCAACCATGATGTAGAGAATGTTTGGTCTGTTCTCTGCTGACCATGACGCTTGGGGCTGCAGGGCTACCAAAATCGTGACCACAAGGGTGGTCATCACGCTCTTAATTCTGCTCACGCCGTCCCTCCCATGTGGGGTCCAAGGTTGCTTATCATCTCGTTGGCTTTGCCAATGTTGGAGCCCCAGGTCAACGCCTTAAGCCGGTCTCTTTCGGGCAGTTCAAAAAATGGAGTCAACGCTTAGTCGGCGGCCTTGATGCCGGCGAGGCGCGCAAGCTCTGAGGCCGCGGCGGCTGGCGTCATCTCGCCGGCGCGCACCTTGTTCTCCAGCTCCTGGAAGTGGCGGGCGGCACGTTTTCCCCCCTGGAACGCTGCAAGCAGGCGCTGCTCAAAAATCTCCCGCATCCAGGCGGCGGCCTGGTCGCGGCGGCGCGCATCGAGCGCGCCTGAGGCGGCGAGCGCCGCGTGCCGTTCGGTGACCTTGGTCCAGAGCGCATCCAGCCCCCGGTT
>CAYMJW010000095.1:0-10771 GCA_964390455.1 uncultured Methyloceanibacter sp. | reverse complement strand
CGGGAAGAACGCCTTGTCGCCGGCCTTCTCTTCCTTGGTGCCGAGCGCATCGGCAAGCCGCCGCGCGGCGCTGCCCGGTGGAAGCGGCTTCTGCTGGCTCGGATCGGGTCCCCAGCCGCTGAGATAGACGATCTCGAAGGTCGCGCCGACCCGTCCATCGGGGAGCGTATGCCGTTCGCGATAAAGGCTCTCGGCGCGCTCCAAGGTCCTGCGCGGAAGCGGCTGTCGCGTTCGCGCCAAAAGCACGTTGCCACCGCCAAGCGCGCGAACCTCGCGCATCAGCGCGCGCGGGCTCGCGTAGGGGACGATCACAGTCTCGGCGTCGGCCACGGGAAGGGCAAAGCCCGCGCGCTGAAGCAACGCGCCATAGTCTCTCACATCGCCGAACGGCGCGACCCGCGGGCTTGCGCCGCCTTGCATCTCGGCCTCGGCATCGAGGAGCGCGCGGCGAAGCTCGACAAGCGCGCCCGCGCCGAGCACCGCCGCCATGAACAGGCCGTCGGGAGCGAGCGCGAACCTCACCTGGATCAGCGCGCCGGGAAGGTCGTTGACGCGATGCAACGCGAGCCCCGAGAGGACGAGATTGAGGCTCGCTTCCTTGAAGGGCAGATAGTCCTCGTCGCAAACGAGCGAAGGTCTGGGACAGAGTGCTGCGAGTTCCGGCACGCTCTCCGCGTAAAGCGTCATGCCGACCGACGGCAGTTGCGACACGCTTCGTCCGAGGAGTCCGTGATAGGCGCCGAGATCGAGCGCAAGCGGGAACGGCCGGAGCATGAGCGCGACGCGTTCGGTGATCTCGCGCGCGACATGGGCGAGAAGAAATTCGTGACCGGCGACCTCGTGCGCGAAGCGCGCGCGGCGCGCCCGCAGCAATTTGCGATCGAAGAGGAGGTGTTCGCCGTTCATCGCAAATCTGCGTTCGAGGCTTTGTGCGGGGGCCTCCCAGGTCCTATCATGGGCGCCATGCCGACCGGCGAGGCAGAGCTAGGCCTTGAACGAGCGACCGCGGCCCCCGCAATGGCGGGGCGCGGGCAGGGCGGCATGGGGCGCACGCTCCGGCGCCTCGCCGATGTGCTTCTGCCGCCAGTCTGTATCTCTTGCCGCGGCCGCATCGAAAGCCATGGGCTCTTATGCGGGGCCTGCTTCGCCAAAATCGATTTCATCGCGCCTCCGCTCTGCGATCGGTTGGGGCTTCCGCTGCCCTTCGAGGCGGGCGGGACGCTGCTCTCGGCGGCGGCCATCGCCTCGCCGCCAGTTTACGACCGGGCGCGGGCCGCGGCGCAATATTCCGACACGATGCGCGAGCTCATCCAAAGCTTCAAATACCGTGACCGGCATGAGGGCCTGCCCCTGTTCGCGCGCTGGCTCAAGAAGGCGGGCACCGAGCTCCTCGCCGAAGCCGACCTTCTTTTGCCGGTGCCGCTCTATCCGACGCGGCTGTGGCGGCGGCGCTTTAACCAATCGGCCATGCTCGCGGTGGCCTTGGGCCGGCTCGCTCACGTTCCCGTCGACTGCTTCGTGCTGAAGCGCGTGCGGCGGACGGCAAGCCAAGTGGGCCTCACCGCCGATCAGCGTCGCCGCAACGTCGCCGGGGCCTTCAAGGTCGATCAGGACAGGGTCGCTCTGGTGAAGGGCAAAAAGCTCGTGGTCGTCGACGACGTGATTACGACCGGGGCGACGGCCGAGGCGTGCGCCCGGGTGTTGAAGCGGGCAGGAGCGAAGCGGGTCGATATTCTGGCGCTGGCGCGCGTCGTCGAGCCCACGGCTTTCGTGCTCTAGTCTTGCGCGGGGGCCGGTTACGGCCCAGTTATCTAGGGGGAAACCGACGAATCGCCGCCCATGACGCGCATCCTTCTCTACACCACGCCCTTCTGCGGCTACTGCCGCGCGGCAAAAAAGCTCCTGCGCGACAAGGGGCACGCGTTCGAGGAAATCGATGTCGCCTTCGATGAGGAGAAGCGCGCCGAGATGATCGACCGCGCCGGCGGCCGAGCGACCGTGCCGCAAATCTTCATCCACGGCCGGCATGTGGGAGGTCAATACGAGCTTGCCGCGCTCGAGCGCGAGGGCAAGCTCGATGACTTGATCGCGAACGAACGGGAGGCGCTTGCGGACGCCGACGAGACATGACGCAAACACCAGACAGGCGGTTCCGCGCCGCGCTCGTGCAGCTCCGTTCGGGCCGCGACGTCGATGCCAATGTGCGGAGCGCGGAGGCGCTGATCCGCCGCGCGGCTCAAGGCGGCGCCGTCTATGTGCAGACGCCCGAGAATACCGCGATGATGGAGCTCAAACCCGAGCTCGTGCTTAAGGCGGCCGAGACCGAACAAGACAGCCTTCCGCTTTCGCGCTTTCGCGCGCTTGCGGCCGAGCTCGGCATCTATCTCCATATCGGTTCGCTGGCCATCAAGCTCGATGGAACGCGCGTCGCCAACCGCTCCTATCTCATCGATCCGGAAGGCGGTATCGCCGCGCGCTACGACAAGCTGCATCTCTTCGACGTCGATCTTGCCGGCGGCGAAAGCTACCGCGAATCCCACCACGCCCGGCCCGGCGCAGCCGCGATTGTTGCCGAGCTTCCCTTCGGCCGGTTGGGACTTTCGATCTGCTACGATCTCCGCTTCGCGGCTCTCTACCGGGCGCTGGCAACAGCAGGCGCCGAGTTCATCGCCGTTCCCGCCGCCTTCACCAAGCAGACGGGCGAGGCGCATTGGCATGTGCTGATCCGCGCCCGTGCCATCGAGACGGGCGCCTTTGTCCTCGCCGCCAGCCAAGGGGGTTTGCACGAGAACGGCCGCTCAACCTTCGGCCATAGCCTGGTCGTCTCGCCCTGGGGCGAGATTTTGGCGGAAGGCGGCGAGGAGCCCGGAATCGTCTTCGCCGATATCGACCTTGCCGCGGCGGCGGAAGCCCGCGCCCGCATTCCGGCGCTGAAACATGGCCGTGACTTCGAAGTCGAGATCGCAGGGTCCACGCCAAAGCCCGCGAGGAGAGAGGCGTCATGATTCGCTTCGCGCTTCTCTGCGATCAAGACCACGGCTTCGACGCCTGGTTCGCCTCCGGCGACGCTTATGAGGACCAGGTCAAAGCGCGCGCCGTGCCATGCCCCTGTTGCGGCAGCCGGGCGCGGTGCGGAAGGCGCCGATGGCGCCCGCGGTGAAGCGGAGCCGCGCCGAGACGCCCCCGCAGAAAGAGCTCAGCGAGCGGAAGAAAACCTATGCCTTCCTCAAAGGTCTCCGCGCGCATCTCGAGGCCAATGCCGAGAATGTCGGTCCCGCCTTCCCGGAGGAGGCGCGCAAGATGCATTATGGGGAGGTGGATGCGCGCAGCATCTACGGCGAGGCGACTTTGGAGGAGGCGAGGTCCTTGCACGAAGAGGGCATCCCCGCGGTGCCGCTCCCGGTGCTGCCAGAGGATCACAACTGAGAGATGGACTTACAC
This sequence comes from uncultured Methyloceanibacter sp., assembly GCA_964390455.1. GTDB lineage: Bacteria > Pseudomonadota > Alphaproteobacteria > Rhizobiales > Methyloligellaceae > Methyloceanibacter. The sequence goes on along the minus strand of CAYMJW010000095.1, from coordinate 7,330 downwards.
ACCGGCGTTACGATCGGGCCGTAACTTCTTGTTCGATCCTTGCCGGTATAAATTGTGCGAGGCGCCCTGGTATGGCCTTTAAGTCGACATATCTAAGGGGTTGCCGGGCGTTGGGTTTCTGCGCAACCAGGGTTTATCAGATGCGCCTCTCTGCTTTCTCCCCGCTGATTCGAACTCTCATCACCGTTCCTTTTCTGGCAGTGACGCTCGCTTTGCCCGCGAGCGCCGAGACCCCTCCTAGCGGGCCGCCTGCCGCAACCGCAACGCGCCCCGCAACGGAGGCTGCTCCGAACGGTGCCGTACCGCCTTCGAGCCCCGCAACCTCCGCGACCAGCCCGAGCGTTGCGCCGGCAACCACGCCCACAAGTCCATCCACCTCCGGGACGGGGACCTCCGCGACTGCTCCCTCGGGAAGCACGCCCCCGGCAGCCTCGACCCAGGGGACTGCGCCGCAAGCCGCGCCGAATGCCGCTGCCCCGTCGGGTCAGACGAACGGGACATCCGGACAGCCCGGGACCGCCGAGGGCGCCCCGAGTGCCGTGCCGGAGCCGCCGAAATCGAGCATCGTCGTCAATATCGACAAATCGTCGCAAGAGATGACGGTCTTCGTCGACGGCGTTGAGCTCTATTCCTGGCCGGTCTCGACTGGACAGCGCGGCTATTCCACCCCGTCGGGCACCTATACCGCGTCCTCGATGAACAAGATTTGGTACAGCAAGCAATGGGACAACGCTCCCATGCCGAATGCGATCTTCTTCACCAAGGATGGCCATGCCATTCACGGCACGACGGAGGAGAAGAGGCTCGGCAAGCCCGCCTCGCACGGCTGCGTGCGGCTGTCTCGGGCGAATGCCGCCACGCTCTATGCTTTGGTCGAGGCCAACGGGCTTGAGCAGACCCAGGTCGTCCTGACTGGAACGACCCCCGGCGGAGAGGGTCCGAAAGTGGCGAGCCCCGGAGAGTGGCCGGAGGGTTACGGCTACCCGCCCCCGTGGTGGGGACCCGGCTATGGCCCCCCGAAAAGGAAGAAGCGCGGACTGTTCGGGAAGCGGTGGTTCGATCCTTACGGACCGCAAGGCTATTACGACCCGCGCAGCGACCGCTACTATCGTCCGCGCCCCCGCTACTAGCGCCTTCGGCGCCTTAGCTGGCGGAACGACTAGCCCGGCCTCAACGCCGTGGCGAAATAGTTCACGTCCGTGTCGCGCGCGAGCCGCCATTCATCGGCGAGCGGGTTATAGACCATCCCGGTCATGTCGGAGACGTTAAGCCCCGCGCCGGCAAGCGCGGCCCTGAGCTCCTCGGGCGTGACGAACCGGTTCCAGTCATGCGTTCCGGCCGGCAGCCAGCGCAAGATCAGCTCGGCGCCGACGATGGCCAGCGCGTAGGCCTTCAGCGTGCGGTTCAGTGTCGAGAGGATCATCACGCCGCCCGGCTTCACCAAGGACGCGACGGACTTGAGAAAGAGCGGCACGTCCGGCACATGCTCGACCACTTCGAGCAGGAGCACGGCGTCGAACGCGTCGCCCTCCAGCGCCAAAGCCTCCGCGGTGACGGGACGGTAGGCGATATCGAGCCCGGCACCCCTGGCATGCGCCTTGGCCGCTTCGATCGTCTCGGGCGCAGGGTCGATGCCGGTGACGGCCGCCCCAAGCCGGGCCAAGGGCTCCGCGACGAGCCCGCCCCCGCAGCCAATGTCGAGCACGCTGAGCCCCTTGAGGCTCGCGCCTTGCTTCGGATCACGCGCGAACCGCCGGCAAAGCTGGTCGCGAATATAGGTCAGTCTTGTCGGGTTGATGCGGTGCAAAGGCTTGAACGGGCCGTTCGCGTCCCACCATTCGCCTGCGAGCCTCGCGAAGCGGGCGACCTCGTCCCGGTCGAGCGTGCCGTCTGTCCGAGCCATGCTGGACGAAAGGCCCCTCCGGCCCCTCACTGTCAAGCCACGCATCCTTAACGTTCCTCCGCCAAGGAGAAGCTCGGTTGCGGCACCCGCCGCCAATCAGTATGAAAGGCCTGCATTTCCGGCCGGCCCCCACAAAGGCCGGCCACTCTTAATTGTGGGCTAAGGCCAACAGCAGCGAGGCCCCGCAAAGGACGAGGCCGGCACGGTACGAGATCATGGCGCTCTTGGTATTGAAATTTGGCGGCACCTCCGTCGCCGACATCGCCCGGATCCGGAATGTCGCCGCGCATGTGAAACGCGAGGCCGACGCCGGCCATCATTGCGCCGTGGTGGTGTCGGCCATGGCCGGCGCGACCAACCAGCTTGTGGCGCTCGTCGACGAGGCCTGGGGGTTCAAGGAGCGCAAGCAAAACGGGGGCGAGGTCTCGGCGCAATATGACGGCCGCGAATACGACGCCGTGGTATCCTCCGGCGAGCAGGTCACCTCGGGGCTGCTTGCGCTCGTGCTGCAAGCGATGGGGCTGAAAGCGCGTTCCTGGCAGGGCTGGCAGATCCCGCTCCGGACCGACAGCGCCCATCGCGCCGCCCGCATCACCGGCCTTGCCGTCGATGAGCTGAAGGCGCGGATGACGGACGGCGAGATCGCTGTCGTCGCCGGCTTCCAGGGGATCGCGCCGGGAAATCGCATCGCGACGCTCGGCCGGGGCGGCTCGGATACGAGCGCGGTCGCGCTCGCCGCGGCGTTGCAGGCCGATCGCTGCGACATCTATACCGACGTTGACGGCGTCTATACGACGGACCCGAGGATCGTCCCCAAGGCCCACCGGCTCGACCGCATTTCCTACGAAGAAATGCTAGAAATGGCCTCGCAAGGGGCCAAGGTGCTCCAGACCCGCTCGGTCGAGCTTGCCATGCAGAGGGGCGTCAGGGTGCTCGTGCGCTCGAGCTTCGATCCCCCCGACCTCGGCGGCAGGAGCACCGACGCCGCGCTTGAGCTTGGAACACTCGTTTGCCATGAGGATGAGATCGTGGAGCAGAATGTTGTCAGCGGAATTGCCTATGCGCGGGACGAGGCCAAGGTGACCCTGCTCAAGGTCGCCGACAAGCCGGGCGTGGCCGCGCGCGTGTTCGGCCCGCTCGCCGAGGCCAACATCAATGTCGATATGATCGTGCAGAACGTTTCCGAGGACGGCCGCTTTACCGATCTCACTTTCACGGTGCAGAGCGCCGACCTCGATCGGGCGCTCGAAGTCCTGCGTAACGCCAAGGAAAAGATCGGTTATTTGGACTTGCGCGGCTCGACCGACATCGCCAAGGTATCGGCGATAGGTGTCGGCATGCGGAGCCACGCCGGGGTTGCCGCGCAAATGTTCAGCGCGCTTGCCGAAAAAGGCATCAATATCGAGGCGATCTCCACGTCCGAGATCAAAATCAGCGTATTGATTGACGCGGCCTACGCCGAGCTTGCGGTGCGAACCTTGCATTCCTTGTTCGGTTTGGACAGCCGCTAGCGGATTTTTGGCGACCGGCCTGAAGCTTTCTTACACTGCGGGACCTGCCGCTTTGCCGTCCGGCGAGGACTGTTGATTATGGCTGTGCCTGTTGGCGCCCCGAGACAATTGTTGCGCCGCTTGCGCGAGGTCATGGCCACGCGCGAGAGCGCGCAGGCGCGCCTCGACAAAGTCGTGGTGCTGATCGCCTCGAACATGGTCGCCGAGGTTTGCTCGCTCTATTTGCGCCGCCGCGACGGCTCGCTCGAATTGTTCGCGACCGAGGGCCTCAACCCGGTGGCCGTCCACAACACGCATCTCAAGCCCGGCGAAGGCCTGGTCGGCCTGATCGCGGAGCAGGCCGAGCCGCTGCAATTTGCCGACGCGCAGCTTCATCCGGCCTTCTCCTATCGCCCCGAGACGGGAGAAGAAGCCTATCACTCCTTCCTCGGCGTGCCGATCCTTCGCGGCGGCCACACCATCGGCGTGCTCACCGTGCAGAACCGCACCATGCGGAACTACAGCGACGAGGAGGTCGAGGCGCTGCAGACGACAGCCATGGTGTTGGCCGAGACGATCGCCTCGGGCGGCCTTGTGACCGATGAGTTGACGGCGGAGGAGCGGCGCGAGGGTGCCGCGCGTTTCACCGGCGTCTCCATCTCCGAAGGCGTGGCGCTCGGCCATGTCGTGCTGCATGAGCCGCGCGTCGTCGTCACGCGCCTCATCGCCGAGGATGTCGAGCTCGAGCGGCGCCGGCTCTCCCAGGCGATCGAAGAGCTGACCGGCATGATCGACAGCATGCTGGAGCGCGGCGACATGGCGCGCGCCGGCGAGCATCGCGAGGTGCTGGAAGCCTTCCGCATGTTCGCTCACGATCATGGCTGGCGGCGGCGCCTCGACGAAGCAATGCTCACGGGTCTCACCGCCGAGGCCGCGGTGCAGCGCGTGCGCAACGACACGCGCGCGCGCATGCTGCGCATGCCCGACACCCATGCGCGCGACCGTCTGCACGACATCGAGGATCTCTCCAACCGGCTGTTGCGGCTGCTTGCGGGTGGGATCGGGACGGCGGCCACGGGGAGCCTGCCCCAAGACGCCATCGTCATCGCCCGCACCATGGGCGCTGCGGAGTTGCTCGACTATGACCGGCAGCGCCTGCGCGGGCTCGTGCTGGAGGAGGGCGGGACCGCGAGCCATGTCGCCATCGTGGCGCGCGCGCTCGGACTTGCCGCGCTGACCGGCGTCAAGGGCGCGCTCGAAGCGGTCGAGCCCGGCGACGCCGCGATCGTCGACGCCGAAGGCGGCGAGCTGCATATCCGGCCGACCCAGGAAGTCGTGTCGGCCTATTCCGACAAGGTTCGCTTCCGGGCGAGACGGCAGGCCCAATACGCGGCTCTCCGCACCGTGCCCCCCGTCACCTTGGACGGCGAGCGGGTGAGTTTGAACATCAATGCCGGCCTCCTGTTCGACTTGCCGTATCTCGATCAATCGGGGGCCGACGGCATCGGCCTGTTCCGCACCGAGCTCCAGTTCATGATCGCGGCGACGTTTCCGCGGCTCGAGCAGCAGACAAGGCTGTACAAGTCGATCCTCGATGCCGCCGACACGCGCCCCGTCGTGTTTCGCTCGCTCGATGTCGGCGGCGACAAGGTGCTGCCCTACTTCCGCGGCAACAAGGAGGAGAACCCGGCCATCGGCTGGCGCGCGATCCGCATGGCGCTCGATCGGCCGGCCCTGTTCCGCACGCAAGTGAGGGCACTGCTCCGGGCCGCCGCCGGCCGCGAGCTTCGCCTCATGCTGCCGATGATCGCCGATGTCTCCGAGTTCGAAGCCGCCCGGGCGCTGATCGACCGCGAGGTCATGATCCTCAAGCGCCACGGCCGGCCTGAGCCGAAGAAACTCATGATCGGCGCCATGATCGAGGTGCCGGCGCTTCTTTGGCAGCTCGACCGCATCCTGCCCTTGGCCGATTTTGCCTCGGTCGGGTCGAACGACCTGATGCAGTTTCTGTTCGCGGCCGATCGCGGCAATATGCGCGTGGCGGCGCGGTTCGATGCGCTCAACCCGGCCGGGCTCAAGGCGCTCAAGTTGATCGTCGAGTCCGCGAAACGGCATGGCGTGCCGCTCAACCTGTGCGGTGAAATGGCGGGCAGGCCGCTCGAGGCCATGGCTCTCATCGGCCTTGGCTTCCGCTCGATCTCGATGGCGCCGGCCTCGGTCGGGCCGGTCAAGGCCATGGTGCTTTCGCTCGACGCCGGCAATCTCGCCCGGCGCCTCGATGAGTTGCTCGAAACCGCCAAGTCCACGTCGTTGCGCGAGGATTTGCGGCGCTTCGCCGTCGAGCACGGTGTGCAAGTCTGACATTTTTGCCCGATGAGAAGACTTAACCCGCCGCCCCGATATGCTAGTCTCCCCCCGACGTGGAAGCCGGACGCGGTTGGGCTTGTATTGGCGGAGACAAGCTTGAGGAGGGATCGGCCTTGCGATGCCGACCGCGCCGCGTCAAGTACCGGTCGTCTCACAGCCGGACGCCGCCTAGCGGCGCCAGCCTATTCACGGGATCAAGATGATGCCCTCCGGCTATGACGCTGAGGTGGCGGAGTTGTTTCGAGACTTGCGGGCCGCAACCGCGCTCTCGGAAATGGACCTTGCCGCGCGGATCGGGACCCGCCCCGACGTCGTGCAGGCGCTCGAGCAGGGCGCGCTCCATGCGCTGCCGCCCTGGGCCGAGACCTGCAGGGTCGTCAACGCCTATGGCACGATGCTCAATCTCGATGTGCGCCCGCTCTTGCGGCGCATCTACGCCCAGCTCGAGGCGGGGATCGTCGAGCTGCAGCCAAAACCCATGCTTGACGTCCCGACGATGCCGCCATCCGACTCCGACGATTTCGGTTTCGGCAGCGGCAACGCCGCGAGCACCGCGCCCAACCCCCTCGATATTCCCTGGCCGCCCGCGCAGCAGCCGCAGCCGCCACAAGCCCAGCCGCAAAGGCCGCCATGGCCGAACGCGGGCCCGGCGGCCGCGCCTCAACCGCGGCGCCCCAACGCCGGCCCGTTCCCTCAGCCGCAAAATATGAGGCCACAGCCGCAAGGTGGACCGCCCCCCGCGCAAGCCTGGCCGGCAGGGGGCCCGCAGCCCATGCCGCAGCCCTCCCGGCCGCCCGCGCCGGCCCAAAGACCCGCACCGCCGCAAGCGCCGGCCGACCGGCGCCCGCCTCCACCGCGCGCCCCCCAACCCCAGGCGGCTCAGCCCCAGCCGCCGCAAGCGCCGCCGCGTCAGCCTCAGGCTTCCGAGCCCGAGTTTCTCGAGGAGGCCTACGGGTCTGCCGCTCCTCAACCGGCGCCCGAGCCTGAAACGAAGCGTGGCCGGGGCCGCATGTTGAAATGGGCGATCATCGCCCTTGCCGTCGCCGCTCTGGTCGGGGGCCTTGGGGCCCTCTATGTCTACGCGCCGGGCACGGCGGGGCTCTCCGCGCCTGAGGACGCCCCGCCGGGTCCCGACGATCCGCGCAGCAAGAAAACCGACCGCCTGCCGGAAGCGCCGCCACCTCCGCCGCCGGCCCAGTGATTGGTTAGAGAGGCGGCAACGGCGCCGGGCCGCCGGGCAGATTCCAACCCTTGTTCAAGCAAATGTCATGACGATGATCCCCGCCGATAAGCTCGACAAGCTCGTCGCCCGTTGGCAGAGCGTGCAAACCACGCTCGCCGCGGGCGCCGATCAGGAGAGCTATGTGCGGCTCTCGCGCGAGTTCGCCGAGCTCGATCCGATCGTCGCCACCATCAACGCGCTCCGGCAGGCGATACGCGAGCGCGACGACCTGCAACATCTCATCGACGATCCCGCCTCAGACCCGGAAATGGCGGCGCTCGCGGACGAGGAGCTCGGCGCGCTCGGCCCCAAGATCGACGAGCTGGAGCAGAAGCTCAAACTTCAGCT
>CAYMJW010000094.1:0-10838 GCA_964390455.1 uncultured Methyloceanibacter sp. | reverse complement strand
CGATGCCGGCAAGCAGGACATAGTCCTTCGGGGCTTTCAGCGCGGCCTTGGCATCAACGAGGCCGTAGCCGGTATATTGATCGATGCCCGGTGTCCCGACATCGCGGGCCGTGCTCTTAACGACGGCCATGATCTCGCGATTGGTCAGGCTCGGATCGTTGGCCAGCATCAGCGACACCAGGCCGGTCACGAGCGGCGCCGAGAACGAGGTGCCGCTTGCGCGATAGTAGCGTTTGTCGTCGCCGACATAGGCGGCGCGGGCGGTGTATTTGACCCCTTCCATTCCCAGCATGACGTCGGTGCGGCGCGCGCGCAGACTGAGCACGTCGAGACCGGGCGCCGCCACCGAGACCTTGCCCCAATTCGAGAACACCACCCTCTGATCGTCGAAACCGGTCGAACCCACTGTCAGAACTTTGTCGGAGCCGGCCATCCCGTAATTTGAGAGATCGACGCCCTCGTTGCCGGCTGCAATGACGACCGTCGCGCCCTTGGCATAGGCATAGTCGATGGCAGCCTGCTCGACCTTGGTGATCTCCTTGCCGCCGACGCTGAGATTGAGCACGCGCGCGCCGTTATCGACGGCGTAGGCAATGGCTTGGGCGAGATAGGACGCCCGCGTATGTCCGAAATTGTTGATCGCCTTCACCACCATCAGGCGCGCGAACGGGTTGACGCCGGCGATTCCGTCTTTGTCGTTCCAGCTCCCGGCGATGATGCCGGCCACCATAGTGCCGTGGCCGTCATAGTCCCAAGGCTGATTGTCCCGGTCGAAGAAATCCCAACCGATGATGTCGTCGACATAGCCGTTATTGTCGTCGTCGACGCCGTTGCCCGCGATTTCCTTGGGATTGTGCCAGATGTTTTTCCAATCGATGTTCTTGTGGTTCCAATCGAGCCCTGTATCGATGATGGCGACGATGACAGGTTCGGCGGCGCTCCTCACCAGCCGCCACGCCGAGTCCACGCTCGAGTCGAACCCGATGCGCTTCAGCGCCCATTGGTCGGGATATTTCTGCCCCCAGGATCCTTCGCCGACAAAATAGTGGGTGTTGGGCGGCTCCAGCATGGATTGCTGCGAGGACGCAGGGGCGACAGCGCCGATCAAACTAAAAGTCAGAAATAAGGGTACAAGTCTTGGCATCATGGCGCTTGTCCATGGCCGGAACCGGCCGCGCCGAAACTTATCGTGGCTTCGGGAAGATCGCGGTCGAGAGCGCTATAAGAGAGGGGCTCCTTGCCGAGCGGCGGACCGGGCTGCTTGTCGCGGCAATAATCCTCCTCGTAGTCCTCACCGAAGACCGGCTTGAACTGCTCGTCGAAATCGTGCTGCACGCCATAGACCAGCGTGTACACGAGGCGGATGAAGCTACGATCGCCGATGCTAAACTCTTCGGTGGTGACGCCGGCGCCTTCGGGCGTTCCGCTCTTCACATCGGGTGCTGCCGACTTGCCCGTCGTCTCGGCGACGCCGCCGCTGTCCTGCGGCAGGTCGTACTCGACGCGATAATTCCGTCCCGGTTCTCCATCGGCACCCGGTAGGTCATAGGCCTGGCGGTCGTCTGCGGGAATCTGCATCGCGCAGTCGCCTCCGGCGCCCGTCATGCACTCGACCGGATCCTTGTCGAAGCCGGTATCCTCGGCCTCTTTGCTTTCACCCGTCCCCGGGAGTGCGGGCTCCTCGGCCGGGAACAGCTTCACCACCTGGTTTTCGATCGGACTGCCCGCCGTCTCTCCCTCGAGCACCTCCTCCTTGGCCTTGACGAAGATCGTATCGGGAATAGGTGACGTTGGCTCTTCGGGCACGTCCTCCGTCTCGGGGGCTTTGGGCGGAGGCGCCTCCGGCAGTTCGCTGACCTCAGGCGGTGTCTTTGGAGGCTCGGGCTCTTTTTCTGGTTCGGGCGTTTGCCCCTCCGAGCGCGTGTCCGCCGGTACCCCTGGCACCTCAGGACCGTCCTCACGAGACTTCGCCTGATCGACTTGCTGCTCCCCTTCAGCCGTGCCCGAGGACTCCGTTGAGCTGCTTTCAAGTCGCGTGGCGATTTGCCCGGCTGTGGTGGTTGTTTCCTCGACAATCTCGACTGGGGTCCCGTACTGGTCTGTCTCGACGATCTCGGTTTCAATCGCAACGCCGTCGCCGTATTCGCACCACGTTTCGCCGTCGGTGGCGGTGAGCACATGGCTTATCTGTTCGCCGAAGGGATATCCGGGCTCACGGCGGCGAACTTTGTCGGGCTTTTTGAACTCTCCGCCACCGCCGCCGATAGCCGGAAATTCCTTTATTTCCGCGCCATCCTTTCCGCTAGGGAGAAGATATTCGCCGGTATCCTTATCCTTCGGAAAAGTGCACGATCCCGAAAAGCCTTCGGTCTTGATACCCAACTCGGCCAATTGCTTCGCGAGACCGTTCGTCTCTCCGACAAAGCACGAATAAAAACTGACAGTCAGCTTTGGATCTGCGCAGTTTTTTCGAATAGCTTCTTTCAGTTCTTGCAGTTTCTTTTTTGCGAATTCCTGTCTCGCTGCGGCGGTGTGTGTCATTTCAACGTTGCCGCCAAGTGTGTTGTTAGCCGCCCCCACAGGGCCATCCGTCATTTTGTTAGGAAGCAACAACGCCCCTGAGACCGGTGTACCGTGGCCAAAAATCGCTAGGCTCTTGCAGCAGACACCGTCCGTTGCATACCCCGCTATGGCGGAGATCAGATCGTCCTCGGGCCCCACGACCTTTATCTTGGAAGGATCGAGCTTGAGCTTGGCGGCAAGCGCTTGGGCTCCCCCCATGAAATCTTCGTTGACGGCCGTATTCGTGGCTATAGCGGCGGCCACGCCAGCGTCGGTTTCCTTGTACTGAAGCACAATGATGCAGTCTTCCTCCCGCTTAGGTTTGGCTTGTTCTTGCGGACACGGTTTTTGACATTTTTCGTATTTGCCCGTCAGTTCTTTTAAGTGTTTTTCTAGTTTAGCTTGATCACCGAATTTATCAGGATCGGACTTCTTCAGCTTCGCCTTCTTAGTTTGTATCTCACCATAACCAGCGTGATCCACGCCGAGGGTCTTCTTTATGCTTTTGATATCGTCTTGGCTTGACGCGGGGCTAGCTTTGTACGCATGCCAGATTTCGAGCGCATCTCTAGTTTGATCCCACAGCGCTCTGCATTCAGCGTTGTTACATACTGGGTCCTTTAGACCCATTTTCGGCTTCCCATCCGGCGTTTTTTCTTGCTTTTCTCCGGTTTTTTGCTTGTCGATCAGCTTGTCAAAGCCGGGGGGAAAATCCTGCGCCCGAGCCGCCCCAATGCTCCCAGGAGGCAGGGCGATAGCCAGCACCAGCAACACGACCTTGATGTGCCAAGCTCGAACAACCACGAGATGGTTGAGCAGAAACTGGGAACACCACAGGGCCCGGTATCCGGAGACCCGGCTCCTCGCCTGCACAACGCGCCGCGAGAGGGCGTCTGTCAGGCGCGCTGTAGCCTGCAAATGCCGGATCGAAATCGAGATGGGGGGAAGCCCGAGCCGCGACCGCAACTGTCGTGCCAAATCAAACTGGCGAGGCTCTTTCGAGCCGGCCCTGAACCCAGGCAGAATTGGGAGGGACATGGGCCCCCATGAGGTCAGAGAACTGCCCCGGCACTTGGGTCGTCGAAGGTAGAATACGTCTTTGGTGCTTCACTGCCAAGCTGGGATCGGAAGCGAAACTCAAGCTTCCTAATCGTTTGCCGCGCAAGCTTCACATGAGAACAGAAGCTCGCCGGAGCGGAGCTCGGCCGGCAGCCAGTTTCGGCTGCCAAGAGGCGAATCTTCCTTTGCGCTATTCCGTGCCGCGGCGGAAGCAATAGCCGACATCCGCCGAGATGCGCTTGCGCTTCGCCTGACGACCGGGACCCCAGCGCCGCCCGTCCCATTTTGGTTCAAGCAAACGAGCCGAGAGGGGGGCGGCCACGTCCGCTCAACGACACCTCCGAGCATGGACGTGTGCTTTTCGCGATCGCGAACGATAAGCCCTGATGCTGTCGGTCGGCGAGGAAGGCGTTCGACGCGATCTCCGGGATCGCACTCGAACTTCCCGCCTCCTTCTGCTAGAAGCTCAGTCCTGTCTCAAGTAGCGGCCGGCTCCGACTCGCCAAGCGCTTTGCTGCAACGTGTTGGGCGTAGCTCGCCGAGAGTATCGAGGGACCAAGATGAGTGAGGCGCAGGCGTGTAAGATGGCGGGTTTAATTTTTGGTACTTGGCTTGGGCTGATCTTGATAGACCTTGCTCGCCAGATTGTTTCCAACTTCTAGTTCTGGGCGCTGCCGGCGCTTGCCGGCCACGTCCTTGACACGGCCGCCGAATGCCGGCCTGGCCATCGGCGCGTGACGCCCGCAGAACGTTGCGCGGACATGCACCAGCCGCGCCGAACCAAGCCCAAGCTCTTTGAATGAAAATTGGAGCGGGCGATGGGGATTGAACCCACGACCCGTAGCTTGGGAAGCTAAGACCAGTCCCGCCGGGGCGATCATCGACGACCTCCGCCGCCGTGGCTTCGTCGTCGACGGCCGGTCGGTCTTCAACTAGAGAACCTCACCCTAGCCCTTTTTCTTGCTTCACGGCGACACCACCATTATCTGGTCCGCGATGACCAACGACGTTTGCAAGCTGACGGGCAAGAACGGGAAGTTTGTACGGGCGCACATCATTCCCGCTGCCCTCACTCCTCCGGAAGTGAAGGGCGATCCGCTTCGACAGGCTGGCATGGGCCGACCAGCGACGAAAAGGTGGTCAAGCTGGTACGACCCGAAGCTGGTCACGGCCGAGGGCGAGGCCATTCTTCGCGACCTCGATACGTGGGCCATAGAGGAGCTTCGCAGGCACAAGCTGATCTGGAGTTCCTGGGGCGCGGCGGCGGAGCTACAGGCGCCGGATCACCAGATGGTACCGATACCCGATGCTGAGTGGGGGTTTCGCAAAGTCACCATAAGGGACCCGAACAAGCTCCGGGTGTTCTTCTTGAGCCTCCTTTGGCGCGCGGCCGCATCCACGCTCGCCGACCTCGACGAGGTTCAACTCGACGAGGGGGAACTCCGGCAACTTCGGCAGATGATATTGGCAGGTAGCGCGGCTCCGATGACCTTCTACCCGATCCAGCTTCTTCAGTTGCCGACCAGAGGTAAGCCGCACAATCTTACTCCCTTTCGGAGAACCGTTACCGAGCCCGACCCCGTCAACGGAGGGCAAACGCCGCCCTACGAGGTCATCAGGTTTTACTTCGACGGCCTCACGGCCTCGTTCGACTGTCGGACCTTCACGCCAGAGCAGGTCGCCGCTCGCGGCAATATCCATGTCGGCTACGCGCCGGACCTCAACCTCGGAACGGTCGCGTTCGAGAAGTCATTCCAGAGAGAAAATCTGAAGCGCCTTATGCTGGACGATCTTCGCCAGAGCTTGGGTGAAGGCAATCGAACGCAGCGCAGGAAGGCGAAGGCGATGGCGCGCACGAAGCGATGAGCGGCGAATTCTCTCTCGACGAGATCCACGAGATGCTTGACCTCTTGGATGAGGTAGACGTGGTCATCAGCCTCGCGCGAGGGCCCTCGGTAGCGATCGAGCACATCCTGGAGCTGAGCGAGGTAATCGTTCAATTGCTGGATTTGTCGAGCACGGCCTACGTCGAGAACGGCTTGGGCATCAACTCTGCCCTGCTGAGCAAGTTCGTGAAGATGCGAGGCGCCGTCCCGCTCCATCAGGCGAAGGCCATCGCGAGCCGCTTGCGTACGTTGCTGAGAAGTATGGATCAGGCATCCGCTCCCGCTCCGGCGCGGAGGACGCGCGAGGCAGCAAAGCCGACGCCGCCAAAGAAAGAATTGATCGTCGTAGCGGGCCAGCGGTGGGTATCGGTCGGCAGCTCCTCGCAAACGAAAATCAAGATTGCCGCCATCTCGGCGCTACTCGAAACGATCATCGAGCAGACAACCCGATCTAACGCTCCGCCCGAGGACCAAGCGCTATCCGAGTTAGAGAGACAGCAACTCATCGCCGTCCTAGAGACCGCGCTCAACGTGCTGAAGTCTCCGCTGGTTGAGAAGGGGCTGCTCAAGAAGGCGGGAGACATGCTGGAGGAGAGCGCCGGTAAGGCGGTCGAGAAGGGAGTTCAGGAGGGCCTCGTTGGCCTGATGACGGCGGCCGGCAAGCGCATCTTTGACCTAATTGCCAACATCTTTCAGTAGGAAGACCCGGACGCCCTCGCCGAGCGTCGGTCTTCTCGTTAGGTAAAGATCAGGAGAGCGCCTTGCCGCCGAGGAGGCCGAAGATCGCGCCGAAGCCAATGGCGACGAAGGGGCGGCTCCTGGTGTTGCTACACGGCCCTTCGGATCAAGGCCCCCGATCCGTTACCCGTGGCGTTACCCGGTAGGCCCTACGCCGAGGTTCCTGGCCGAGAACCCCTTAAGAACTGGAGCGGGCGATGGGGATTGAACCCACGACCCGTAGCTTGGGAAGCTACTGCTCTACCACTGAGCTACACCCGCGATCCTCACGATTCCTACCATGACGGGCCGCGCACGAGAAGCGGCCCTCGCGAACCGGGTCTGCAGGATCTGAGCTTCTCCTCGAGACGCCGCTCGAAGTCCTCATCCTGAGGAGGCGCGGGCGGCTTGCCGCACGCGCCGTCTCGAAGGAGGAGGTCACCAACTGGCATGCTTCGAGACGGGCCCTTCGGGCCCTCCTCAGCATGAGGTTTTTGATTATGGCGCCATGTTTCGAGGAGCCCTTCGGCGGCTCCTCAGCATGAGGGTGACTTGCCCCTATGCCAACGGCGCGGGATCGAGAAAGCGCCGCAGAACATTGTCGGTAATCCGTGAGACGTTGTTCTGGTAGCGGTTGTGCGACAGGCTGCCGGCCCACGCCATCGAGCCCACCGAAAACACCGCGCCGCCATCCGGCATGGCAAAGAAGACCATGTCGGCGCGGGCGAGCGCGTTCTCCTCTGCACCGAGCCCCGGCGCCGTCTCGAGGAACTCTTCGGGCACGATGAGATAGGTGTTGGTGAGATTCCGCGACTGCGCGAGCACGAGCGCGTTCGCCGGAGTCCCGAGCTCGGGTGCGGCACGATCGACCTCGAGCCCGGCCGCGCCGCCCGCGATCAGGCCGAAATCGCCGATCCTCTCATTGCCGACACCCTCGAAGATGAACCGAGCCTCCGGCTTGTAGCTGTCGGGCAGGCGCTCGTAATACGAACAGAGATCGAAGCCTTGCGCGGCAAACCCCACGCCGACGAGAGATTGCGGCGACTTTCCGAGACGGACCCAAAGGCCCCCAAGCCGCCCGTCGAAGCTCTGATAATACTCGCCAGGCGCCGCGGGCCAGGCGCGGACGCCGCTTTCGGCGCGCCGCAGCTCCATGATGCCGGGGCAATAGGGATGATAGGCGACCCGCCAATACCATCCGTCGCCGCCAAGCGCCATGATCCGCCCGCCGCGCCTGCGGAACGCATCGTAGGCATCCCACATCTCGGTCGAACAATATTCGGGGTGCGTTCCCACGATCACGACGGCATAGGGCTGAAGCGCCTGATAGCCCCGGTCGTGCAGCTCCTCGTCGGTGAGCACGTCGTAGGCGTGACCCATCCCCTCGAGCCAGTCGGTGATGTGGGTGTCGGCGGCAAGTCCCCACAGTTTCGAATGGCCGAACCCTCCGAGCGTGCCCTGGCGCTTCGGCCGCATATTGACCAGGGGACGGAGCCGCGAGGTGTAGCAGATGCCGCTGCCGTCGGAGTGTGCGTCATAGAGCGACCCGCCATATTCGACGTGGTCGTTCAAGAACAGCTCGTGCGGATTGATCACATTCAGAATGTTGTTGAGGAGCTCGGCGCCGCCGCCGTCCATGCCGAGGCGATCGTTGCCGTAAGCGAGATAGGTGGCGGTGGGCAGGACGAACGCGATCCGGTTCTCCTTGCCGGGAGCGGCACTGACCGCGAACGGGATATACTCCTCATATTCCCCTGAACGAAGCCGCGCGGCGTAGAGACCGCTCTTCATGTCGGCGGGCACGGTCAGCGCGAAATCGGTTTGCCAATTCGCATCGTAAACATCGTCGTCGTGGAAGTGGATCGCGCCCCACTGGATCGGGTTCTGCTTGCAATCCATGCTCTCGCCGGTCCAATTCCATCCGGTCATGGCGCGGGCGGGAAAGTTCACGACCTTGCCATGGAGCTGGTTGGGAGAGCGGTCGAGAGCGATCTGCGATTCCATCTTCGCCGAGAAGTCCCAGGCCCCGATCACGCGGCCCACGAGGGCTTGCGGGATCGGACCGGCAAGAGCGGCGCAGTCTGCCTCGCCAAGCGCCCGATCGGCGAGGCGCGGGCTGTCGATTTTTCCGTTGTAGTAGGAGTCGAACCCGGAGTCGGTGCGCGCCGGAATCGCGGCGAAGACGAGCGGCGCATCGTTGTCCGCCGGGGCGACCGCGACGGCCCGCTCAACCGATCCACCATCTTCGAACAGGGCGTCGAAACGCAAGGGGTGCTGGAACACGCGCACCGTGCTTCGAGCGCGATCGAAGGAGGCGCCGACCCGATACCAGTGGCGTTCGAGCATGGGGCGCCCGACCGACACCGTTTCCACGCCGCCCGCGCCGTCGCCGATCTGCAAGGACGTCGAGCCCTGATCGTCAACGATCAGAGCGAAACCGCCCGCTTCAGGCGACCCTTTGGCGAGGATCCCCTGCTTTCCCTTTCCCGGCGTGGTCGGCCAAACGAAGGCTTGGACGGTGAAGCTCTCGACCCGCCGCAGGGCCGGCGCGTCCGGCACGACGACGTAGGAGCCCGCATGGATCTTCTGCTTCCGCCCCGCATAATGTCCGTCGATCGCCGTCTTGAACGCGACCTCCTTGACCCCCGGACCCTTGGGGTTGTCGTCGCCGCAGACGAGCCGCACGATCTCCGCGTCGTATCCGGCGACGGACTCGCAGCTGACCTTGAAGCTCACAGTGTCGCCGGGACGGCAATAGATCCGGTCGCTATAGCCAACGATCCCGAGCATGTTTACGCCTCATCCGGAAGCTTGAGGTCCTCGCCGGTGATGTCTTTCCAGCGGCGGCGGAACACATCGCGCTCGGCCTCTTCGAGGTCGGTATAGAATTTGTCCATGAGCTGCGGCGGCTTGCCCCGCTCGCCGCTCAAGCGGGCCAGCTGCCATTCTTTGTGGGGCTTGGTGGTGATTAGCACATACTTTCCGCGCAACGGCTCGCCGCGAAAGACGTTGAGGACGCGCTGCAGCCCGGGGCTATGGTGCCCGACGGGAGTCCGCATGAATTCCGCGGCATGGACACGATCTTTGTCAGGGTCGATTTTATAGATCGAGGCGGGCATGGGTCTATCTCATGGCGGTCAGGCAGCGTCCAAACTTGTGTCGCGCCTTGAATCTGCGCTCAGCTTCTTGTCCATTTTTTAGGTGATGTGCTTCCGCGGCGTGACGCGTTCGGTTTCAAGTACATGCCGGTGACCACGGCATTGGAGCGGATATACGCCCCCGGCCGGAGTGACTGCCGAGACCACAACCATCCCGGTTCCGAATATGTTGAGGACTCGGTTCAAGGCTTGCGGGCAACGTCTCTCAGTGACATCGGCCATGTGAGGTTCCTTCCGGACACAATCGTGCGGTCCGGAAACGCCTTTTTGCCACCTTACTATAAGTCGTTTCCCGCCTATGTGTCCAAAGCGTCACTTTGCAGCGCAAAACGCATATGCGGCCTGAGTTCGCCGAGGCCCGCGCCGCAGCTTTCGACCCGGCCAGACGCGCGCCCAGGGCGGCTCGCTTGGGCGAGCCCCCTCACAGAGTGGTGATGCACCTCCTCTTGCGGAAGCCCGCCGACCTCCTGTTAATGCCGGATGGAGGATGGGACATGGCCGAAGCCGCGCTGCTCGCGCCGCGAGCGAAATTCGGCGACCCCGACGTCACGGCGAAGGGCGAGCGCCGCGCGCGCGTGGCGTTGAAGGCGCTCCGCACGCTCTGGATCAACACCGGCAGCCTCTGCAACATCACCTGCCGCAACTGCTATATCGAATCGAGCCCCGAGAACGACCGGCTCGCCTATATCACCCGCGCCGAGGTGGCCGCCTATCTCGACGAGATCGCCCGCGATCGCCTGCCCGTCACCGAGATCGGCTTCACCGGCGGCGAGCCGTTCATGAATCCCGACTTCATCGCGATGCTGGGCGACACGCTGTCGCGTGGCTTTTCAGCCTTGGTCTTGACCAATGCCATGCAGCCGATGCTGCGGCCGCGCGTCGCCGAAGGCCTGATCGCGCTCCGCGATGCCTATCACGACCACCTCACAGTGCGCGTGAGCCTCGACCATTATTCGCACGTGCTGCACGATACCGAACGCGGCCCCGGCACCTACGCCAAGACAATCGAAGGAATTGACTGGCTCGCGCGAAAAAACTTCAAGCTCGCGCTTGCGGGGCGCACCTGCTGGGGCGAGAGCGAAGAGAATGCGCGCGAGGGCTACGCCCGGCTTATCGCCGCGCGGCGCTGGCCGGTCGATGCTTACGACCCCGCATCGCTCGTGCTCTTCCCCGAGATGGATGTGCGCGCCGACGTGCCTGAGATCACGGAAGATTGCTGGAGCATCCTCGGCAAGAGCCCCGACGATGTGATGTGCGCATCGAGCCGCATGGTGGTGAAGCGCAAAGGTGCGGCTGCGCCCACCGTGCTCCCCTGCACGCTCCTTCCCTACGATCCAGCCTTCGAGATGGGGGAAACGCTGGCGGAAGCCGCACATGCCGATGGCGGCATGTTCGCCGACGGCGCGGTCAAGCTCTGCCACGTCCACTGCGCCAAGTTCTGCGTGCTCGGCGGCGG
>CAYMJW010000093.1:3201-10852 GCA_964390455.1 uncultured Methyloceanibacter sp. | reverse complement strand
GCGGTCGAAGAAATCCTCTATCCGGCGATGGAGGATTTTCAGCTCGACCTCATCATCGGCGAAGGGCCGGCCGCGCGATCGGTGCGGATCGATCTTTCTCGTTTCACCCTGATCGGCGCCACGACGCGCACGGGGCTTCTCACCACGCCGCTCAGGGAGCGGTTCGGCATTCCGATCAGGCTCGAATTCTATGGCGTCGAGGAGTTGGAGGAGATCGTGCGGCGGGGCGCCCGGCTTCTGGGACTGACACTCACGCGCGAGGGCGCGCACGAAATCGCGCGGCGCGCGCGCGGAACGCCACGGGTCGCGGGTCGGCTGCTGCGCCGTGTGCGCGACTTCGCCTCCGTCGAAGGGGCGTCCGCTATCGATGCCGGATCGGCCGATCGCGCGTTGTCGCAGCTCGAGGTGGACGGCAAGGGGCTCGATGCGCTCGACCACCGCTATCTCGGACTGATCGCCAACAATTACGGCGGCGGTCCGGTCGGCATCGAGACGATTGCCGCGGGCCTCTCGGAGCCGCGCGACGCGATCGAGGAGATCATCGAGCCTTATCTGTTGCAGCAGGGCTTCATCGCGCGCACGCCGCGGGGGCGGGTGCTGACGGCGCAAGCCTTCGCCCATCTCGGCCTTGCCATCCCCGCGCAGCCTACGACGCAGTTTCCCCTCTTCAACGGGGAAGAGGCGTGAGAACTTGCAGCGCACTCCCATCCCTCCCCGTCACGGGGAGGGTGGACAGCAGCTTGCTGCTGGCCGGCCTGCCTGCGCGAAGCCGAAGCGCCTCCCTGGGCAATTTAGCTATGCAAGGCTTCGCTTCGGCGAAGGCAGGGTGGGGTGATGGCGGCAGCGCTGAAAGTTCCCCCCACCCGGCACGCCGTCCGACTCGGCTTCGCCGAGATCGGGGCGTGCCGCCCTCCCCACGTTGGGGGAGGGATGGAGCAAGTTGCAGTTCATGAGGAAAACATCCAGGACGACGAGCGTTGGCGGCAGAGAGCGATGGCCTGACATCGCCGGCCGCATCGAGGGCGAAACCCATGTCCTGCCCGTGCGCGTCTATTTCGAGGACACCGACGCCGCCGGCGTCGTCTATCACGCCAACTTCCTCAAATTCTGCGAGCGCGCCCGCTCCGATTTCATCCGGTTGCTCGGCATCGATGCAACGCGCCTCGCCGAACCGAAGGAGGGTGAACCGTCTGTCTTCGTCGTGCGCCGGGTCGAGATCGACTATCTCAAGCCCGGCCGCATGGACGATCTGCTCGAAATCGTCACCACTTGCGCCGAGATCGGCAGCGCGAGCCTCGTGCTCCAGCAGGACGTGCGGCGGGACGGAGCCCCCATTGTCCGCGCCAGAGTGACCGTCGTTCTCATCTCGCGGGCGGGCAAGCCGCAGCGGTTGGGGGCCCTCGTGCGCGAGGCGCTTCAACGATTCGTTAACCAACCGCGTGAAACTTAGTGAATGCCGGGTCACGCGTCGCTGTGCTTTGGCCGGTCGCGCCTGCGCCTAAGGGCTAACGGGTCCAAGTTTCGTCACCATTGGCTCGCAAAAGGCCGGTTCGCGAGCCGAACGCGCGCTCTCCCGGCAATGTCTTGAGGCTTGCGGCGAAGGCCGCTTGCCGCGCTCTTGCCTCAGACTTGAGGCCGGAGACAGCGATCTTGGAGCTCACGCCACGAGGCCGTCATGAATCCGCCGGATGTCGCTGTCGATCTCTCGATCCTCGAGCTGTTCAAGAACGCGCATATCGTCGTCAAGCTCGTCATGCTCGGGCTCGTGGCCGCCTCGGTGTGGAGCTGGGCGATCATCCTCGAGAAGCTCTTCCTCTTCGCCAAGACGCGCAAAGAGACCGATAAGTTCGAGCAGGTGTTCTGGTCAGGACAATCGCTCGATGAGCTCTACGAGGCGCTGGCGCAGCGCCGGAACACCGGCATGGCGGCGATTTTCGTGGCGGCGATGCGCGAATGGAAACGTTCGACCGAGCGCGAAGGGGGCGAGCGCGCCAGCGCAAGGCCGATGCCGGGTGTCCAGCACAGGGTCGAGAAGGTCATGGACGTGACCATCTCGCGCGAGGTGGAGCGGCTCGAACGCCGGCTCACCTTCCTCGCCACGGTCGGCTCGACCGCGCCCTTCGTCGGCCTGTTCGGCACGGTGTGGGGGATCATGACGAGTTTCCAGGCGATCGCGGTCAGCAAGAACACGAGCCTCGCAGTCGTGGCGCCCGGCATCGCCGAGGCCCTGTTCGCCACCGCGCTCGGTCTGCTCGCCGCGATTCCCGCCGTCATTTTTTATAACAAGTTCAACAGCGAAGTCGCCCGGCACGCGGCCCGCCTCGAAGGCTTCGCCGACGAGTTCGGCGCCATCCTGTCGCGGCAAATCGACAAGACGGCGTGAGGCGAAGCCATGGGAGCAGGTTTACAGCCAGGAGGCGCGCTCTCGAACCGGAGGGCAAGGCGCCGCTCGGCCGCGCCGATGAGCGAGATCAACGTGACGCCCTTCGTGGACGTCATGCTCGTGCTGCTCATCATCTTCATGGTGACGGCGCCGCTTCTCACCGTGGGCGTCGATGTCGAGTCGAAAGGCGCGTTGCCCAAGGTCGATCTGCCGAAGACGGAAGCAGGAGCCGTGGAGCCCGAGAAGGCGCCGTTGAGCGTCACGGTCGATCCGCAAGGAAAGATCTTTCTGCAAAACACCGAGATCGGGTTCGACGAACTCATCCCGAAACTCACCGCGATCAGGGACGCAGGCGGCGGCAGCAAGATCTGGGTGCGCGGCGACAAGGGCACCGCTTACGGCAATGTCGCGAAAGTGCTGGCAAGGATCGGGCAAGCGGGTTTCCCCGTGACGATCGTCACCGATCAGATGGACCAGCCCTAAGGAGAGCGCGGAAGCCTAGAGACCATGAGCAGGAGCACGGTCATATCGGCGGCGCTGCACGCGGCGATCCTGTTCTTTGCGCTCGTCGCCTTTCCGCCGGCCAAGATGGAACATGCGCCGCTCATCGCCATCCCCGTCGATCTCGCGACGCCCTCGGAGGTGACCAAGATCAAGGCGGGGAGCAAAGACGCCAAGGACGAGGCGCCGCTCGCGGGCAAGCCGAAAGAGAAGAAGCCTGAAGCCGTGAAGGAGGCGAAGAAGCCTTCGGAGCAAGCCGCGGAATTGGCGCCGGCGGCAGAGCCTCAGCCGAAGCCAGAGCCGAAGCCGAAGACCGAGCCGCCGAAGCAAGCGGCGAAGAAGCCCGATCCGAAACCGGCCAAGTCCAAGCAGGCGTCGGCGCCCAAGAAGCCCGCGCCCCCGGCAAAAAAACGCGACTTCGATACCGACCGGATCGCCGCCCTGCTCAACAAAATCCCCGACGCCGCGAATGAGCCTGCTCCGGTCTTGCCCTCCGAGGAAGTGCCGAACAAGAAAGTGCGGGGACAGTCGAACGGCAGCGAAGCGTCGATGTCGGTCAACGAGATCGATGCGCTCAGAGCCCGTATCGCGCAATGCTGGAGCGTGCCGCCGGGAGGCCTCGGCGCCGAGCAGATCGTGGTGAAGCTCCGACTTCAGCTCAACGAAGACGGGACGCTTCTCGGTTATCCGACCGTCGCCAACAGCGGCGCATCGCCCTTCTTTCAGGCCGCGGCCGATAGCGCGGTGCGCGCCGTCTATCAGTGCCAGCCTTATGCGCTGCCGAGCGAGAAATATGCGCTCTGGCGCGACATGATCCTCAATTTCGACCCAAGCGACATGTATCGCGCCGGCTAGCAAAGATCCGCCATGACCCTGACCATTATCGCTCATTCACATCGAAGCCTCCGGTCCGCGCGCCTCGCGGCCGTGCTCCTCGCGCTTGCGGCGCTGTCGCCAAGTCCGGCGCGCGCGGTCGTCGAGCTCAACATCACGCAAGGGACGATCCAGCCGCTCCCGATCGCCATCCCCGACTTTGCCGGCGACGGCTCGGTCGATCCCGAAGTGGCGCGCGAAATTTCCGGCGTGGTCGCGAACGACCTTAGATCATCGGGCCTGTTCGTTCCGATCGACAAGGCGGCCTTCATCGAAAAGGGAGTGAGCCTCGACAGCTTGCCGCGCTTCGAAGACTGGCGCGTGGTGAACGCGCAAGCCCTCGCCGTCGGCCGTATCGGCGCGAACGACGGCAAGCTCAGGGCCGAGTTCCGTCTTTGGGACGTGTTCTCGGGCACGCAGCTCGCGGGCGAGCAGTTCTTCGCGCGCCCCAAGGACGCGCGACGCATCGGCCACATCATTGCCGACGCCATCTACGAGCGAATCACGGGCGAGAAGGGGTATTTCGATACCCGCATCGTGTTCGTCGACGAGTCGGGGCCCAAGAACAAGCGCATGAAACGCCTCGCGATCATGGACCAGGACGGCGCCAATGTCAGGCTGCTGACTGCGGGACAGAATCTCGTGCTGACGCCGCGCTTCAGCCCCTCGACCCAGGAGATCACCTACACCTCCTTCGAGGGCGAGACGCCGAAGGTCTATCTGCTCAATATCGAGACGGGACAGAAGGAGGTCGTCGGCGCGTTTCCGGGCATGACGTTTGCGCCGCGCTTCTCGCCCGACGGCCAGCGCATCGTCATGAGTCTCGAGCGTGACGGCGATTCCAATCTGTTCGTTATGGATCTCCGCAGCCGGCGCACGGCGCAGCTCACCTCTGGCCGCGCGATCGACACCGCACCCTGCTATTCGCCCGATGGGCGCCAAATCGTGTTCGAGAGCGACCGTGGCGGGTCGCGCCAGCTTTATGTCATGGGTGCCGACGGCTCGAACCCGCGCCGCATCAGCCAGAGCGGGGGGAGCTACTCGACGCCGGTCTGGTCGCCGCGCGGCGACCTGATTGCCTTCACCAAGATGAGCGGGGGGCAATTCTTGATCGGGGTGATGAAGCCGGACGGGTCCGGCGAGAGGATTCTCACCGAGGGTTTCCACAACGAGGGCCCGACCTGGGCGCCGAACGGCAGGGTACTGATGTTCTTCCGGGAGCAGCCAGGGTCGAAGGGGGGCCCACGGCTCTTTACGATCGACCTCACGGGCTACAATGAGCGGCAAGTGGCGACCCCCGCTTTCGGCTCGGATCCCGCCTGGTCGCCCCTCATCAACTGAATGCGGCGGCGCAGGAAAATTTAGCCTTCTCAGCGTCTTGTGGCCGAAGCGTTACGCTCCGGTTACGCTTTATTAAGCATACCGCGTCAGGCTGTTAACCGAACTTGATTGGGCCCTTTTCCGGGGCTAGTTTGATGGCGAGGGAACTTCGGACTTGGCGTGGCATTTTGGCACCAATCGGCCGGAAAACGGTCGTGGACCAAGAGTCCGTTCTTGATCTGCAAACCTCGCGCCGGTACATCCAAAGTTGGCTATTGCCGTTTTAACCAAAGGAGAGAAGACCATGCAGGGTTTGAAGGGCGCCATCATCGTGGCCATGATCGTGACCACAGGCATCGTGCTTGCTGGCTGCGTGGGACACCACGAGAAAGCCGTCGTGGCTGAGCCCCTGAAGCTTGGCTAAGCCGGTATTCTGGTCGAGCAGGTTGTTCGTTTTTAAGCTTCGGCCGAGGCATAGCGGAAGCGCTTAAGCCTTCCGCGTTATGGAAATTGGATGCCGGGACGGCGCTGCGTGATGCGCGCCGCCCCAGGCATCCTTTCCTTTTTTGGGCTCCCGCTTTGCTTTTTGGGCTGACGGCCGCCCAATCCCGCTCAATCGCGCCCGCACTAGGGGATCGTTAGGAAATCCCTTTTACGATTTCCTAAAATTTGACGAGCGGGGTAACCAAGTCATGCGTTGGGGTCTCGGGGTTGGACGCGCCTGCAAGGTCGCGGGCGTCGTTGCATTGGCGATCATGCTTGCGGCCTGTTCCAAACAGGCGCAGCCAAGGCAATACGGCCTCGGTGGGGATGGGCCGGCAACGCCCGGAACGCAGCAGGATTTCGCCGTCAATGTCGGCGACGTCGTCCGGTTCCAGGTGGATAGTTCGGCCTTGACCGGCGAGGCGCAAGCGATTCTCAGCAACCAAGCCCGCTGGCTCAACGACTATCCGCAATACAGCGTCACCATCGAAGGTCACGCCGATGAGCGCGGCACGCGCGAATATAACCTCGCGTTGGGCGCACAGCGCGCCATGTCGGTGAGACGGTTTCTCGCAAGCCAGGGCGTGAGCGCAGGCCGCATCAAGACCATATCTTACGGCAAGGAGCGCCCGGTCGCGGTCTGCGACGACATTTCCTGCTGGTCGCAGAACAGGCGCGCGCAAACCGTGCTGAACAGCGGCGCCGTCGCCGGCAATTACTAGCCGTCTCACGGCGGATTGGGCCGCAGTTTGGCCCTAAACGGGCGCCCAAATGGGCGAGCGCGTGGTCGCCCTGGACGGCCGGCCCTCGCAGCCGAACCCAAAAAAGTCGCGGCACCAACGGCGAGGTCCCCTCGTGTCACTTTCCAACTCGACATGTTCCATTTCGACTTGGCGCAAGCGATCGCGCGTGGTTTGTGCTTTCGCAGCGGCACTTTTGCTCAGTGGCATGGCGTCGCAACCTTGTCTGGCGCAGGCGACGCAAGGCGCCGATTCCATCAGTACACGGATTCAACGTCTCGAAGCCAAAGTCCAGAGCCTGCAAGTCACGCTCGGCACCCTCCAGTCGTTGGGCCCGGCAAAGCCCGCAGCACCGCTTCCACCCGACGCTCCAAGCCCGCTTGCGCCGCCTCAGCCGGAATCGGCCGATCTCGGCCCGCGCATCGCCGCGCTCGAGACGCAGATCGCGGCGCTCGCGAGCCATATCGAGCAGATCGGGAAACAGATGAGCGCGCTCGAGGCGAGGCTCGGCGGAGCCGACGCCCCGATCGCGCTGGCACCGCCAGGTGCCGGGGCCCCGCCCGCACAGCAGGATGAGCCATCGAGATCGGCCTTGGAATCGTTCTTCTCCTCATCCGAAGATGTAAACGGAACGGAAGACGCGAACGGCGCCTCCAAAGAGCGCGCGAGCGAGGCCAGAACGGCCGACGCGGTGGCCAAGCTGCTCGAAGATCAGGCCGCGCGGGAGCAGGGAGGTTCACAGGGGAATGCGGTTCCCGGCGCCCCGCAAGATCTCACGCCGGCGCTGCCGAGCGCCGAAACCGAGACGCTCTACCGCGAAGGCCATGCGGCGCTCATCCAGAAGGACTATGCGAGAGCCGAAGCCACGTTCGGCCAGTTGATCGCGGCGAACCCGAACGATCCGCTGGCTGGCAAGGCGCAATTCTGGATCGGCGAGGCGTACTACGCCCGCAGCGAATACAAGAGCGCGGCCGATGCCTTTCTCAAGGCCTATAAGACCGACGAGGCCGGAGAAAAGGCGCCCGAAGCGCTGCTCAAGCTCGGCATGGCGCTCGCCGGGCTCGGCCAGAAGGAGGCGGCCTGCTCGACATTTCAGGAATTGAAGACCAAATTCCCGAAAGCGCCCGCGCCGATCCCCAAAGAGGCCGAGACCTGGCGCAAGAAGACCGGCTGCTGACATGAACGCCTTACCCATCTCACCCTCCGAGGCCGACGCGCTCTTCGCGCCGCTCGCGTCCTATCCGCGCCTTGCGCTCGCGGTGTCGGGCGGGCCCGATAGTCTCGCGCTCATGCATCTCGCGGCGCTGTGGCGTAAAGCGCGCGGAGCAGGCCCCGCGCTCAGCGTGCTCAC
>CAYMJW010000093.1:0-3101 GCA_964390455.1 uncultured Methyloceanibacter sp. | reverse complement strand
CGCGGCAGCGGCCTCGATGGCCTCGCGGCAATTCCCGAGCGCGGCGTATGGGCGGGGATTGCCATCCTGCGGCCTCTTCTCGATGTGCCGAAGGCACGGCTCGTCGCCACGCTCGATGATGCGGGCCTCCCATTCGTCTCGGACCCGAGCAATGCCGATCCGCGCTTCGAGCGCGCGCGGATGCGCGCGCGTACGGACGCGCTCGAAGCTCTCGGATTGACGGCGGAGGCGCTCGCGCTCACGGCCCGCCGCTTGCGGCGGGCGCGCGAGGCGCTCGACGCCGCGGCGCATGATTTCCTCGCGCGCCATAGCGCGATGAGCCACGCGGGCTACGCCACGATCGATCGCGCGGCGCTCGCGGCGGCCCCGCATGAGATCGCGCTCCGCGCGCTCGCGCAGCTGATCGCAGCCGTCGGCGGCGGCGAGACGCCGGTGCAGCTCGCCAAGCTCGAGACGCTGCTTGCGTCGCTGGCGGCAGGTCCGGGCAAGGCACACACGCTCGGGCGCTGCCGGCTTGAGAGCGTCTCGGGCCGGCTTGGCCTGTTCCGCGAAGTGAGGGGCGGGGGGCTCCCCATCGCTTCGCTTCGTCCCGGCGAACGGGCGCTGTGGGACAACCGCTTCACGATCGAGCTTGGCGCGACCGAGCCCGAACCGGTCACCGTGAAGGCCTTGGGCGATATGGGTTTTCGGGCGCTTGCCGAGCGTTCCGCCTTGGTCGCATCGGTTCCGAGGCTCGCGGCCCGGACGCTTCCCTCGTGCTGGCGGGGCGAAATCCTGCTCGGGCTTCCGGCTCTTGACCAGGCCAAGTTGAGCGAATCCCCCGTCCCAGGCTGCCGCGCGCGCTTTGTCCGTTCAGGGACGCCGAGCAGGCGTGGGGACCGCGCGCCCCTCTAAGCCGTTGAGAAAGCATGCACCTCTTTCGGTTACAAGCTTGGCAAAGGGGATTGAGGTTCCTATGTTACCAAGGCTTAGCCTCAATTCGCCGATAGAGTGAGACGCGAGGCTGCCTCACACGGGTAGCCCGACAGAAGCGAGCCGTCAGGACAGTTCATGAATTCGAATTTCCGTAACTTCGCCATCTGGGTGTTCATCGGCCTCCTTCTGGTCGCGCTGTTCAACCTGTTCCAGAGCCCGGGCGTGAATGTTCGCGCCAATGAGATCAGCTTCTCCCAGCTCCTCTCCGAGGTTGAGGGCGGCAACGTCCAAGATGTGACCATCGCCGGCAATCAGATCAGCGGACATTTCTCCGATGGCCGGAACTTCCAGACCTATGCGCCGAACGACCCGAACCTGGTCGACAAGCTGAACCAGAAGGGCGTGAAGATCACGGCGAAGCCGTCGGAGGAGGACGTTCCGTCTCTGCTCGGCGTCTTGGTGTCGTGGTTTCCCATGCTGCTCCTCATTGCGGTGTGGGTCTTCTTCATGCGCCAGATGCAGACGGGCGGCGGCCGCGCCATGGGCTTCGGCAAGTCCAAGGCGAAGCTTCTCACCGAACGGCACGGCCGGGTGACGTTCGATGACGTCGCCGGCGTCGACGAGGCCAAGGAGGACTTGCAGGAGATCGTAGAGTTCCTCCGCGACCCGCAGAAATTCCAGAAGCTCGGCGGCCGCATCCCGCGCGGCGCGCTCCTCGTCGGCCCTCCCGGCACCGGCAAGACGCTGCTCGCGCGCGCCATCGCCGGCGAGGCCAATGTTCCCTTCTTCACCATCTCCGGCTCCGATTTCGTCGAGATGTTCGTCGGCGTGGGCGCATCCCGCGTGCGCGACATGTTCGACCAGGCCAAGAAGAACGCGCCCTGCATTATTTTCATCGACGAGATCGACGCGGTCGGCCGTCATCGCGGCGCCGGTCTCGGCGGCGGCAATGACGAGCGCGAGCAGACGCTCAATCAGCTTCTCGTCGAGATGGACGGCTTCGAGGCGAATGAGGGCATCATCCTCATCGCCGCGACCAACCGGCCCGACGTGCTCGATCCCGCGCTGCTCCGTCCCGGCCGGTTCGACCGCCAGGTGGTGGTGCCGCGTCCCGACATCATCGGCCGCGAGAAGATTCTGAAAGTCCATGTGCGTAAGGTGCCGCTCGCGCCCGACGTCGATCTC
The DNA here is from genome assembly GCA_964390455.1 of uncultured Methyloceanibacter sp. GTDB lineage: Bacteria > Pseudomonadota > Alphaproteobacteria > Rhizobiales > Methyloligellaceae > Methyloceanibacter. The sequence continues at coordinate 1,001 of CAYMJW010000093.1, read as the reverse complement.
CGCGTCGTCGCGCGCGGCACGCCGGGCTTCTCCGGCGCCGATCTCGCCAATCTCGTCAACGAGGCGGCGCTGCTCGCCGCGCGCCGGTCGAAGCGCCTGGTGACGCATCTCGAGTTCGAGGATGCCAAGGACAAGGTGATGATGGGCGCCGAGCGTCGCTCCATGGTCATGACCGAGGAGGAGAAGACGCTGACCGCCTATCACGAGGGCGGGCACGCGCTCGTCGCGCTGCATATGCCGGCGTCGGACCCCGTGCACAAGGCGACGATCATTCCGCGCGGCCGCGCGCTGGGCATGGTCATGCGCTTGCCCGAGCGCGACGTGCTGTCCTACACCCGCGCCAAGCTCAAGGCGGACATCGCCGTGGCCATGGGCGGTCGCGTCGCCGAGGAGATCGTGTTCGGTTACGAAAAGGTGACCTCGGGCGCCGCCGCCGACATCAAGATGGCGACGCAGCTTGCGCGCGCCATGGTCACGCAGTTCGGCATGAGCGACAAGCTCGGCCCGCTTGCCTATGGCGACAACGAGGAAGAAGTGTTCCTCGGCCATTCCATCGCGCGGACCCAGAACCTCTCCGACGAGACCCAGACCATGGTCGATGAGGAGATTCACCGCATCGTGGACGAGGCCTTCGAGGCCGCGCGCAAGGTCATTTCGGAGAATCTCGACGATCTGCACATCGTTGCGCGCGGATTGCTCGAATACGAGACGCTGTCGGGCGAGGAGATCAAGAACCTGCTGAAAGGCAAGCCGCCGGTGCGCGAGTTCGCGGCCGAGGTCTCGCCGCGACCGGGACCCGCCTCCGCCGTTCCCGCCGCCGGGCGCGGCAAGAGACCGCCCGAGCCCGAGCCGGATACCGGCGGCATGGAGCCTCAGCCCTCGACTTGAGGTGTCTGCCCGCATTGCATGAATACGAAATGCCCGGCCTCATCGCCGGGCATTTTCGTTTTCGACGGCTCCTCTGTCTCCGCTTCGTGCTAAGGCTCGCGCATGACAAAGCT
>CAYMJW010000092.1:0-10986 GCA_964390455.1 uncultured Methyloceanibacter sp. | reverse complement strand
GAGACTGGATGCCGAGCCCCGCGAGCCGCGCCGCGCCGCCGAGATCCGGCAGATCAATGACGAAGGCGGCGCCCACCACGTCGGCCTTGAGCTTGCGCAGGAGCTTGACCGCGGCCTCCGCCGTGCCGCCCGTGGCGATCAGATCGTCCACGAGCAGGACAGGCTCGCCCGCGCTGATGGCGTCCTCGTGAATCTCGATCACGTCGATGCCGTATTCGAGTTCGTAGTCCTGACCGATGGCCTTTCCCGGCAATTTGCCCTTCTTGCGGATCGGGATGAAGCCGCAACGCAAGCGATCGGCCACGGCGCCGCCCAGGATGAAGCCGCGCGCCTCGATGCCGGCGACCGACTGGATGCGCTGATTGGTGAAAGGGGCGGCCAGTTGCTCGACGCAGGCCCTGAAGCCGTTGGCGTGGCCGAGCAGCGTGGTGATGTCGCGGAACATGATGCCCGGCTTCGGATAGTCGGGGATGGTGCGCACGAGGTCCTTGAGATTGAAATCGGCCGACAGGTTCATCGGGGACCTCCGTAACGACTGGCCGCGCGGCGGCGCGGCGGCGCCTTTGAGCCTATAATCGAAGCAAGAGCGGCTGGCTAGTCGGGGCGCGCGAGTTCAGCCTTTCAGCACGCGGCCCGCCACGGCGTCGAGCTTTCTGAGCAGCTCGGGATCGCGCGCTTCCGGCGCGGTGATGATGGCGGTGTCGAGCGCGCGGTCGGAGCCGATGGGGCAAGGCTCGTGCTCGCGCGGGAAATTGCGGGCGAGCCGGGCCACGAGCCCCGCCGCCTTCTCGGCATTCGCCATCAGCACTTTGATGATGTCGGTGACGGTGACCGCGTCATGGTCGGGATGCCAGCAATCGTAATCGGTCACCATGGCCACGGTCGCGTAGCAAATCTCGGCCTCGCGGGCGAGCTTGGCCTCGGGCAGATTGGTCATGCCGATGACGGAATAGCCGAGCCCCTTATAGGTGAGGCTTTCGGCGAGCGTGGAGAATTGCGGACCCTCGATGCAGACATAGGTGCCGCTCCGCGCCACCGCGATTCCCTCCGCTTCGGCCGCTTCCGCGAGGTGCAGGCGGAGCCGCGGCGACACGGGATGAGCCATCGAGACATGCGCCACGCAGCCGGTGCCGAAGAAGGAGCTGTGGCGGTGAAAGGTGCGGTCGACGAACTGATCGACGAGGACGAAGGTGCCGGGCGGCAGCTCCTCCTTGAAGGAGCCGCAGGCCGAGAGCGAAATGAGATCGGTGACGCCAGCCCGCTTGAGCACGTCGATATTGGCACGGTAGTTGATGTCACTCGGCGACAGTCTGTGCCCCTTGTCGTGACGCGACAGGAACACGATCGGCAGCCCGTCGATGTCGCCGATCCGAAGCGGCGCCGACGGGGCGCCCCAAGGACTCGCGAGCAGTTCCTCGCGCACATTCTTGAGGCCCGGCAGGTCGTAGAGACCCGAGCCGCCGATGACGCCCAACACCGCCTTGACCATGCTTCCCCCGTTATCACCAAAGCGCGCGCGCAAAGACCCCGGCGAAGGACTGGCCGGACCTCATTCGCCGATATGGATGTAGAACACGTTCCAGACCCAGTCGCCATGCGTTGGATCCTGGGTGTCGAGCTTGTGTTGGCCGCTTCTGACGAGCCAGATCGGCCCTTGCTGCCCGATCCCGAGCGGCACCCCGTCGGCCGAGAGCGCGAGGATCCAATCGGACTTATCGATATCCTCGGGCGCGAGCCACCCGGCAAAACCGTTGAGCGCCAAGAACGTGACCTTGACCTTTGCCGCCTCCAGATATCCGAGCAGCTCGCGCAGCACCGGCCCGGAAAAAGTCGCCGGCTTATCGAACGTATTTGGCTGGCCGGTCACCGTCGCTTGCGGCAGGGCGAGAAGCATCGCGCGGTCGAAGGCGAAGGCGCCGTTGAACGCCGCTTTATACTGCGCGAGCAGAACGTCGTGCTTCGGATCGAGGGGCCCGCGATTGGTCTTGCCGATCAGGCCGCTCACCGTGAGCAGGACCATGTCGCGCGGCGGCTGCGCTTCGGCTCCCGCGAGCGCGGGAGACAACGCCAAGACGAGTGCAAGGGAAAGAACTGCGCGCTTCATCGGCGCCCTTATAGCGCAACGGGCGCGGAAGGCCAGGCGCTCCGGAAGGCGTCCTTAAGCGGCGCTGTGCTTGTCGCCATGGTGGACCCGCGCCCAGACGGCACGCTTGGCGAGGTACATGATGACGAGGAACACGATGAGGAAGATCATCGCCCGCGCGCCGACGGAATGACGCTCTTCGAGCTTGGGTTCGGCCGCCCACATCAAAAAGGCGGAGACATCGCGGGCGTAGTTGTCCACGGTGGGTTTGGTGCCGTCGGTGTAGGGAACAACACCTTCGCTCAGCGGGGGGATCATGGCGATCTGGTGCCCGGGGAAGGCCGCGTTGTACTGCATGCCCTGGGCGAGCTCGAAGCCTTGCGGCGCCGGGACGTAGCCGGTGAGCAGCGCATAGATATAGTCAGGCCCGCCCGGCCGTGCCTTGGCGATGACCGAGAGATCGGGCGGCAAGGCGCCATTGTTGGCATTGCGCGCGGCTTGATCGTTGGCAAAAGGCGAGCGGAAACGGTCCGACGGACGGCCCGGACGCTGGAACATCTCGCCCTTCTCGTTAGGTCCGTCGGTCACCTGCACTTGCGAGGCGATAATCTCCACGGCCTTGGGCGAGAATTGCGGTCCGCCGGGTTCGTCGAGATTGCGGTAAGACAAGAGCCGCATCGAGTGGCAATTCGCGCAAACTCTCTGATAGACCTGGAAGCCGCGCTGAAGCTGGGCGTTATCGTACCGGCCGAAGGGCGGCGCGAAGCTCCAGTCCTGGTGCGCGATCGCGGGCCCTTCGGCCGCTGTCGCGCTTGTGCACGCCAAGAGCAGCGCGGCGGCCGCGGCGAGACCGAACGCTCGGGATCGCATCAGCCAACCTCCGCCGGCTTGAGCTTGTTGCGTGGCGTGGTCGCGTCGCTCGCGCCCTCGGACCCAAGCACGGGCGCGGTGATGCTCCCCGGCAGCGCGCGCGGCGTTTCGATCCGGCCAACGAGCGGCATGACCACGAGGAAGAACGCGAAGTAATAGGCGGTGAAGATTCGGCCAAGCACGAGATACAAGCCCTCGGGCGCCTGCGACCCGAGATAGCCGAGCGCGATGCAGGTCACCACGAAGGCCCAGAAGAACCACTTGTAGATCGGCCGGTATCGCGTCGATCGCACCTTCGAGGTGTCGAGCCAGGGCACGAAGAACAGAACCCCGATCGAGGCAAGCAGGCCGACGACGCCGAACAGCTTGTCCGGGATGGCGCGCAGGATCGCGTAGAAGGGCAGGAAGTACCATTCCGGCACGATATGCGGCGGGGTCTGGAGCGGATTGGCCGGAATATAATTGTCGGGGTGGCCAAGAAAGTTCGGCGCGTAGAACACCATCGCCGCGAACAGGAGGATGAAGGCGACGAGCGCGAAGCCGTCCTTGATCGTGTAGTAGGGATGGAACGGTATCGTGTCCGCGGGCGACTTCACGTCGATGCCGGTCGGGTTGTTGTTGCCGGGAACGTGCAGCGCCCAGATATGCAGAACGACGACGCCGGCGATGACGAAGGGGAAGAGATAGTGGAGCGCGTAGAGCCGGTTCAGCGTCGGCTCGCCCACGGCGAAACCGCCCCAGATCCACTCGACAAGCGTGGTGCCGAGCCCGGGGATGATCGCATTGAGCGATGAGAACAGATTGGTGATGACGGTCACCGCCCAGAAGCTCATCTGCCCCCACGGAAGCGAGTAGCCCATGAAAGCGGTCGCGATCATCAGCAAGAGGATGAGCACGCCGAGGATCCACAACACCTCGCGCGGCGCCTTGTACGAGCCGTAATACAGACCGCGGAAGGTGTGGATATAGACGGCGACAAAGAACAGCGAGGCGCCGACGGCGTGCGAATAGCGCAACAGCCACCCCCAATTCACGTCGCGCATGATCTTCTCGACCGAGTCGAAGGCGCCCGCTTCGGTCGGGACATAGTGCATGGCGAGCACGACGCCGGTGGCGATCTGCGCCGCCAGCATGAATGTTAAAATGCCGCCGAAGGTCCACCAGTAATTGAGATTGCGCGGCGTGGGGAAGGCCATGAACTGGTCATGCATCACCCGCGGGAGGGGCAAACGCTGGTCAAGCCAGCGTTCGACGCCGGACTTCGGCTCATAGCTTGAAGGATGCGCCATGGCTCGCCCTAGCCGATCTTGATCTTCTTGTCGGAGACGAAGCTGTAGGGCGGGATCGCCAAATTCTCCGGCGCCGGTCCGATGCGCACGCGGCCCGCGGTGTCGTATTGCGAGCCATGGCACGGGCAGAACCAGCCGCCGTACTCGCCCTTGTAATCGCCGACCGCCTGGCCCTTCGGGATGCAGCCGAGATGGGTACAGACGCCGATCATGACGAGCCAGGGCTCGCGGTCCTTGGCCGCGCGATTGTCGTCGCTCGCAAGCGCCGCGTCCGGCAGATTGGCGTTGCGCGCCAGAGGATCGATCAGATCGTCGAGCGGCGCTTCCTTGGCCTTGGCGATTTCTTCATCTGTGCGGTGGCGAATGAAGATCGGCTTGCCGCGCCACATCACCGTCAGCGCCTGGCCGGGCTCGAGCGGGGCGACATCGACTTCGGTGGTCGCGAGCGAGAGCGTGGACGCGTCGGGGTTCATTTGGTCGAGCAGAGGCCAGAGCGCCATGGCGCCCCCGATGGCGGCAAAACCGCCCGCCGCGACCAGAAGGACGTCGCGCCGTGTCGGCTCATCGCCGTCGGCCGCGGATTCTAAGGAAATATCGTGACTGGCCACAGGCCCAAGGCTCCCGGATTCGCCCTTGAAGTTGCGTCATGATTCCGCGAAACGGCGCGATCGTCGCTGGTTTCTTGCATCCGTCATCAAGGTTGTCCAGGGGCCACGTTGGACATTTTGGCGCATTATGCCCCGCCGTCACGCCCTTGAGACCTGGGCGCTGAGCGTCGGCACTGTTTGATCCCAATCAAACCCGCGCCCGGATTGGCGTGCCAAGCCATTGACCTCTCAGACGGCTGGGGCGTAAGGCCAGGGACAATGGACCAGAAAGCGTCGAAAGAGCCGATGTCGCCCGAGCCTTTCAGCCCGGCGCGGAAGGAGCGCGCGCGCCTCTGGTTCGAGCATTTGCGCGACGAGATTTGCGCCGCTCTGGAAGCCGTCGAGGATGGGGCGGACGGCCTTCCCGGCTGCGAGGGCAAAGCCCCCGGCCGCTTCGTGAAGACCCCCTGGGCCCGAACCGAGAAGGATGGCAGCGACGGTGGCGGCGGTGTCATGTCTCTGATGGCGGGCCGCGTGTTCGAGAAGGTCGGCTGCCATACCTCGACCGTCTATGGCACCTTCGCGCCTGAATTCGCCAAGCAGATTCCAGGCGCGGAAACTGACCCGCGCTTCTGGGCGAGCGGCGTCTCCTTCATCGCCCACCCCGTGAACCCGAATGCGCCAACCGCGCATATGAACACGCGCATGGTGGTGACATCGAAGGGATGGTTCGGCGGCGGCGGCGACCTCACGCCCATGCTCATGCGGCGGCGCGGCCAAGAGGATCGCGACTCGCGCGATTTCCATGCGGCGATGAAATCGGCCTGCGAGGGCGAGGCTTCCGCCGACTACGACCGCTTCAAAAAGTGGTGCGACGAATATTTCTATCTGCCGCACCGGGGCGAGATGCGCGGCATCGGCGGCATCTTCTACGACTATCTCGAGACGGGTGACTGGAAGGCCGATTTCGACTTCACGCAAAAGGTCGGCCGCGCCTTCCTCGGCATCTATCCCGAGATCGTCCGGCGCAATATCGGCACGCCGTGGACCGAAGCCGACCGCGAGGAGCAGCTCATAAGGCGCGGCCGCTATGTCGAGTACAATCTGCTCTACGACCGCGGCACGATCTTCGGCTTGAAGACCGGCGGCAATGTCGAGGCGATCCTCTCCTCCATGCCGCCCCTCGTCCGCTGGCCTTAAGCTTCGTCATACCGGCGCAAGCGGGCACTCGTCATACCGGCGCAAGCCGGTATCCAGACTAAGGACTCAGTGTATGCCGCTCTTGGATTCCGGCTTTCGCCGGAATGACGGACTACTCTGCGCTCTACGCTTGCGCGCCAGCGTTCACCGAGCGCGCTTTGCGCGATGATCCAATTGTGCTAGAGAATATGGGTACCCATATTAGCTGGTAAAGCGATGTTGCCATGAAAACAACTCTCGACATAAACGACACCGTCCTCGCTGAGGCACGGAAGGTTGCCCGCCGCGAGGGGACCACGCTGCGGGCGCTGGTCGAACAGGGTCTCCGGCGTATTCTCAGCGAGAAGAAAACACCTGGGCCTGTTTTCCGGCTCCGGGACGCGAGTGTCGGTGGCAACGGACTTCGGCCGGAGCTCCGTGATGCTGGCTGGGACAGGATCCGCGAGCTGATCTATGAGGGCCACGGCGGGTGATCGGGGTAGACACCAACATCCTTGTCTACGCACATCGACGAGACTCCGCTCACCACGAAGCGGCGCGACAAAGCGTGTCGCAACTTGCCGAAGGATCACAAGCTTGGGCCATTCCATGGTCCTGTATCCACGAATTCCTCGGGGTGGTGACTCATGGACGCATTTTCGACCCGCCGAGCACGCTTGAAGAAGCTGCCAGCCAAGTTGAGGCATGGCTGGAAGCGCAGAACCTCGTAACGATCTCGGAGTCGGCGGCGTATTGGCCGGAATTAAAGTCGCTTCTGCTGGCGGGCAGGACAACGGGACCGAGGGTACACGACGCTCGTATTGCGGCTGTCTGCCTACAGCATGGGGTGAAGGTGCTGTGGTCGGCGGATCGCGATTTCAGCCGCTTCCCCGACCTTAAGGTCGTCAATCCCCTGCTCCGCTAAAATGCACCGGCGGCAATGTCGAGGCGATCCTGTCCTCGATGCCGCCTCTCGTCCGCTGGCCTTAGCTTGAATGACCTCATGCTGAGGAGCGCTCCGCAGGAGCGCGTCTCGAAGCACAGTGATCGGAACACATCCTTCGAGACGCTTTTGCGAGAACGCCGCGCCCCTACCCCCGCACGCCGGCATACATCAGCGGCGGCATGACGGGCGCGGGCGCCGCTGCGCCGAGGATCTCCCCCACACGGGTCTGGATCACCGGGGCGTCGTAAGCGAGGCGGGCCGCGAGCACGGCCAGGGCCGTCAGCAGCAGAACCATGACGATTTTCCACATTTCGCGATCCCTCCGAGCACCCCGTCTGACGCGGCGTCGCGCCCAACGGTTCAAGCTCTAGGGCTTCGCGGCTGAACCCTCCCTGAGGCCGCCGTTCATCTTAGGTTTAGGTTTCGGCTAAGGATTCGCGGCCTTTTTTGCCGCCCACGGGCCACTTCGGGCTTGCCAAGGGCCGCCGCTTCCCTCATCTTTAGGCTACCGGGCGCCCAAGGCTTTGGGCGCGGACTTGGACGACGGCAAGTGACTATCGCGCCTCAAGAGCACGACCTTTCCTGACATCTCAAGACGCCGAAGGTTCCCCTTTCGGGGGCCTACGGCCCGTTTGTGTTAAACTTCAACGGGAAAGGATTTCCCCTATGGCTCGTGTCAACGGCACAGTGAAATTCTTCAATCATGCGCGCGGCTTCGGCTTCATTCAGCCCGAAGACGGCGGCAAGGACGTCTTCGTGCATGCCTCCGCTCTCGAGCGGTCTGGCGTGCCCGCCCTCAACGAGGGCGACAAGGTCTCCTTCGAGATCGAGGACGACCGCCGCGGCCGCGGCAAGCAGGCTGCCAACGTGCAGCTCGCCAACTAGCGAACGCGCAACTCCGATTGAGACCGCCGGGCCCCGGGCCCGGCGGTTTTTTGTTTGCCCCAACCGTGGCCGATCCCTTCCCCCGCGTGGGGAGGGAGCCGCCGCCGAGGCTCGGGCGCTGCCAAACGCCGCCGCGCCTTCAACCCTAAGTTCTTGACGCGCTGTTTACTCTGCGGCAACCGCGTTGTTCGCATCGGCCCATTGTGTCTTGAATACGGCGAAAACGCGGCGCAAAATCACTCGGTTCTATTTGATTCCAACAAGAAGCGCGGGCCCGGGTGTCACGCGCCGAACATGTACGTGGGGACGAGAAGGACGATGGACCATGCATTTCGCAACGGCTGTTGGCCCCGAGGTTGAGAACGCGCGCGATGTACCTTCAGCCCCGGCCGACCGGCGGGCTCTGACGCTTGTAAAGTCCTATCAGGGCATGGTGGCGTGGCCCACCGTGGCTCTCGCGGCGGGCATTGTTGCCGCCTTCGCGCTGGTCACCACGCTGGCGGCAAAGGGCATCATCCCGCTCTGGCTCGGGCTCATCCTCAACACGCTCATTCTCTATGCCGACCAGACGCCGCTGCACGAGGCCTGCCACGGCAACATCGCCGGCAAGGATTCGCGCATGCTCTGGCTCAACCACCTCGTCGGCTATGTGTGCGGCGCGATTCTGCTGCACGAGTACAAGGCCTTTCGCTACATGCATCTCGCGCACCATCGCGACACCAACAATCCGGAGATCGATCCCGATCATTGGGTAGCGGTCAAGAACCCATTCCTCGCGGTATGGCGCAGCCTGACGATCGTCTTTTGGTACCACCAGTATTTCTGGAAGCACATCGCCTTCCACGCGCACATCCCCGGCATGCGGCCGCTCACGCTGCACATCGCGGCGATGCACTTGCTCTTCTACGGGTTTGCGCTCTGGCTATCGGTGCTCGGCTATTGGCGCGAAGTGCTGATGCTGTGGATTTTCCCGCACATCCTCGCTTCGGCGCTGATTATCTATTTCTTCGCCCATCTCACCCATAAGCCGCATGAGGTGCACGAGCGCTATCGCGACACCAACGTGTTCTGGGTCAGGGGCAAGATCATCGGGCCGGTCGTGAACTGGCTCTACATGTTCCAGAACTTCCACCTCATCCATCACCTCTTCCCGCGCGTGCCCTTCTATCTTTATCCGAAGGCCTTCCGCTCGCTGAAGCCGGTGTTGGAGCAGGAGCGCGCCCACATCTACGAGTTCGGGCACGAACCTCAAGCCGACCTGAGCAACGCCGGCACGGCACACGGCTAGCGCAGACACTTGCGCTACGCCGGAGGCCGGCCCGAGAAATCGTTCACGGAGAACCGCTCGCACCGGGGGCATGTCGTGTAGAGTGACGTGCCGTAAAGGAGACGAGCGATGAGGAACGCGGCCAGGATCCGCACCACCTGCCCGCGCGACTGCTACGACGCCTGCGGAATCTTGGTGAAGAAATCGGCGGACGGCACGATCAATGTGGTTGGCGACCCCGATCACCACATCAGCCGCGGAGCCTTATGCGGAAAATGTTCGATCGGCTACAACGGGGTCTGGCGCGACCCGGATATACGCCTGACGCGCCCGTTGCGGCGGGCGGGACCTAAAGGCGCGGGCCGTTTCGAGCCGGTCGGTTGGGACCACGCGCTTGGCGATATCGCGCGGCGTCTCAACGCCATCCTTGGCCGCGACGGCGGCGAGGCGATCCTGCACACCCATTACACCGGAACCTGCTCGCTGATCGCCGGCACTTTCCCTTTGCGCTTCTTCAATCGCATCGGCGCCACCGAGGTCGATCCGGACACCGTGTGCAACAAGGCCGGGCACGCCGCGTTGCAGCTCATGTACGGAGAGTCGACCCGCGGCTTCGACCCGCGCACCATCGACGGCGCGCATTGCGTCATGATCTGGGGCGCCAATCCGTCGGCGTCGGCGCCGCATGTGCATCAATACTGGCTCGCAGAGACAAGCGTGCCGAAGATCGTCATCGACCCCATTCGCCATGAGACGGCGGCGATGGCCGATATTCATCTGCAACTCTATCCCGGCACCGACGGCGCGCTCGCTTTCGCCATGCTGCATGTGATGGCAGCGGCGGGGCGCATCGATCGGACCTTCCTCGCGGCCCACGCGCAAGGGTGGGATGAGATCGAACCTCAATTGTCCGCGTGCACGCCTGCCTGGGGCGAAGCAACCACCGGCGTGCCGGCCCGGCTCATCGAACAGGCGGCGCTGCTATACGCAACGGGACCTTCACTCTTGTGGATGGGACAGGGGTTCCAGCGCCAGTCGTTCGGCGGCAACGCCATGCGTGCGGTCGCGCTTCTGCCCGCCGCCACCGGCAATCTCGGCCGATACGGGGCCGGTTTCCTTTATCTCAACGGTTGGGACACGCGCGGCGTCGATGCGGCCTATCTGACGGCCGCTCACCTCAAGCCACCCTCCGCCTCCTCGATCAGCCACATGGACCTGGCGGGCCGGCTCGAATCCCCCGCGACCAAAGCGATCGTCACCTGGAACAACAACATCGCCGCCTCGAGCCCTGAGCAGAAACGCCTGCGACGAGCGCTCGAACGCGAGGATCTGCTTCAGGTCACGCTCGATTTGTTCCAGACGGACACCGCCAACTATGCCGACTACGTGCTTCCGGCCGCGAGCTTCCTCGAATTCGACGACGTGGTGATGTCCTATTTCAACGCCAGCATCTCGGCGCAAGTGAAGGCGCTGCCATCTCCCGGCGAGGCGCTGCCCAACCAGGAAATCTTCCGGCGTCTCGCCGCTTCCATGGGATTGACCGATCCGGAACTCTTCGAGACCGATGCCGACATGATCGCCAAGCTCCTCGATCAGGCGAAGCCCGGCCTCACCTTCGAGACGTTGGCCGAAGCCGGCACGATCCACTATCCGGAGCAACCGATCGTGCAATTCGAGCAGCACGACTATCGAACGCCGTCGGGCAGAATCGAGTTGGCCGGCAGCGCCTTCGCCGACGCCGGCCTCGCACGCGCACCCTTCCCTTCGGCGGAGGCGCGCCCCGAGGGGGGCGAGCTCCGCCTCCTGTCGCCGGCATCGCCATGGCTCATGAACAGCAGCTTCGGCAACGACGCCAAGGTGCTCAAGCAACTGGGCGAGGA
>CAYMJW010000091.1:8179-11301 GCA_964390455.1 uncultured Methyloceanibacter sp. | reverse complement strand
GAGGACGCGGGCGAAACAGACATACAAGGGGTAAGCGGGCGTAAGCCCGCGTCAAAGGGATTCACCCCCTCACCCTTCCCGCCATTCGCCGCGCTTCGCGCGGCGGGCGGGAAGCCCTCTCCCACAAGGGGAGAGGGGGGAATGCGTGCATCCGCACGCGGAAATCAGGCGCTACGGACACCTCATCCTGAGGCGGCCGCCGAAGGCGGCCCTCGAAGGACGCACTATGAGGGGTCACCCTTCGAGGCTCGCTTCGCTCGCGCCTCAGGATGACGGAGACAAGTGCCCGGCGTTCGGCGGCCCTCGAGGGATCGGTCCGCTGGACAGGCCTCTTGCCTCACCTTATGTCTGACGCGGGACGCTCGCCCTTCTCCTCTCGAGGGAGAGGGACGGCGGCGCGCGATTCTCAGCGAATCGGCTAGGGTCGTTTAAGGCGCCTTAACGTCCTCGTGCGAGCCAAGGTCCCCAGCAAGCCGAACCATGACGTCCGCCAAGACCAGCCGTGCAAAAGGGACAGGTGTGAAGCCCTCAGGCCCTGCGAGCCGCACGCGCGCGAGCGCGAAAGGGGATAGCGCGCCCGTCGCCGCGCATGGAGGCTCCGTGCCGAGCCGCACCAACGACATCCGCACCGCCTTTCTCGACTTCTTCGCCAACAACGATCACCTGGTGATGCCGTCGGCGCCGCTCGTGCCGCGCCACGACCCGACGCTGATGTTCACCAATGCCGGCATGGTGCCGTTCAAGAACGTGTTCACCGGGGCCGAGAAGCCGAAAGCGCCGCGGGCGGCCACGGCGCAGAAATGCGTGCGCGCCGGCGGCAAGCACAACGACCTCGACAATGTCGGCTACACCGCGCGCCATCACACCTTCTTCGAAATGCTCGGCAATTTCTCCTTCGGCGATTATTTCAAGGAGCGCGCGATCCTCCTCGCCTGGGAGCTTCTCACCCGCGACTTTGCGCTTCCCAAGGATCGGCTGCTCATCACCGTGTTCGCCGACGATGACGAGGCGGCCTCGCTCTGGCGCAAGATCTCGGGCTTCCCCGACAACAAGATTATCCGCATCGCCGGCAGCGACAATTTCTGGTCGATGGGCGATACCGGACCGTGCGGACCGTGCTCGGAAATTTTCTACGACCACGGGCCCGGCATTCCGGGCGGCCCGCCCGGCAGCGCCGATGCCGAAGGCGACCGCTTCGTCGAGATCTGGAATCTCGTGTTCATGCAATATGAGCAGCTCGCTGGCGGCAAGCGCATCGAGCTGCCGCACCCTTCCATCGACACCGGCATGGGGATCGAGCGTATCGCCGCCGTGCTCCAGGGCACGAACGACAATTACGCCATCGATCTCATCCGCGCTCTGATCGGCGCCTCGGTCGAGCTGACCGGCGTGCCCGCGACCGGCGTGCATGCGCCGAGCCATCGCATCATCGCCGATCATTTGCGCGCCTCGTCTTTCTTGGTCGCCGACGGCGTGCTGCCCTCCAACGAGGGCCGCGGCTATGTGCTTCGCCGCATCATGCGCCGCGCCATGCGCCACGCGCACATTCTCGGCGCCAAGGAGCCGCTGCTCTATCGCCTGGTGCCGGCGCTGATCGAAGAGATGGGCCGCGCCTACCCCGAGCTCGAGCGCGGGCAGAGCCTGATCGAGGAGACTCTGAAGCTCGAAGAGACGCGCTTCCGCGAGACGCTCGAACGGGGCTTGCGCCTGCTCGACGATGCGACCAAGGGGCTGACGCGCGGCGCCACGCTGCCGGGCGAGGTCGCGTTCAAGCTCTACGACACTTATGGCTTTCCCTACGACTTGACCGAGGACGCGCTGAAGGCGCGCGGGATCGGCGTCGATGCGAAAGGTTTCGCCGCCGCCATGGACAAGCAGCGCGCCGAGGCGCGGAAGTCGTGGGCGGGATCGGGCGAGGCCGCGACCGAAACTCTCTGGTTCGAACTGAAGGAAGAGCTCGGCGCGACCGAGTTCCTCGGCTACGAGACCGAGACGGCGTCGGGCGGGATCGTCGCGCTGGTCAAGGACGGCGCCCGCGTCGATGCTTTGAAGGAAGGCGAGCGCGGTATCGTCATCGTCAACCAGACGCCGTTCTATGCCGAGTCCGGCGGCCAGGTCGGCGACCGGGGCACCTTGTCCGGCGCCGAGGGTGCGACGTTTGAGGTCGCGGACACGCAGAAGAAGCTGCATGGGCTCTATCTCCATGATGGCGTGGTCGCGAAGGGCACGCTTCGCCTCGGCGACGAGCTGCGTCTCGAAGTGGATCACGCCCGCCGCACGCCGACCCGCGCGCACCATTCGGCGACGCATCTGCTGCACGAGGCGCTCCGCCAGGTGCTCGGACAGCATGTGGCGCAGAAGGGCTCTCTGGTCGAGCCGGGGCGGCTCCGCTTCGACTTCTCGCATCAGAAACCGATGACCGGCGCCGAGATCCGCAAGGTGGAGGATTTGGTCAACGCCATGATCCTCCAGAACACGCCCGTCGAGACCCACCTGATGACGCCCGACCAGGCCATCGCCCAAGGTGCGCTCGCTTTGTTCGGCGAGAAATACGGCGATGAGGTGCGCGTCGTCAGCATGGGCGTGGACCCCAACAGCGAGCGGGCGGGCAATGCCTACTCGATCGAGCTCTGCGGCGGCACGCATGTGCGGCGCACGGGCGATATCGGCCTGCTCAAGATCGTGAGCGAGAGCGCGGTGGCGTCGGGCGTGCGGCGCGTCGAGGCGCTAACCGGCGATGCCGCGCGCGCCTATCTCGATACGCAAGAGGCGCGCGTGCGCGAGGCGGCCGAGCTGCTCAAGGTCGCTCCGGGCGAGATGATCGGCCGTCTTTCGGCCATCCTCGACGAGCGCCGCAAGCTCGAGCGGCAGCTTGCCGATGCCAAGCGCGATCTCGCCCTCGGCGGCGGGGGAGGGGGGATGGCGACCGCCGCGCCTGCGCGGCAGATCGGCAAAGTCAAGCTGCTCGCGCGAACGGTGCAAGGCGTGGCGCCGAAGGATTTGCGCGGCCTGGTCGATGACGGCAAGAAGCAATTGGGGTCTGGCATCGTCGCCATCGTCGGCGTGAGCGAGGACGGCAAGGCCGGGCTCGTCGTCGGCGTGACGCCCGATCTCACCGCCAC
>CAYMJW010000091.1:0-8079 GCA_964390455.1 uncultured Methyloceanibacter sp. | reverse complement strand
CGTCGCCGAGCGCTACGGCGCCTATCTCGATGCCTTCAACGTCTTCTCGGTGATGGTGTTCAGCGTCGAATACGTGCTGCGCATCTGGAGCGCGGTCGAAATTCCGATGCTGAGCCGCATGCCGCCTTGGAAGGCGCGGGCGCGCTTCGCGGCGCGGCCGATCATGATCGTCGACCTGCTCGCGGTGCTGCCCTGGTATTTACAGCCCTTCTTCTCCGTCGATCTCCGAAGTCTCAGGGTGTTCCGCCTGTTCCGGCTGCTCAAGCTCGCGCGCTATTCGCCCGCACTACAAACGCTCGGCCGCGTCCTCGCCGACGAGTATCGCGCGCTGCTTGGCGCGCTGCTGGTGCTCTTGGTCCTGCTCCTGTTCGC
Organism: uncultured Methyloceanibacter sp.; assembly: GCA_964390455.1. GTDB lineage: Bacteria > Pseudomonadota > Alphaproteobacteria > Rhizobiales > Methyloligellaceae > Methyloceanibacter. Next base: position 7,707 of record CAYMJW010000091.1, on the reverse strand, counting down.
CTCGACCACGATCTATTTCCTCGAGCGCGACGCGCAGCCCGACAAATTCGGCTCGGTGCCGGCGGCGGCGTGGTGGGCGCTGGCCACCCTGACCACCGTCGGCTATGGCGACGTGGTTCCGATCACGCCGCTCGGCAAGATCGTCGGCGGCATCGTCATGCTGCTCGGCGTCGGCATGATCGCGCTCCCCGTCGCCATCATCGCCACCGGATTCAGCCAGGAGTCGAACCGCCATCAATTCGTGGTGACGTGGAGCATGGTCGCCCGCGTGCCGCTGTTCGCGTCCATGGATGAGAGCGAGATCGCCGAGATCTGCAAATTGCTCTACACGCGAACCTATCCTCCCGGCGTTCCCATCGTCCGCACGGGCGATGCGGGCGATGCCATGTTTCTCATCGCCGGCGGCGAGGCCGTCGTCGAAATCAGTCAGAGCAACCAGGTGGTGTTGAAGGAGGGTGATTTCTTCGGCGAGATGGCGCTGCTGGAGCGGCGGCGGCACAAGCACGACGTGGCCGCCAAGACAAGCTGCCGCGTCTATGTGCTCGACGCCACGTCGCTGGCGCGGCTTACGGCGCGGCATCCCGATATCCTGCAACGCATTCGCGACATGGCCGCAGCGCGCGCCGCCGCCGACAAGGAGGCACGCGGAGAGGGGCGCGAACGCAAGGTCCGGGCGCCGTCGAAGCCTAGGCGCGGGGCCAAGCCTGCGGTCTAATAGAGGATTGTTCCATCGAATAAGCATGACCCCCCTCTTACTCCCCCCTTCAGGGGGGAGAAAAATTGAGAGCGGCGTATCACTCTCCCTCCCCCTGCAAGGGGGAGGGGCGGGGTGGGGGTCCGGAGCGTGATTCAATTCGACGGGATAACGCTAACCGTCAGGCCGCCGCGCGGTCGGCCATTTCCTTGCGCAGATTGGCGCCGATCTTGTCGAGAAAGCCGCTGGTCGAGAGCCAGCTCTGCTCGGCGCCGACCAGGAGCGCCAAGTCCTTGGTCATGGACCCCGATTCGATGGTCGCGACCGTCACCCGTTCGAGCGTCTCGGCGAAATCGGCAAGCTCGGCATTGTCGTCGAGCTTGGCGCGGTGCAGAAGCGCGCGCGTCCAGGCGAAGATCGAAGCCGTCGCGTTGGTCGAGGTCGCGCGGCCCTGCTGGTGCTGGCGGAAATGGCGCGTGACGGTGCCATGCGCCGCTTCGGCGAGCACGGTCTTGCCGTTCGGCGTCATCAGTACGCTCGTCATCAACCCGAGCGAGCCGAAGCCTTGCGCCACCGTGTCGGACTGAACGTCGCCGTCATAGTTCTTGCACGCCCAGACATAGCCGCCCGACCATTTCAGCGCCGCCGCAACCATGTCGTCGATCAGCCGGTGCTCGTAGGTGAGCCCACGCGCCGCGAAGGCGTCCGTGAACTCCGTCGCGAACACCTCGGCGAAGATGTCCTTGAAGCGGCCGTCATAGGCTTTGAGGATGGTGTTCTTGGTCGAGAGATAGACCGGCATGTTGCGATGGAGCCCGTAATTGAACGAGGCCCGGGCGAAATCGCGAATCGAATCGTCGAGGTTGAACATGCCGAGCGCGACGCCCGGCCCCTCGAATTCGTGCACCACATGGTCGATGCGCGTGCCGTCGGCGCCGGCAAAGCTGATCGTCAGCGTGCCCTTGCCGGGGATGCGAAAGTCCGTCGCGCGGTAAACGTCGCCGAACGCATGGCGTCCGATCACGATCGGCTTGGTCCAGCCCGGCACGAGCCGCGGCACGTTTTTGCAGATGATGGGCTCGCGGAAGATGACGCCGCCGAGAATGTTGCGGATGGTGCCGTTCGGCGACTTCCACATCTTCTTGAGGCCGAACTCTTTCACCCGCGCCTCGTCCGGCGTGATCGTGGCGCATTTAACCCCGACCCCGCAGGCTTGGATCGCATGCGCCGCCTCGATGGTGACCCGGTCCTCCGTCAGATCGCGATTCTCGATGCCGAGGTCGAACGAGAGCAGCGGCACCTCGAGATAGGGGAAGATCAACTTCTCCTTGATCATCTGCCAGATGACCCGCGTCATCTCGTCCCCGTCGAGGTCGGCGACCGGGTTCTTCACCTTGATCTTGTTCACGGGCACAAATCTCCGGCACGAGAAGGCGAGCGGGCGGCGAACGCCCCATTGCGGGCAACCCGTCCTCTATAGCATCGTCGGTCCTGATGAAATCAAGAGCCGAGAGCGGAAAGCGGGCGCTAGCCCCGAAGGCAGCGCGCCCGAAGCGGAAGTCGCCCCGGCAGGCTGCAGGCCGTGCGGCGGCGATGCCCGCCATCATTCTGGTGAAGCCGCAGCTTGGCGAGAATATCGGCTTCGCCGCGCGGGCCATGGCGAATTTCGGGCTCACCGATCTTAGGCTGGTCGCGCCCCGCGACGGCTGGCCGAACGACAAGGCGCGCGCGGCTGCGGCCGGCGCCGCTTCGCTCGTGGACAAGGCCACGGTCTATGCAAGCGTGGCCGAAGCCATCGGCGGGCTCAATTTCGTGCTGGCCTCGACCGCGCGCCCGCGGGAGATGGTTAAGGCCGTGCTCAGCGCCGAGAGCGCGGCGGCGGAGCTCACGCGTCGCGGCGCCGGCGACGAGCGCACGGGGGTTCTGTTCGGACCGGAGCGAAGCGGCCTCGACAACGACACCATCGCGCTCGCCGATGCGATCCTAACCGCGCCCGTCAATCCGGACTTCGCCTCGCTCAGCCTGCCGCAAGCCGTGCTCCTGTTCGGCTATGAATGGTTCAAGGCGAACGATGCCGGGCCCTTGCTCGGGCGCGGGACGGGGTTCGACAGGCCCGTCGCCGAGGGGTTGTCCTTCCCCGGAACACGCCCTGCGGTCCGGGCCGAACTCTTGGCCTTGTTCGAGCATCTGGAAGGGGAACTCGACCGCGCGGGCTTTCTCTATCCGGCGGAAAAGCGCCCCTCGATGGTGCGGGCCATCCGCAACATGTTTCACCGCATGAGCGCGACCGAGCAGGACGTGCGCACCTGGCGCGGAATCGTGGCCGCGCTCTCGGGCCGGACGCCCGGCCGCGGCCGCAAACTGTCATAGTTCCGCCCCGTTTCTCCTATTGCGATGGGTTCAGCCGACGCTTAGCTTCCGGCGGGGCAGGGGAGAGGGGCAGCCGATGCAAACTGCGCGTTTTCAGTGGTGTGGCACAGCGACCGCCGCGATTTTGGCGCTGCTTGGGGCGGCGCCCGCCAATGCGGCAGACGAGACCGGCGCGAGGCCCGTCGCCGAAGGGACAAGCCCCGCAGCCGTCCCGCAAGGCCAGCAGAAGGGCGGCCTCAGCGACAGCGCCGTGCGTGTGCTGATGACCTACGCCTTCTCGGTCATTCCCGACGAGCAGCCGGGGAGTGATGGCAAACCCGTCAAGACCGACAAATCGGACCCCGCGAAATTCATCATTCCCGACGACGCGGCGCGGGGCATCATCCGTGCCGCCACGCGCTCGGCCTATGCCGAGGCTTGTGAGCTGCCCGATCTCGCTCAGGCCAACTATCAGGCACTGATGCGCAGTGAAGGCGCCAAGAAGGTGTGGACCGAGCCACAGCTGTTGATGGTCAATGCCCTCTTCCTATTTTCCGCCCAGTTTTTTGCCGGCAACGTCAATATCACCGAGACGCCGGCCACCGACCCCGCCGCCGGCGCAGGGGCCGCGAGCCCGCCCAAGGAGGCCGCGCCTGCGCCCGGACAGGAGACCAGCCTAATCACGCCGAAACGGCCGCAATGCCCGCCAGAGCAAAAACAGAAGGTTGTGGCGGCTATCAACACCTTCGTTCAGTCCATACCGGCGGGACCGGCCCCGCAAACTGCGCCACCGGCCCCGGCCCAGCCGGCGTCATCCAGCGCCAATTGACACTTTCCGCTATTCGCGTGTAACAGAGCCCTGGCGAAGCCTTGGGTGCCTCGGCTCCGCGCACACCGGATTTAGGCCCGGCGTTAAGCCCTTCACCAGCTAGGGTGCTCTTAACCGCGCAGGCGACCAGGCCCGCGAAAGCGTTTGATTTGACTTTGGAGACTTAAGACGCATGACGAAACGCGTTCACGCCAAGCATAAGATCGACCGTCGGCTCGGCGAGAATATCTGGGGCCGGCCGAAGAGCCCCTACAACAAGCGCGAATATGGCCCCGGCGAGCATGGGCAGCGCCGGCGCGGCAAGCTTTCCGATTACGGCCAGCAGCTGCGCGCCAAGCAGAAGCTGAAGGGCTATTACGGCAACATCACCGAGAAGCAGTTCAAGGCGATCTATCACGAGGCGGCGCGGCTTCGCGGCGACACCTCCGAGAAGCTGATCGGCCTTCTGGAGCGCCGGCTGGACGCCATCGTCTATCGCGCCAAATTCGTACCGACCGTGTTCGCGGCGCGCCAGTTCGTCAGCCACGGCCATGTGCGGGTGAATGGACGGCGCGTCAATATCCCGAGCTACCGCTGCCGCGAGGGCGATGTCGTCGAGGTGCGGGACAAGGCCAAGGACGCCGGCATGGTGCTCGAATCGTCACAGAGCCCGGAGCGCCAGGTGCCCGACTATCTCGACGTCGACCACAGCAAGATGACGGCGAAGCTCACCCGCGTGCCGACGCTCTCCGACGTGCCCTATCCCACGATCATGGAGCCGAATCTCGTCATCGAGTTCTACTCGCGCTAGGCGTCAGAGCCAGCCGGCGAGGAACGCGATACCGCTCGCGACGAGCGCGGCGCCCACCGCCTTCGACAAGGTGGCGCCGAACGGCGCAAGCTTCTCGACCGCGACGAGCAGCGTGAGCGCGGCGATCCAGACGAGATTCATCACCCCGCCCACGAATAGAAGCAGCATCAGCGCGGCGCAGCAGCCGAGGCAGTAGGCGCCGTGGGCGAGGCCCATGCGCCACGCGCCCGGCACGCCGGGCCGCCAATGGCGGGCGAGAAACGACGCAGGCCCGCGGCAATGGTTGAGGCAGGCGGTTTTGAGCGGCGTGAGCTGGTAGAGCCCGGCCGCGATCAAGAGCCCTCCCGCGAGCAGCGGCGGGCTTAGGCTCATCATCGCCGACATCACGCCGATCCGTTCCAGTCCCCATTGAAGCAACACGGCCAACAGGCTGAAAAGAATCCAAATCGTGAGATAACCCGAGGCGAAGGCGGCGATCGCTGCCCGCGGGCGGGCGACGCCACCCTCGCCCTCAGCTTTGCGCATGACGCGGGCATAGAGCAGCACCATGGGCGAGGCGCTTGGCAGCATCATCGCCACCATCATCGCCGCCCACATGAAGAAGGCGATCAGCCAATAGGTGGGGGCCCAGGTGGTGCCGGGCGCGGGCGGCAGCGTTACCCCCAAGCTCCAGCCGCTCATGGCGAAGGGGTCCATGCCGGTGCCGGCGCCTGCGATGGTGGCGAGCCAGGCAAGCACAATGAGGCCGGTGAGCGCCAACGCGACGACAACGCCGTCCCGCTTGAAGAGAGTTTCGACCGTCGTCACGGGCATTGCCGTCTCAGCGCACCATGCCGCTTTGGCAGAGATGAATCTCGGCGAATTGTCCGTAGGTGTCGTCGAGCTCGAAGCGGATCGGCCCCATTGTCTTGGACCAGCCGCGACCGACCTCGGCCTCGGCGAACTCGAAGCCGTTCGGTTGCACGATGCGCACGCGGTGCTCGGCGCCCGTCACGGGATTGAGGATCGGCGCGCCCTTCGCCTCCAGCACGCCATTGATCTTGGCTCGTGCCGTGCGGCCGTCGATGTCGATCGCAAAATCGATGTCGGCGACGATCGGCTCATGGACGGTGTCACAGGTCGAAGCAAAAACCTGAAACACCGTGGCGCCGGGCTCTGTGTCCTCGCCCCGCAAGATGCGAAGAAGCGGCGCGCGCTGCTCTGGCGTGGCGCTACGGTCGAGCACATGCACGCCCTCGCCCTTGCCTTCGTGAATGGGGCCGGGCCAGCGGAAGACCGCCGCGGCCTTCAGCCCGTCAAGCCGTGTCGATCCGTGGAAGCCCCGCTCGATATCGTACACCCCGAAGCCGTAACAGTCGCCGAAGGTCGGCAATGCATTGAACTGGCAAGGGCAACCGTAAGAACAATTGCAATTGGCGAATTCGCGTCCCTTGATCTCCCAGTCTGTCATTGCGTTGCCTCCTTCGGACTACGATGCTCAAGTCTAACGGCGAAAGCGCGGAGTATTATGGCAATGGAGCGGCGGCCTGAGACGGTGGGTCCGGTGGAGGCGGGCAGAGCCATCCCGAACGAGGCTCCCGGCGCGATCGACCGCAGCTCGCAGGTCCTGCGCCTGGCCGATGGACGGCAGATCGGATTTGCCGAGTACGGCGATCCGGGAGGGCGGCCGGTCCTCGCGCTCCACGGTACGCCGGGCTCGCGCTTCATGTTCGCGCTCACCGACCGGGCGGCGCGCGAGAGGGGCTTGCGGATCATCGCGCCCGAGCGCCCCGGCTACGGACTCTCCGATTTTCGGCGGCAGTCGAGCCTCCGCGAAGCTGCGGTTGACCTTGAACAATGCGCCGATGCGCTCGGCTTGAGCCGGTTTGCCGTCATCGGCGTTTCCGGCGGCGGCCCCTATGCCGTTGCCGCGGCCGCCGCCATGCCCGAACGCGTCGCGCTGCTTGAGTTGGTCAACCCGGTCGGGGCGATTGCCGACTGTCAGCACCGCGTTCGCATGTCGAAAGCTCATCGGCTGATCTTCACCCGGCTCGGCCGTTCGGATGCGGCTATCGCCGCCTTCTTCTGGTCGCTGCGGGCCCTCGTGCGCTCGGCACCTCGCCTCTGCTATCGCGCGCTGAAGCAACGTGTCCCAAGCGCCGACCGGTTGGTGCTCGACCGTGAGGAGGTGAGAGACAATCTTCGTGCAGCGCTGCAAGAGGGGCTGCGGCCCGGCACCGAAGGCGCGCGTCAAGACTTGCGCCTCTACTGCGCTCATTGGCAGCTTCAGCTTCGCGATCTCGACGTCCCGGCGGTGCTTTGGCAGGGCAGCGACGACGCCATCGTCCCGCCATCCGCCGCCTACGATCTTGCCGAGACCCTGCCCAATTGCCGGCTCGACGTGATCCAGGGCGCCGGCCACTACTGGATCTTCACCGGCTTCGAGCGCGTGCTCGACGCGGCGAAAGCGGCACTCGGCGATCTCGCTCCCCGCGTGGGTAGGCCGTGAGGAGCCCTTGCCGGAACGGACGAAACTTGCAACAAGGCCCGCCATGAAAAGCCAATGGAACGACACCGCCGCGAAGGAGATGGTGGAGGCTTACGCCGCCAAAGGCGTCGGCCGCGACATCGCGCTTCGCGTCTACACCACGCGCCTCCTTGGCCGCGACCCGCTTCTCGTGCTGCATGGCGGCGGCAACACCTCGGTCAAGACGAAGGCCAGCGACGATCTCGGCGAAGAGCACGATGTCATCGCCGTCAAGGGCTCGGGCGCCGACATGGCCGATATCGAGCCGTGGGGCCTTCCGGCCGTGAAGCTCGAGCCGCTCCGGCGGCTGCGCGCGCTGAAGGCGCTCTCGGACGAGGCCATGGTCAATGTGCAGCGGCTGAACCTGCTCGATTCGGCGGCGCCCAACCCCTCGGTTGAGACGCTGCTGCATGCCTTCCTGCCGCACAAATTCGTCGACCATACCCATGCCGCCGCGGTGCTCGCGCTCGTCGATCAGCCCGACGGCGAGGCGCTCGCGCGCGAGGTCTATGACGGGCGCATGGGGATCGTGCCTTATA
>CAYMJW010000090.1:6061-11450 GCA_964390455.1 uncultured Methyloceanibacter sp. | reverse complement strand
GCGGCCGTGGTCGTCTCAGGCGGTGCGGCCGTGGTCGTCTCAGGCGGCGCGGCCGTGGTCGTCTCAGGCGGCGCGGCCGTGGTCGTCTCAGGCGGCGCAGCCGTGGTCGTCTCAGGCGGCGCAGCCGTGGTCGTCTCAGGCGGCGCAGCCGTGGTCGTCTCGGGCGGCGCAGCCGTGGTCGTCTCGGGCGGCGCAGCCGTGGTCGTCTCAGGCGGCGGCGTGCTCTGTCCGCTTCCGCCACCCGTGGTGGTGGGAGCCGGCGTCGTGCTTTGTCCGCTTCCTCCACCCGTGGTGGTTGGAGCCGCGGTCGTGGTCTCTTCGCCATCGCCCCCGCGCGGCGACGCTTTCGCATGAGCTGGAACGATGACGGCTTTGACGAGGGGCTTGGTCCAACTTGCCGGCAGGACGAGCGCGGTTGAGACGCCGCCGATCGTGAAAATCTTCAGGACTTGCCTGCGATCGTGCCCCCCGCGTCCCCCGTCCATGCCGTCCCCCGGTTGCAGATGCCGTCCCCTGCACGTGATCTAGCATAGCCCCGTAAAAGAGTATATTGCAAAAATGCAACTATGACGCGATATTTGCCTATCATTGGAACACGCCCGGATTGGTTGCTACAAAAGAGTGTAGTCTATCCGAAGGTGGCGCAACTCGGAGGGAGAGGCGGGGTATGGGGCTGAGCTGGTGGCACATTATTCTCGTGCTTGTCGTCTTCGTTCTGCTGTTTGGCGCCGGCCGGATTTCGGGCCTCATGGGGGACATCGCCAAGGGCCTCAAAAGCTTCAAGAAGGGCTTGGCGGACGAAGCCGATGAGGCGCACCCGGAAATGGAGCTCCTCGAGCGCAGGCGTGCCGATACGAATCAGGATGGCCATCGCACCGGCGCAAAGGCAGCCAAGCGCGGCACGCGAAAGACGGCATGAGCGCGCGGCCCTGTCTTTCGCGGTGAGGCGTTCATCTTGGCGCAGCAAGCAGCATGGCCAGGCAGCCCGTCCTCGTGCTTTGAAGTCGAGGCTGCTGCCGTCGGCAACGGCTTGACCGTGCGATTCGTGGACAACGCTGCTCGCGCAAGATGAATATCCACATTGCCACGGTCGCAACGCCGGACATTCAGGACTACGCGAAATACTCCATTGCCCTGAATGCCGATTATGCGCTCCGGCACGGGTATGGCTTTCACGTCTTTAATGCGCCCAACAAGGAGCGGTATCCCAGTTGGGGCAAAGTCGAGTGTGCCAAGCTGTTTTTGCCGTTTTGCGATTGGCTATTTGTCATTGATGCCGATGCCGTTTTCGTAAACGTTGAGAAGAAGCTGCAGGACTTCACAGCCATCGACGGCGAATTACTGGTTTGCGAGAACGGTCCTAACGGCGGGAGGCTCCTCAACAGCGGGGCGATGTTCTTCAAGAGCACCCTTGGCGTGAACCGCTTTTTGGGAGAGTGGTGGGACTCTCGCGAAAAATATGCCGTCAAGTACTTTCAGGAGCAGCAGGCCCTAAACGACCTCTACGAGAGTGGAGCAAGCATCAAGATTGTCCCGCTCCCTTACGACACCTTCAACTCACACTTTTTGGACTATCGACAGCCGCTCTGGCGCGAACGTTTCGTGCTTCACGTGATGCAGCACTCAACCGATCAAAGGGCAAAAATCTTCAGACACATTTACGAAATGCGAGATGGGACAAGAGCCATCGGTCCGCTCGTCGATTAGGGTTCTGCGTTCCATCGAGAGTCACTTGCAAGGGTGCGACTAATCGAGTGCGGAACAAAAAATTGTGGCGAGAGATTGGGGTGACGTTTGACGGGCACGCAAACGGAGCTCCTCGCGCACGCGGGCGGCAAGGGCAGAGTCGAGCGCCGCGAGGTCGAATCGGATGTCGCCAAGCGCATTCGAAAGAGGGTCTGACGCTGCGACACGACGGAATGCTTGTGGGCGCGTTCGGCCGGGTCTCTTTCAGGTCGGAGAGGACTCCGAACCGGTCCTCGTCCAGCGCGTCGTCGCGATCGAGCATTGGGGCGATGCGGCGCTCTAAGCAACGCCCGGAAACGTGAACCTGATGTCGCGCTCAAGGGGCGGGAAGCGCAACTCGACGGCCTGACCGCAAAGCGAGAGCGCAATCTCTACGGAGGCGCTGGCGCTCGCTGAGCGGAATCCCTCCACTGCGCGGGCGAGACTACGAGCCATCGGCCGACACCAATGGTTCTCTACAATCAGCCTGAACCCAACGCGCTGGCCAGACTGGCTAAGCTAGGGCCTCGGAATTAGGTCGATAAGCTCCAAAGGCTTTCCAGCATCGCACCCTTGCGTGCTCGCCGCGACGCAGATGTTTGCTTGCGTATTCAGGCAGCCGCACGCGTTGGTTCCCGTATGGAAACACTGCGGGCAGGCCGTGGTTGTTGCTGCGGGCGTCGTTGTCGCCGCAGGCGTGGTTGTCGCCGCAGGCGTGGTTGTCGCCGCGGGCGTGGTTGTCGGCTCTGGCGTAGTCGTCGCTTCAGGCGTGGTCGTCGCCTCAGGCGTGGTCGTCGCCTCAGGCGTGGTCGTCGCCTCAGGGGTGGTCGTCGCCTCAGGCGTGGTCGTCGCCTCAGGCGTCGTCGTCGGCTCAGGCGTTGTGGTCTCCTGTCCGCCACCGCCGTCAGGCGTCGTGGTCGCGGCGGGCGTGGTTGTCGGAGCAACTGTAGTCTCACCGGTCGTCGTCGGAGCGGGCGTAGTGCTTTGTCCGCCGCCGCCGCCGCCGCCAGGCGTCGTCGTTGGAGCGGGCGTAGTGCTTTGTCCGCCGCCGCCTCCGCCGGTTGTGGTCGGAGCCGACGTCGTTCCGCCGCCATCGTCTCCGTTGCGCGGAGACGCCTGCGCGTGCGCCGGTACGATGACGGATTTGACGAGGGGCGTGGTCCAGTTCGTCGGCACGACAAGCGCTGTCGCGACACCGCCGATGGTAAAGATTTTCAGGACCTGCCTACGGTCGTGCCGCTGTCCCCCGTCCATGTCCCCCTCCCCCGAGGTTTAGATTTTGTGTACACTTATCAGGCGAATTGAAACGTGTATATTGCTAATTTGCAACAACAAATAGGAATCTTGAAACAACCATCTTTGGGAGCAATCAAGACCCATGCTACAAAAGGTTGTGGATAATCAGCCGGCGGAGATCACGGGAGACGAGACATGTTTGGATTGAGTTGGTGGCACATTCTGCTCGTGCTGGTTGTTTTCGTCCTGCTGTTTGGGGCGGGCAGGATTTCGGGCCTGATGGGGGACGTCGCGAAGGGCCTGAAAAGCTTCAAGAAGGGCTTGGCCGACGAAGACGAAGAGGCGAATCGCGAGTCGAAGCCGGTCGAGCATAAGCGCGCCAACGAAAACCCAAATGGCCGTCAGGCTCGGTCAAAGGTCACGAAGAGCGGGCGAAAAACAGCCTAAGGGTCCAGTGCCGATTGCGTGCGAGCTCACCGCGTCGGACGGAAGGCAAGCTTGACCCCAAGGGTCGGTAGGCGAGGGCGCCGTTATGTCCTATGAGGGGCTTGTTTCAGAGACCGACGCCTCCAACCCTCATTTGGGTGGCAACATTCGAGAAGGCGATCCCTTCACCTTCGCCCCATCAGTTTGGCGCTACGTCATCGAGCGGTTCTCAATCAAGAGCGTCCTCGACCTCGGCTCCGGCATTGGCTACTCGAGTCACTTTTTCCATCGGGCCGGGTTGCAGGTGATCGCCGTGGATGGACTGCCAAGAAATGTTGAGCGAGCCGTCTATCCCACGCTTCAACTCGATCTAACGAAGACGCCAGCATACTGCCGGGTCGACCTTGTACATTGCCAAGAGGTGGTGGAGCACATCGAGGAAAAATACGTCGAGAACGTCTTACGATCCCTGGCCTGCGGGAAGTTCATCCTTATGACGCATGCCAGTGTGGGCCAGGGCGGCCACCATCACGTGAACGAGCAATTCGATGAATATTGGGTGCAGCACCTTCGGCGACATGACTGCGAATTGCTAGTTGAGGATACCAAGCGCGTGAGGGCGCTGGCGGCAGCCGATCAGGCGCTTTACTTGTCCAGAACCGGTTTGGTCTTCGCCAATCGCTCGGTCCTAGACTCTCCGGCCTGATGGGGGACGTCGCACAAGGCGGGCGGGATCGAAAGCAACCAAGCGTGCCTGAGAAAAGTGGCGCCCCGTAGGGGTTTCGAACCCCTGTTTCCGGCGTGAGAGGCCAGCGTCCTAGGCCACTAGACGAACGGGGCGTTGGCTCCGGGCCAAGATCGGACGAAAGCTATAGCTTGGCGCGGCGAACGCGATCAAGGCCTATTCGGGCTTGAGCTTGATGCGGGCGACGATCTTTCCGGTCGCAAGGTCGATAACGGCGATCTCGGGACCCGCAGCCGAGTTCAGATAGAGGGCCAGCCGGTCGCCATCAAGAGAGAGCGCCGTGACCGACGCGTCCTTGCCGATCGCAAGCTCCGTCTCCACACCGGCAAGGGGCGCGGTCTGGACAGGCCCGGCTTGCCCTCCCCGCGAAGCCTGATAGACAATGGCCGCGAGCACGAAGGCGAAGCCGCCGACCAGCAACAGCCCCATCACGATCACGGCGATCTTCAGCACCCGCACCTGCCGCGGGGTGAACACCGTGCCGGGCAAGGGGCTATTGTCGGGCTCGTCCAGGATCGTCATTCCGCGAAGACCTCATGCCTCAGTCACCCAAAGCGCCCGCCTTCAAGCGGCTTCAAGCCCAAGCGGAAGCCGGCCACGAAGGCTTGCGGCTCGACCGCTTCTTGACCGAGCGCCTGCCTGAGTTGAGCCGCACCCGCGTGCAGAGCCTCATCAAAGACGGCCGCGTCTCCTTGGACGGGGGGACCATAGGCGACGTGAAATACCGGGTCAAACCGGGCGATCGCTTCGCCCTCGATCTCCCGCCCGTGGCGCCGCCGGAGCCCCGCGCCGAATCGATCCCGCTCGACGTGGTTTACGAGGACGACGCGCTCATCGTCATCGACAAGCCGGCAGGGCTCGTCGTGCATCCGGGGGCAGGCCACGCGGCCGGCACGCTCGTCAACGCGCTGATCGCCCATTGCGGCACGAGTCTCTCAGGCATTGGCGGGGTCGCGCGCCCCGGGATCGTGCATCGCCTCGACAAAGATACGAGCGGACTGCTTGTCGTGGCCAAGACCGATCAGGCGCATCGCGCGCTTGCCGACCAATTCGCCGACCATGGCAGATCGGGCGAGCTCGAGCGCGGCTATCTCGCGCTGGTATGGGGTGTCCCGTCCCGCCCTCATGGCACGATCGATGCGGCCATCGGCCGCCACCCGACGAGCCGGACCAAGATGGCGGTGCTGCCGGCGTCAAAGGGACGCGCGGCCGTGACCCATTGGCGCGTGGTCGAAACGTTCGGCGGCGGAAAGGAGC
>CAYMJW010000090.1:2128-5961 GCA_964390455.1 uncultured Methyloceanibacter sp. | reverse complement strand
CGCCAGGCGCTCCACGCGGCGGAGCTTGCCTTCGCCCACCCCGTGACCGGCAGATTACTCAAATTTAATAGTCCGCTTCCGGCCGATCTTGCTGAGATCGTTGAAGCTTTCAAGCAAGTGTGAAGAGCTCCCAGTCTTTTTTCGCGAGCGCAAAGGCTCTATAGAGAGAAACGCCGGGGGGCGAAGTGAGTTGGACGGGTGCGGCCACGTAAGGGCCGCTGGAGACGGGCTCTCATGGCTGCGAGAAGTTTGCCGAGTGTCGGCGCGCAGGGCGGACTGACGCGCTACCTCGAAGAAATCAGACGCTTTCCGATGCTGGAGCCGCAGCAGGAGTACATGCTCGCCAAGAGCTGGCGCGAGCATGGCGACCGCGACGCGGCGCATCAGCTTGTCACCTCGCATCTTCGGCTCGTGGCGCGCATCGCCATGGGCTATCGCGGCTACGGCCTCCCGATCGGCGAGGTGATCTCCGAAGGCAATGTCGGGTTGATGCAGGCGGTCAAGCGCTTCGATCCCGACAAGGGCTTCCGGCTTGCGACCTACGCCATGTGGTGGATCAGGGCCGCGATCCAGGAATACATTCTGCGTTCGTGGAGCCTGGTGAAAATGGGCACCACGGCGGCGCAGAAGAAGCTCTTCTTCAACCTGCGCAAGATCAAGGGCCAGCTGAAAGCCCTCGAAGAAGGCGATCTCAGGCCCGATCAGGTGAAGCGGATCGCCACTCAGCTCGGCGTGACCGAGGAGGATGTGGTGTCGATGAACCGGCGGCTCGCCGGCGACTCATCGCTGAACGCCCCGGTGAGAAACGACTCCGAAAGCGGCGAGTGGCAGGACTGGCTGGTCGATGACACCATCGACCAGGAGACCGCGCTCGCCGAGTCCGAGGAACGCGACAACCGCCGCGAGATGCTGAACGACGCGCTCGAAGGCCTGAACGCGCGCGAGCGGCGCGTGTTCGAGGCGCGCAGGCTCGCCGAAGACCCGCTCACGCTCGAGGAGCTGTCGGCGGAGTTCGGCGTCAGCCGCGAGCGCATCCGGCAGATCGAGGTTCGCGCCTTCGAGAAGGTGCAGAAGGCGGTACAGAAGGCAGCCTCGGCATCCAACCGCGAACCCGCCCCGGCCGAGTGAGTTCTCCCTCGCCCGCGGTTGCGCGTGCGCCGGCCGCGGTGGCAGGCATGAAGCGGCTTGCCGTCAACGGCGTCGAAATCGCCTATCTCGACGAGGGCAAAGGTCCGGCCGTCATTGCCGCGCACTGCTCGAGTGCGTCACACAAGGAATGGCTGCCGCTGATCGAGGCGCTCAAATCCGATTGGCGCGTGCTCGCGCCCGACTTCATCGGTTATGGGCAGTCCGAGCCTTGGCCCGCCACAAAGCCCTTCTCCATCGATGCGGATATCGACGTGCTGCTCGCCGTCGCCAAGAAGGCGAAGGGCCCGCTTCATCTCGTCGGTCATTCTTATGGCGCGGCGCTCGCGCTCGAAGCGGCGCGGACGCTCGGGTCTCGCGTGAAGAGTTTGACCCTTGTCGAGCCGGTCTCGTTTCATCTGCTGCGGCTCGAGGGACGGCCCGAATGGGCCGAGGTGGAAGAGCTCGGCCGCTCGGTGCTCGGCGCCGTGGCAAGGGGCGACGACCGCGACGCAGCCAAGGCCTTTATGGTCTATTGGCTTGGCCGCACGCGCTGGTGGCTGTCGCCCGACCGCTTCAAGAATGCGATTGCCGCCACCATTCCCAAGGTTGCGCTCGAATTCTCGATCGCGATCGATGCCAAGACGCGCCTCGAGGATTACGCCGAAATCACCGCGCCCACGCTTCTCATCGCCGGGAGCAAGACCCGAGCGCCGACCCGCGCCGTCGTCGATCTCCTTGCAGCGACGCTCCCCAATGCCACGCTCGCGATCCTGCCGGGCGCGGGCCATATGAGCCCCTTCACCCATCCCGCCGAGCTCAACCGCCTCATCATCGGCCATCTCTCCTCACGGCGCTGACGCGCTCTGCGGCGCGTTCGGACTACGGCGTCGCCTTCTCGTCCGGCAACTCCTCGACGTCGCGGGCGAACAGCTCTTCGAGCTCCTTCGCCTGCGAACGCGCATTGGCCTGAACCTTCTCCATGTCCGTATAGTACTGATAGTCCTGATAGAGACGCCGCTCGTCCTGCTGCTTGAAGGTCTCGATCACGTGCTTGACTTCGGCCTCGCGTAAGCCCAAGCCGCGCAGCAACGTCTTGGTCAGCGCCAGCGCCGACAAGAAGGTCTCGCGCTCGATGATGGTGACGCCGAGATCCATGAGCTTGTGCACATGGGTCCGGTCCCGCGCCCGGGCGTAAATCTTCAGGTCGGGATAGTGCATCCGCACCATCTCGGCGACCCTGAGCGAATGATCGACATTGTCGATGGCAAGCACGAAGGCGCGCGCCTTGTCGGCGCCGGCAGCGCGAAGGATATCGAGGCGGCCCGCATCGCCATAATAGATTTGCGAGCCGAAGCGCTTCACGAAATCGACCTGCTCGATATTCGAATCGAGCGCCGTGAACGGGATGCGGCGAGCGCGAAGCACGCGGGCCACGATCTGGCCGAAGCGCCCGAAGCCGGCGACGATGACGTGCTGATCACCTTCCGGCGGCATTTCGTATTGCGGAGGCTCGGGCTTCATCGCCCGGTTGATGGCGTCATCAATGAGGAGAAGGAGCGGTGTCGCCGCCATCGACAAGGTGACCGCCAGCGTGAGGAAATTCGCCGTCTGCCGGTCGATCACGCCTTCAAGCGCGCCCGCCGCGAACAGCACGAAGGCGAACTCGCCGCCCTGACTAATCACGAGCCCGAGCCGCCGCGCGGCCGCGTTGTCCAGTCCCCACCACCGGCCGAGCAGATAGAGAATGACGGCCTTGATGGCGACCAGCGCGAGCACGAGCGCAATGAGCTTGACCGGCTCGCCGACGAGCACGCGGAGATCGATCGACATGCCGACGGCAATGAAGAACACGGCAAGCAGCAGCCCTTCGAACGGCGCGATGTCCGCCTCGATCTGATGGCGGTATTCGGAGTCGGCAAGGAGCGCGCCGGCGATGAAGGCGCCGAGCGCGGCCGAGAGCCCCACCGCTTCCATGACGAGCGTTACGCCCACGACCGTAAGAAGCGCGCTCGCGGTCATCGCCTCGCGCACGCCCGTGGCGGCGACGATGCGGTAGAGCCGGTTCAAAAGAAAGCGCCCGGCGACGATCACGCCGAGAATGGTGCCGATGGCGATCAGCGCCTTGCTGATGTCCATGCTCGGCTCGTCAGCGCCGAAGGCGAACAGCGGCACGAGCGCGATCAGCGGGATCGCAGCGAGGTCCTGGAACAGCAGCACCGAGAAGGCGAGGCGGCCGTGCCGCGTTGTGAGCTCGCGCTTCTCCTCGAGCACTTGCAGCGCGAATGCGGTCGAGGAGAGCGAGAGCGCAAGCCCGATGAACAGCGCCTGCGCCGCCGGCAGCCCGAAACCCATGCCGATGGCGGCAAGCACGGCCGCGGTCGCGGCAAGTTGCGCCGTGCCGAGGCCGAAGATCGCAGAGCGCATGGCCCAGAGTCTGACCGGGCGAAGCTCGAGTCCGATCACGAACAAGAGCATCACCACGCCGAACTCGCCGAAATGAAGCAACTCGTCAGGGTCGTTCAGCGCGTAGAGCGGACCGAGCACGTAAGGCCCGATGACGACACCGGCGGCGAGGTAGCCGAGCACCGCGCCCATGCGAAGGAAGCGGCCGAGCGGGGCGGCGATGGCGGCCGCGGCGAGGAACACCGCGACCTGAAGCAATTGTGCCGATTCCATGACGAGTCCTTCGCGAGTCCCCCTTGCTG
>CAYMJW010000090.1:0-2028 GCA_964390455.1 uncultured Methyloceanibacter sp. | reverse complement strand
CCTCGATGGGGGACGAGACTTCACCAAAGCCAAGCTTCGCCGAGGCGCTTAAGCTGTGGGGCAAGATCGGGCTTCTGTCCTTCGGCGGACCGGCGGGCCAGATCGCGCTGATGCATCGCCTGCTCGTCGATGAGCGGCGGTGGATTTCGGAACAGCGCTTCTTGCATGCGCTCAACTTTTGCATGCTGCTTCCCGGCCCCGAAGCGATGCAACTCGCGACCTATATCGGCTGGCGGCTTCACGGCACTGCGGGCGGTCTTGCCGCGGGCCTTTTGTTCGTTCTGCCGGGCGCCGCGATCGTGCTCGGGCTCACGATCGGTTACGCCTATTACGGCAACGTCCCGCTGGTGGAAGCGGCCTTCATCGGCGTCAAGGCGGCCGTTCTCGTCATTGTTATCGAGGCGCTTCTGCGCGTCGCGAAGCGCGCACTGCGCGGCCCTTACGACGTTGCCATCGCCGCGGCGGCCTTCGTCGCGATTTTCTTTTTTGCGGTGCCGTTTCCGCTCATCATCGCCGCGGCCGCGGCGATCGGCTTTCTGCTCGCGCACGCCGCGCCGCGCGCACTGGCCGCGCCGCTCGCGACGCCTGAGCCGGTGCCGCTCGCGCGCACGCTGAAGACCGCTTGCCTCTGGCTTGCGATCTGGATTGTGCCTCTTGTTCTAGTCGCAGCGATCTTCGGCCGCTCGCATGTGACCACGGATATTTCGCTGTTCTTCTCCAAGCTCGCCGTGGTGACGTTCGGCGGCGCGTACTCGGTTCTGGCCTATATGGCGCAGCAGGCGGTCGAGACGTATGGCTGGCTGACCGCGGGCGAGATGCTCGACGGGCTCGGTCTCGCCGAGACCACGCCGGGCCCGCTCATCCTTGTCACCCAGTTCGTGGGATTTCTCGCGGGCTTCCGCCACGGCGGCGAGCCGGCGCTCGCGTACGGCCTGCTTGGCGCGGGCCTCACGCTATGGGCCACCTTCGCGCCCTGCTTCCTCTGGATCTTCACCGGCGCGCCTTACGTCGAGCGCTTGAGCGCGAACCCGCGCCTTGCCAGCGCGCTCGCCGGTGTCACCGCCGCGGTCGTCGGCGTGATCCTCAATTTGAGCTTGTGGTTCGCGCTCCATGTTCTTTTCAGCAGCGTGACCGCTGTGTGGCACGGTCCGGTGCAACTGTGGACGCCTGACTTTACAACCGTGAATGTCGAGGCGCTTGGGCTCGCGATCCTCGCCGCGATTCTGCTCTTCGGCTTTCACTTCGGGGTCGTGAGCACGCTCGCGATCGCCGCCGCAGCCGCGCTCGCGTGGGCGCAACTCGGGATTTAGCGCCCGCGCGCGAAGCGCTCAGTGCCGAGATTGCTGCGTGCTAGCGCGGGACCCAGAGATTGACGAAGGGCGCCCTCACCCACGTTCCATAGCGCCCGCTATAGACCCTGGCAAACGGGGCCGCGACCCATGTTTCGCGGCGGGTATCCACCTCGGCGAAGGGAGCTCGCACATAGGCGCCGTCGCGGTAGCGCCAGCGCCGCTTGTAGTATCCAGCCTCTTGCACCAAGGCGGTGCCGGCTTCCGGCGCGGTGACGAGGCCGGGGCCGGCCGAAGCCGGCGCGGACTGGCCGATAACGAACGCAAAGCTAGCGGCCGCAACGGCGAGAGTAAGGGTTCGAATGCTCATGAACGTCTCCTTAACCAGTCCCCGCCGGCCGATCCGGCTGTCTCTTGCGCTAATGTGGTCAGCCGATAGGTGCAACGCAAGCGCAAACTACAGCCAGCCTCTGCGCTTGAAATAGAGATAAGGCACAACCGCCGCCAGAACCATCAGCGCGAGCGCGAGCGGATAGCCGAACCACCAATCGAGCTCCGGCATATGGTGGAAGTTCATGCCGTAGATCGAGGCGATCAAGGTCGGCGGCAGGAACACGACGGCGGCGACCGAGAAAATCTTGATGATGTCGTTCTGCTGGATGTTGATCATGCCGAGCGTCGCATCGAGCAGAAAGATGATCTTGCCGGAGAGAAAGGTGGCATGATCGGTCAGCGAAGC
>CAYMJW010000089.1:0-11484 GCA_964390455.1 uncultured Methyloceanibacter sp. | reverse complement strand
GACCGCAGCCATGCCCGCCTCGGCGCTGATGAATGTGATGCTCGCCGCCGCCCGCAAGGCGGCGCGCAGCCTCGCCCGCGATTTCGGCGAGGTCGAGCAGCTTCAGGTCTCGCTCAAGGGGCCGGCCAACTTCGTCAGTGCCGCCGACCACCGTGCCGAAGAAATCCTGCATGCGGAGCTTGCGCGCGCGCGGCCGGGCTACGGTTTTCTCCTGGAAGAGCGCGGCGCGATCGAGGGCGCCGACCGCAGCCACCGCTTCATCGTCGATCCGCTGGACGGCACCACCAACTTCCTGCACGGCATTCCGCACTTCGCCATCTCGATCGCGCTCGAGCGCGAGGGCGAGCTGGTGGCGGGCCTGATCCTCAATCCGGCAAGCCAGGAGCTTTTCACCGCCGAGAGAGGCAAGGGCGCCTTCCTCAACGACCGCCGGCTCAGGGTGGCGGCACGGACCGAGCTTGCCGACGCCGTGATCGGCACCGGCATTCCGCATAGCGGGCGCCCCGCGCACGATCTCTTTCTTGCCGAGCTTCGCGCGGTGATGGCCGCCTCAGCCGGCGTGCGGCGGTTCGGCACCGCCTCGCTCGACCTCGCCTGGACCGCTGCCGGCAGGCTCGATGGCTTCTGGGAACGAAACTTGCGGGCCTGGGACCTTGCGGCCGGGATCGTCATTTTGCGCGAGGCCGGAGGGTTCGTGAGCGACGCCGAGGGCAAGGACGCCATGCTGGCGCAAGGCAGCGTCGTCGCCGGCAACGAGGCGATCCAGCGCAAGCTGCTCAAGCTTCTAAAGGCGGCCGGGCCCTGACCGCGCCTGGCCCGGCCGGGTGGAGTGAACGTCGTCATACCGGCGAAAGCCGGTATCCAGCATAACGAACGCTGTACATGCCGCTCCTGGATTCCGGCTTACGCCGGAATGACGTGGTTGCCAGTTGAGGCGCAGCCCCCACCCGGCGCGCAACGGCGCGCCGACCCTCGGGTCAAGCCCGAGGGCAGGCTCTCCCGACGGGGGGAGGTTGGAAAACGGCGTCGCCGAACGTCCGCCCTGAGGTTGCCGTTTTGCCTGTTCTAGTATTCGGTTAAGCTTAAACCGTCCGACCGACTCAAGATCACGGCAGCGCATGGCACCCGTCACTTACAAGGTCAAACTCACGCGCCCCCAGGTCTTTCTCTGGCGGATGACCCTGTTCCTCATTCTCGCGATTCTGCTGGCGATCATCCTCGACGGACAGACGGGACAGCTGCGCCGGAGCTTCCTGGCCAATCCGGGCTTGAACGGGCTCATCATCGGCGTGCTCGTGGTCGGCGTCGTCTATTCGTTCCGCCAGGTCTTGCGGCTCTACCCCGAGATCAATTGGGTCAACAATTTCCGCATCTCCGATCCCGGGCTCACCGTCGAGAAAAGCCCGGTCCTGCTTGCACCGATGGCGACCATGTTGCGCGACCGCACCGGGCAGTTATCGCTCGCGACCGGCGCCATGCGCTCGCTGCTCGATTCGGTCGCCTCCCGTCTCGAGGAGCAGCGCGAGACGACGCGCTACCTTGTCGGCCTCCTCATCTTTCTCGGCCTGCTCGGCACCTTCTGGGGTTTGCTCGAGACCGTGAGCACCGTCGGCAACACCATCGCCACGCTCGATACCAATGCCGGCGAAAGCGTGCTGCTCTTCGATCAATTGAAGGAGGGTCTCGCCGGGCCGCTCAGAGGCATGGGCACCGCCTTCTCATGCTCGATGTTCGGGCTCGCCGGCTCGCTCATCCTCGGCTTCCTCGATCTTCAGGCCGGCCACGCCCAGGGGCGCTTCTATAACGAGCTCGAGGATTGGCTCTCCGGCATCACCGAGCTGCAACTGGCCGAGGCGCCAGGCGCGGCCGGCATGGCGCCGCAAGTTCGCTTTGCGCTTCTCGACATGCAGCGCTCGCTCGCCGATCTCAACGACAAGGTCGAGACGCGGATGCTGAACGACAATACCGGCGACGCGGTCAAGGATCTTGCCGCGGGCGTTGACAAGCTGATCCGGCAAATGCGCGCCGAGCAGAAAGTGGTGCGCGAATGGGCCGACGAGCAGGCGCAGCAGCAGCAGGAGCTCGCCACCGTGCTCCGCCAGATCACCGATAAGGCGAAATTGCCGGCCCGCGAGGAGCGGAAGTAGCCATGTCCTTGGCGCGCGCCCGCCGCGGACGCTTCCAGTCGAATTACTGGCCGGGCTTCGTCGACATGCTCTCCACCCTGCTCTTGGTGGTGACCTTCCTTATGGCGCTGTTCATGCTCGCCAATTTCGTCGTCACCCAAGCCGTCAGCGGCAAGGACACGATGCTGTCGAAGCTGAACCGCCAACTCGCGGAGTTGACCGAGCTGCTCGCGCTCGAACGCTCGAAGAAGGAGTCCGTCGAGGACAACCTCGCGGCCCTCCAGGCGACGCTCGGCGAGAAGGACAAGGAAAACGCGCGCCTGTCCGGACTGCTCGGCGCGGCGGGCGGCCAGACGCAAGGGGCGGAAGATCGCGCCCGCGCGCTTGGCACCTCCCTCGACGAGCAGAAGAAAATCACCAACGACGCGCTCGCCAAGGTCGAGATGCTGAACCAGCAGCTTGCCGCGCTCAGGCTCCAGCTTGCCTCGCTCCAGGAAGCGCTCGAGGCCTCCGAGGCCAAGGACAAGGAGAGCCAGGCCAAGATTGCCGATCTCGGCCAGCGGCTGAACGTGGCCCTTGCCAAGAAGGTGCAGGAGCTCGCCCGCTACCGCTCCGACTTCTTCGGCAAGTTGAAGGAGGCGCTCGGCAACCGGCCGGACTTCGAGGTCGTCGGCGATCGCTTCGTGTTTCCGTCAGACGTGCTGTTCGATACGGGATCCTCCGCGCTCAGGCCCGAGGCCACGTTCCAGCTCGACAAGCTCGCCGCGGCCTTGCGCGAGCTCGAGGGGCAGATCCCCGCCGACATCGGCTGGGTCATGCGCATCGACGGCCATACCGACATCAGGCCGATCGCCACGATCGAATTCCCCTCCAATTGGGAACTGTCCAGCGCTCGGGCGATCTCTGTCGTGCGCTATCTCATGGACCAGGGCGTGCCCGCGAACCGCCTCGTCGCGGCGGGTTTCGGCGAGTTCCAGCCGATCGAAGCGGGCGAGAGCGAGCAGGCCCTCTCCAGGAACCGCCGCATCGAACTCAAGATCACCGAGCGCTAGCGCAGCGCATACGACATCCCTCATGCTGAGGAGGGCCGCAGGCCCGTCTCGAAGCACGCACCCTTCGAGACGGCCGCGTTGCGCGGCCTCCTCAGGGGGAGGCGCTCACCGCTACTCGGCGGCGTCGGGCATGAATTGCAATTCGGCGAGCCGGCTGTAGATGCCGCCTTTCGCGACAAGGCTCTGATGCGTTCCCTCTTCGACGAGGCGCCCTCCGTCGAACACGAGAATCCGGTCGGCCCGCATCACGGTCGCGAGCCGGTGCGCGATGACAAGCGTCGTGCGGCCTTCCATGATCTGATCGAGCGCGCGCTGCACCAGCGTTTCGCTCTCGGCGTCGAGCGCGCTTGTCGCCTCGTCCAACAGCAAGATGGGGGCATCGCGCAGCACGGCGCGCGCGATGGCGATCCGCTGGCGCTGTCCCGTCGAGAGCGTGACGCCGCCCTCCCCGAGCATGGTGTCGTAGCCTTGCGGCAGCGCTTGGATGAAATCGTGGGCGAAGGCGGCCTTGGCGGCAGCCTCGATCTCCTGGCGGCTCGCGTCTTGCGCGCCATAGGAAATATTGGCGGCGACACTATCGGCGAACAATGCGGTGTCCTGCGGCACGAGGGCGAAGCGGGCGCGAAGCGCGTCAAGCGCCACCTCGTTGACGCTAAGCCCGTCGATCTCGACCTTGCCGCGATCGGCGTCATAGAAGCGCAGAAGCAGCGCGAAGATCGTGGTCTTGCCCGCGCCCGACGGCCCCACGAGCGCGACGCGCTCGCCGGGTGCCGCATGAAAGCTCACATGATCGAGCGCGCGCGTGTCGGGCCGCAACGGATAGGAGAAGGAGACGTCGCGGAACGCGATCTCGCCGCGCGGCGGCATAGGAAGCGGTTTCGGATTTGGCGGCGACGTGATGCTCGATCGGGCCTTGAGCAGCTCGCCCAGGCGCTCGGCGGCGCCCATGGATTGGGCCACGTCGCCCCAGACCTCGCTCAGACCGCCCACGGCGGTGGCGGCCAGAACCGCATAGAGCACGAACTGCGACAGCCTGCCGCCGGTCATGTTCCCCGCCAAAACGTCGTGCGCGCCGTACCACAGCACGCCGACGACGCTGGCGAAGGTGAGGAAGATGGCGATGGCCGTGAGACCTGCGCGCGCCTTCGCCCGCGCATTGGCGGCGGCGAAGGATTTCTCGACGGCAACGCCGAAACGCGAAGCTGCCGTCTTCTCATGCGTGAAGGCCTGCATCACCCTCACTTGCGCCAGGCTCTCGCTGGCATAGGCCGAGGCCTGCGCCAGCGTGTCCTGGGCCTGGCGCGAAAGCTTCCTGACCGAGCGGCCATAGGCGAACAGCGGCAGCACGATGATGGGAATGGCGATCAGCACCGCGAGCGACAATTTCGCGCTCGTGACGATCATCATGACGGCCGAGCCGATCAAGAGCAGGATATTGCGCAAAGCCTGCGAGATCGCCGTGCTTGCGGTCGCCTTCACCTGGGTGGTGTCGGCGGTGATGCGCGACATCATCTCGCCCGAATGCGAAACTTCGAAGAAGGCGGGACTGAGGCCCGTCAGGTGCTTGAACACGTCGCGGCGAATATCGGCGACCACCCGTTCGCCCAGCCAATTCACCGCGTAGAAGCGCGCCGCGCTCGCCACGGCGAGAACGAGGCCAATGAAGGCCAGCGTCGCGAAATATTTGTCGATGAGGTTTGGCTCGATCCCCGAGAAGCCGAGATCGATCATGCGCCTGACGGCAAGCGGCACGGCAAGGGTGGCGCCGGCCGAGGCCAGAAGCGCGACGAGCGCCGCGGCGAGCATCGGCTTATGGCTGAAGAGATAAGGCTTGAGCGCGCCGAGCGAACGAAGCGAGGCGCGCTTCGCCTCGTCCTTCGCGACGGTGCGATCCTCCGAGGCGTGCGGGGAACGCTCGCTGCCGTCAGGGTGTTGCGTTACCAATATGGGGCCCAGCTTCGATCTCAGGGCCGACTTTAAGGGCGGCGAGCCCTGACGGAAAGGGCCAATACGGCACTCCCCTCCGAGCCTTGCGGCCTTGGGCAAGTTCCGTTATAGGCTCCGCTCAACGAAAGCGGCCGGTTTTGCGAAGGCTTACGCCATGAAAAAGGAAATCCATCCGGACTACCACCGCATCAAGGTGGTGATGACCGACGGCACCGAGTTCGTCACCTATTCGACCTACGGGGCCGAGGGCGACACGCTCAAACTCGACATCGATCCGAAGACGCACCCGGCCTGGACCGGCGGCGGCCAGCACCTCACCGATCGTGGCGGACGGCTGACCCGCTTCAAGCGGAAATACGAAGGCTTCCTCAAATAGCGCGTCAGGCTGCTTGGACGGCCTATTCGGCCTTCTTGCCGAAGGCTGACCTCAGACGCGAGAGCTGCGACTTGAGCGGGTGGTCGGCTTCGCTCTGCGTGAGCGCCTCATTGCCGAGCATCTGATCGAGGCGGATGACCCGTTCCTGAAGCTTGATGCTTTGCTCGATCAGCTCGCGCAAGCGCACGGGCAACGATCCAAACTCGCGGGAGGGCTGCTCGCCCCCGACCACGGGCAGCTTGATCTTGCGCTGCTCCTCTTTCGCCTGCTCGGGCGAGAGCTCGCCCTCGCTGACGGCGCGGCGGATCAGGAGCCAGGAGGCAAGCTGCATCAACCGCGTGGTCAGCCGCATGCTTTCCGTGGCGTAGGCAAGCGAATGAGGCGGCCTGAGCTTCCGCGCCTCTTTCCGGCCTTCGCCGTCGAGATAGGTCGCGGCCTCCTCGACCAGCGCCATGCCTTCGCGAAAAACCGTCTTAAATTGATCGGAACGCGCAAACCTTGCGCCGAATGAGACCGTAACGTTACCGTCGCGGTCTCCGCTCTTGGATCTCCCCGCCATGCCCTACTCCCGTCTACGCACGAGCCCCGGCGGCATAATATGCCATGCGAACGGCGACGCGTCGTTCATCCGCCCTCAAGGTTAAAGCGGGCGATTGGGGCAAAAAAAGAGCCGCCAGGCGGCGGCTCAGGAAGTTAACAGGGAGGCGTCACAGAGTGGAAGGCCACTCAGATCCAGAAGGCTGGATGACCGAGACCTTAACGTGAAACTCCTAAGAACCGGTTAATGCTAAGCGCCGGTTTACCTAAACAACGGGCGGCCCTCCGCCCTGCCCTAGCGCTTGAACGCGGCCTCGGCGGCGCTCTTTGACGATTGCTTGGCGTTGAGCGTCTGCTCGACGCGCGCGATCTCGGCCTTGAGATCGTCGATGAGCGCTCGAAGCTCGCCGACCGAAAGCTTGCTCAGGTCCTGGCCGAGCTCGTAGCCCTTGGGCTTCTTGACCGGCTGAAGTTCGTCGAGATCCATGCGTGTATTCTAGCACCTCGGCCAAATCTGGCTAAGGTGCCGTCGGCTTTCGATTGGGAGAATGTGATGCTGCCGAAGACCATGACCGTCATCGAAGCAAAGGGCGCCGGCGGCCCCGAGGTGCTGGTTCCTGGCACGCGCCCCGTACCGGAACCAGGTCCCGGCGAGGTGCTGATTAAGGTTGCAGCTTCGGGCATCAACCGGCCCGATGTGCTCCAGCGCCAGGGCCTTTATCCTCCGCCCAAGGGCGCGTCCGACCTTCTCGGGCTCGAGGTTGCCGGCACGGTCGTGAAGCTCGGTCCAGGCGCGGCCCGCTTTAAGGAGGGCGATCGGGTCTCGGCGCTCGTCAATGGCGGCGGTTATGCCGAGTATGCGGTGGCGCCCGTGAGCACCACGTTGCCGGTGCCAGAAGGTCTCACGATGGTCGAGGCCGCAGCCCTGCCCGAGACCGCGTTCACCGTCTGGCACAATGTATTCGAGCGGGCCGCGCTCAAGCCCGGCGAATGGCTGCTCGTGCATGGCGGCGCAAGCGGCATCGGCACCACCGCGATACAGATCGGCGCCGCGTTCGGCGCTCATGTCATCGCCACGGTGGGGAGCGCCGAGAAGGCGCAAGCGGTTCTCGCGCTCGGTGCGTCCCGCGCCGTCAATTATGCGCAAGAGGATTTCGTCGAGGCGGCGCGCGTCGCGACCAAGGGCGAAGGCGTCAATGTCATTCTCGACATGGTCGGTGGCGACTATATCGAGCGCAATTTGCGCGCGGCCGCGCTTGACGGACGGATCGTGCAGATCGCCTTCCTCAAAGGCTCAAAGGTCGAGATCGACCTCATGCGGCTGATGCTCCGGCGCTTGACGCTAACCGGCTCGACGCTTCGTGCCCAGACGCCGGAGGCCAAGGCCCGCATCGCAAAAGGGGTGGAACGGAGCGTCTGGCCGCTCTTCGCCCAAGGCAAGCTCAAGCCGGTGATCGACACCACCTTCCCGCTCACCGCCGTGGCTGAGGCTCATCGCCGGATCGACGACCCTGCCCATATCGGGAAAATCGTGCTCGAATTGCCCTAGAAAGCCCAATCGACAATTGCTTCGTTAGGGATCACGCCCTATATAGGCGTCATTCCCCTTCCTGTTATTCGGGATTTCGTCTTTCGCCGAACGGGCGAAAGGCCGCCTTCTCAAGGTTTGGAAACTCATGGACCGCGCCCCTCTGATGCCGAAAGCGACCGCCGTCTGGCTGGTCGACAACACCTCGCTCACCTTCGAGCAGATTGCCGAGTTCTGCGGCCTGCATGTGCTCGAAGTGAAGGGCATCGCTGACGGCGACGTGGCCCATGGCATCAAGGGCATGGACCCGATCTCGTCGGGGCAGCTCTCGCGCGAGGAGATCGCCAAGGCGGAGCTCGAACCTTCGCACCGGCTGAAGCTGTCTGAGCCCAAGGTCGAGGTCCCAGAGGTCAAGACCAAGCGCGGGCCCCGCTACACGCCGGTGTCGCGTCGCCAGGACCGGCCGAACGCCATCCTTTGGCTGTTGAAGAACCACCCCGAGCTCAAGGACTCGCAGATCATGCGGCTGGTCGGCACCACGAAGCCGACGATCATCGCCATCAAGGAGCGGAGCCACTGGAACTCGCCCAATCTTCAGGCGCAGGACCCCGTGACGCTTGGGCTCTGCTCCCAGATCGACCTCGACGCCGAGGTGAAGAAGGCCGCGGCCCGTCTCGAACGCGAACGGAAGCAGGCGGGCCTGACCGAGCCACCCAAGGCCGGAACGTTGCTCCCGACCGAGGAGAGCACAGCCACGCCTGAGCCCGAGCCTCAGCCCGAACGCGAGCAGCCCATGGCGACAGCGCTTGCGCAAGAGGCACGCACAGCCATGGCCGCCCCCGATGAGGAGGAGGAGACCCCCGACATCGACTCGGTCTTCGCCAAGCTGAAAGATCTGAAGCGCAGCGACGCCCCCTCGGAGTAGTCCGCTTCGTAGGACCCCGAGAGTGGCTCGGGGCGCGTGCAGGCCATGACCCGTCCCCGCTTCGCGATCATCGAAGCCCCCTCCGTGCTCGGACTGTTTCCGAAGGGCGTTGAGACGCTGCCTGATGCCTTGCTGGCGGCGGGTCTCGGCGAGCGCTTGGAGGCGCGGCGCGCCGGTAGCGTTGAACCGCCGCCATATGACGATCGCCGCGACCGACACACGTTGCTTCTCAATCCGAAGGGCATCGCCGACTATTCGGTGGCTCTCGCGAACGCGGTGGGACGCACGATTGATGTGGGAGAGTTTCCCGTCGTTCTCGGCGGCGATTGCTCAATTGTGCTCGGTTGCTTGCTCGCCCTTAGGCGCCGCGGCCGTCACGGACTGCTGTTCCTCGACGGCCACGCCGATTTCTACCAACCAGAGGCTGAGCCGAACGGTGAGGCGGCATCAATGGAACTCGCGCTCGCCACCGGCCGAGGACCCGGTATCGTAACCGACCTTGAGGGCCGGCGGCCTCTGGTCCGGGACGAGGACGTGGTGGCATTCGGGCTGCGCGACGCCGAAATTGCCGCGGCGCACGGCAGCCAACGTATCGAGGACACAGCGATCAGCGTTGTCGATCTCGCCGATGTTCGCAGACGCGGCGCAGGCGACGCGACCCTCCGCGCCATCGCGGACCTGTCGCGGCCCGAGATCATCGGCTTCTGGGTACACCTCGATGCCGATGTGCTCGACGACGCCGTAATGCCGGCGGTTGATTACCGCATGCCGGGCGGGTTGTCGTGGGAAGAGCTGGTAATGACGCTTCAGGCCGCGATCAGTTCCGGTCGGGCGATCGGCCTGGATATCACAATCTTCAACCCCAAACTCGACGGCGACGGCACCATTGCCGCGGCGTTCGTCGATGCCTTAGTGACGGGGCTTCGGTCGTGAATCCCGCCCTCGTCTCCTCATGGCACAATCCAAACTATTGACGCTGTAACTCGATTGTTGCTGAAACTCGAATTTCTCCGCGTAGTGGCCCATTCTATAACCCCTCCCCATTTGCGCCGAACGCGGTTCCGGCGGAGCCGTGAGGTCGGTGCTATCGCAACCCGCGAAAAAACACCCCGATTTGACCCCGGTCAAAGTGGGAAAGCATGCGCCGCGCCAAGCTCGGCACCTCGATCGACGAACGAGGTGTCTCATGAGCGAATTCGAGTTGGCCTATTTGGGGTTGGTCCTGGCGGCCTTGGTCAGCTTCGCTGGGGTGCTGGCCTATTATTCGCAGCGGCGGTAGTTTCCCTCCGCTTTCGCCGTTTCTCATTGCCGGTCGGCGCATCCGTTCGCTAGGCTGCGATCAGGAAACGCGCCTTCTCGGCATGGCATGGCCAACCCTTACGACACCGGACTCGACAAGACGCCGGCGAACTACCAGCCGCTGACCCCGCTCGTGTTCTTGCAGCGGGCGGCCGCCGTCCATCCACACCACGCCGCCATCATCCACGGCAAGGCGCGGATGTCGTATCTGGAACTCTACGCCCGGACCCGCAAGTTGGCTTCCGCGCTTGCCGCACACGGGATCGGCCGTGGCGACACCGTCTCGGTCATGCTTGCCAACACCCCCGCCATGCTCGAGGCGCATTACGGCGTACCGATGACCGGCGCCGTGCTGCACGCCATCAACACGCGTCTCGATCCCTCCGCGGTCGCCTTCATGCTCGACCACGCCGACACTAAGGTGCTGATCGGCGACACCGAGTTCGGCACGGTGCTCAAAGAGGCGTTGAAGCACGTCAAGGTGAAGCCGCTGCTCATCGACTACCGCGATCTCGAATGCGGCGTGGAAGGAAAGCGGCTCGGCACGCTGGACTACGAGGATTTCGTGGCGCGCGGCGATCCCAATTTCCCTTGGGCGATGCCGGAGGATGAATGGAACGCGATCGCGCTCAACTATACGAGCGGCACGACCGGCAACCCCAAGGGCGTGGTCTATCACCATCGCGGCGCTGCGCTCATGTGCTACGCCAACGCGCTCGCCACGGGCATGGGCCAGCACCCCGTCTATCTCTGGACGCTGCCGATGTTTCACTGCAACGGCTGGTGCTTTCCCTGGTCGATCTCGCTCCTCTCCGGCACGCATGTCTGCCTGCGCGCGGTGCGGGCGAAGCCGATCTACGACGCCATCGCCGACCACAAGGTGACGCATCTCTCCGGCGCGCCCTTCGTCATGTCGGCGCTCCTCAATGCGACCGATGACGAGCGGCGCCTGTTTCCCCAGCGCGTCGCCTTCAGCCACGCGGCCGCCCCGCCGCCCGCCGTCGTGCTCGCCAAGATGGACGAGGCCGGCTTCGAGCTGATGCATCTCTACGGCCTGACCGAGACCTATGGTCCCGCCACGCTCAACGAATGGCACGCCGCCTGGGACGAGCTTCCGCCCGAGGAGCGGCTCGACAAGCGCATCCGCCAGGGCGTGCGCTATCACGCGCTCGAGGGTCTCGCGGTGATGGACCCTGAGACCATGCAAGACGTCGAGCCCGACGGCGAGACGCTGGGCGAGGTCATGTTCCGCGGCAACATCGTGATGAAGGGCTATCTCAAGAACGCGAAGGCGACCGAGGAGGCGTTCGCCGGCGGCTGGTTTCATTCCGGCGATCTCGGCGTGATGCACGCTGACGGCTATATCCAGCTCAAGGACCGGTCAAAGGACATCATCATCTCCGGCGGCGAGAACATTTCCTCGATCGAGGTCGAGGACGTGCTCTACAAGCACCCCGCGGTCGCGGCCGCCGCCGTCGTCGCCAAGCCCGACACGAAATGGGGCGAGACCCCTTGCGCCTTCGTCGAGACCAAGGCCGGCGCGCAGGTCACCGAGGATGAGATCATCGCCTGGTGCCGCGACAAGCTCGCGCGCTACAAATGCCCCCGCCACGTCGTGTTCGTCGAGCTGCCGAAGACCTCGACCGGCAAGATCCAGAAATTCAAGCTGCGCGACCTGGCGAAAGGCGTGTGAG
>CAYMJW010000088.1:0-11550 GCA_964390455.1 uncultured Methyloceanibacter sp. | reverse complement strand
AGGTGCGGGCGAAAATGGAGAAATTGCCGCTATCGATGTCGCCTTCATTGTCGATCGCGATGTCGCTATCGTTGCCGTTGGCGATCGTCTCTATGCCGGTCTCGTCAGCCTGGATGTCGCCTTGATTGCTGATGCCGATATCGCTGTCGGACCCGCCCGTCTCGGCGTCGATGCCATCCTCGCCAACGTCGAGGTTGCCTTCGTTGGTGATGCTGATGTCGCTGTTGGAATTGGTCGTGTCGATATCGAAGCCATCATCGCCCGTGACATTCATCGCGCCACTGTTGGTGATGGTGATCGAGGCGTCGGCGCCGGTGGTGGTCGCCTCGATGCCTTCATCGCCGGCGGTGATGTTGCCGACATTGTCGATCGTGATGTCCGAGTTGGCCCCAGTCGTGGTGGTGAAGATGCCATCGTCGTCAGCGGTGAGGGTGCCGCTGTTGTAGAGATCGATGTATTGGTTGGGGGAGCCGGTGGTCGTGAGGTTGATCGCATCGCCGCCAACGTTGTTGGTGCGCGGATCGACGTTGTTGCAAGTGATGGCGTCCGTGGCGGAGGTTGTGGCGATCGGTGTGGGAGGCGCGAGTTGCGTGCAGGCGATCACGGCGGACGCCGGGGTCGGCGCGATCAAGCCGGCGGCGAGAAGCGTCGAGGCGAGCGCGGTGGTGAGAAGCAGCGAGGATCGGTCGGCCTTGATACGGAGTGAGGGTCGCGGCCGAGGCGCGCGGTTCGCCAAGGGTTTGCGCCCCGTGTAGCGGCACGCGCTCCGAACCAAGCGCCCGCGATGATAGACGCGCATCCAGCCCCCGCCTTTCTGGCATGCCGGTCGATCTCAACCTCTAGCTTCTCACGGGATTGCATGGCTGACTGTGGCGTATCGGCCACAACCGGCGATAATTAGCGCAAAACGGGCGCGAGCCTCGGCCACACGTCACCCTGAGGAGGGCCGAAGGCCCGTCTCGAAGGGTGGGCCGCAGGTGCGTGCTTCGAGACGCGCCCTTTGGGCGCTCCTCAGCATGAGGGGGGTTATGTCCTCACCCTCTTCTTCTTTTCCGCTCTCCCCTTGTGGCAGAGCACGCGCGCCCTCGCGCTCAAGTAGCGAAGCGGTAGCGCATTAAACAGAAGGCGCGCGGTGAGGGGTAAGGCGCGAAGCGCCGTCAAAGAAGAACCCCCTCACCCTTCCCGCCATTCGACTTGCGCAGAGCTGCGCTCGCGCAAGATCGGGCGGGAAACCCTCTCCCTCGAGGGAGAGGGGAACACGACCGGCGCTCCTCAGCATGAGGGTGCTGGTGCGGTGCTAGTAGGCGCCGTGGCAGTGCTTGAATTTCTTGCCTGAGCCGCACGGGCAGACCGCGTTCCGCTGCACCTTGCCCCAGGTCGCGGGGTCGGCCGGATTGACGTCCGTCACTTTGCGCGCCCGCGCGGGCTTTGCCCCGCCCTTGCCATTGCCGCCGGCATTGGCGCTTTCGAGCGCGAACTCATCCTCGCCTGTGACCGGGTTGGCGTGGTGCGCTTCCATGGGCGGGAGCTCCATGCCCTCCAACGGGGGAACTTCGTCGGGCTTCGCGAGCTCGACATGGGCGAGCTGTCCGGTCACCGCCTCGCGCAACCGCGCCAGCATGTGCTCGAACAGCGTGAAGCTCTCGCTCTTGTACTCGTTCAACGGGTCGCGCTGGCCGTAGCCGCGAAGGCCGATCACCTGCCGCAGATGCTCGAGCGTGACGAGATGCTCGCGCCACAGATTGTCGAGCGTCTGCAACAGCACGGCGCGCTCGATCTGGCGCATGATCTGAGGGCCGATATCGGCCGCCTTCTTCGCGGTCTTCTCGTCGGCGGCTTTCAGGAGTCTCTCGTGCAGCTCGGCATTGCCGATTCCCTCCTCGGCGGCCCAATCGGCAATCGGCGCGTCGAGGTCGAAGATATTCTTCGCCGCTTCGGTCAAGCCATCGATGTCCCACTGCTCGGGATAGGAATTCTCGGGGATGTGCGTCGCCATCAGATCATCGACGACCTGATGGCGCATCTCGGCGACGGTCTCGTTCAGGTCGGCGTCGCCCAACAGCTCGCGGCGCTGCTCGAAGATCGCCTTGCGCTGATCGTTCATCACGTTGTCGTATTTGAGCAGGTTCTTGCGGATGTCGAAGTTCCGCGCTTCGACCTTGGCTTGCGCCTTCTCCAGCGCCTTGTTGATCCAGGGATGGACGATGGCCTCGTCCTCCTTCAGCCCGAGCGCCTTGAGCATGCCGTCCATGCGCTCCGAGCCGAAAATGCGCATCAGATCGTCTTCGAGCGACAGGAAGAAGCGCGACCGGCCCGGGTCGCCCTGACGGCCCGAACGGCCTCTGAGCTGGTTGTCGATGCGGCGGCTCTCGTGCCGCTCGGTGCCGAGCACATAGAGGCCGCCGGCGTCGAGCGCCGTTTTCTTCTTGACGGCGACCTCGGCGGCGATTTCCGCGCGCTTCTTGGCGATCGCCTCCGGTGACGGCTCAGCGCCCTTTTCGATCTCGGCGGCACGCCAGTCCTCCAGCAACATGTCGGGATTGCCGCCGAGCTGAATGTCGGTGCCGCGTCCCGCCATATTGGTGGCGATGGTGACGGCGCCCGGCACGCCGGCTTGCGCGATGATATGCGCTTCCTGCTCGTGATAGCGGGCATTCAGCACCTGATGCGGCACGCCATCCTTCTTGAGCATGCCGGCGAGGATCTCGGATTTCTCGATGGAAACGGTGCCGACCAGCATCGGCTGCCCGCGTTTCTGCGCCTCCTTGATCAACTTGATGATCGCCCGGTACTTCTCCTGCGCGGTGCGATAGACCTCGTCGTCCTCGTCGGCGCGGATCATGTTCATGTTGGTTGGGATTTCGACCACGTCGAGGCCGTATGTCTCCATGAACTCGTCGGCTTCCGTCGCCGCGGTGCCGGTCATGCCGGCAAGCTTCTCGTAGAGGCGGAAATAGTTCTGGAAGGTGATGGTGGCGAAGGTCTGGTTCTCGGGCTGGATCGCCACATGCTCTTTCGCTTCGAGCGCCTGATGCAGGCCTTCGGAGTAGCGCCGGCCCTGCATCATGCGCCCGGTGAACTCGTCGATGATGATGACTTCGTCGTTCTTGACGATGTAGTCGCGGTCGCGCTGGAACAATGTGTGGGCGCGGAGCGCCTGCTGCACATGATGGACGACGGTGACATTCTCGATGTCGTAGAGCGACTCGCCCTTGAGCAGGCCGGCTTCGCTCAACATCTGCTCGACCTTCTCATTGCCCGCCTCGGTCAAGGTGACGACGCGGGTTTTCTCGTCGAGCTCGAAGTCGCCCGCCGCGAGCTTCGGAATGAAAGTGTCGATGGCGTTGTAGAGCTCGGAGCGGTCGTCGAGCGGCCCGGAGATGATGAGCGGGGTCCGCGCCTCGTCGATCAGGATCGAGTCCACCTCGTCGACGATGGCGAACACATGGCCGCGCTGCACCATCTCCGTCACGGCATACTTCATGTTGTCGCGGAGATAGTCGAAACCGAACTCGTTGTTGGTGCCATAGGTGACGTCGCAGGCATATTGCTCGCGCCGCTGCGGGTCGCTGAGCTCGTGCACGATGCAGCCGACGGTCAGTCCGAGGAATTTGTAGATGGCGCCCATCCAGGCGGCGTCGCGCCTGGCCAGGTAGTCGTTGACGGTGACGACGTGAACGCCGCGGCCGGTGAGCGCGTTGAGATAGACAGGCAGCGTCGCGACCAGCGTCTTGCCTTCGCCGGTCTTCATCTCGGCGATACGGCCCTCATGCAGCACCATCCCGCCCATGAGCTGCACGTCGAAATGGCGCTGGCCGAGCGTGCGCTTGGCCGCCTCGCGGACGGTGGCAAACGCCTCCGGGATCAAATCATCGAGATCGGCGCCGTCACGCACGCGGGCGCGGAATTTCTCGGTGCGGGCGCGCAGGGCCTCGTCGGAGAGCGCTTGCGTCTCGGCCTCGAGCGCATTGATCTTGGCGATGATCGGGCCGTATTTCTTGATTTTCCGGTCGTTGGACGAGCCGAAGACCTTGCTGGCGAGGGTGCCGAAAGACAGCATGCGTTGCTAAGCCTCAAGAAGCGCAGGCGATTTCCGCGGCCGGTCCCCACCAAAGCCTTGCGAAAGCGCGCGAAATACCGGGGGAGCCAATGTTGGTGAGACATAAGAGGGCGGCCCACCCTTGTCAACGCGGCGGGGCGGCGTCCCCACGCGAGGGGGAGAGGGGAAAGCACGGCCCGGGAGGACGAAGAGTTCCCGCTCTCCCCTTGGGGAGAGCACACGCGCCTGTTGGCGCGTGGTGAGGGGGGTCCACGGTGTCTGCGCGTGGTGAGGGCGGTCCACGGTGTCTGCGTGAGTGAAAGAAACTTTCCCCCTCACCCTTCCCGCCATGCGACTTGCGCAGAGCTACGCTCGCGCAAGGTCGCGGCGGAAAGCCCTCTCCCTCAAGGGAGAGGGGGATTGAGAGTGACAGTTGAGGCGTGGCTAGGCGGGCTGTTCGGTCGGGGCTTTCCGGCTCATGCGGCCGATCGTGTCGAGCTCCGCTTGCAGCGAGAGCTTGCTCAACTTGTCGAGCGGCAGGTTCACGAAAATGCCGATGCGCTGGGTCAGCATGCGCATCGTGTCGGCGAAAGCGAGATTGCGCTCGGCTTCCGTTCCTTCCACCTTGGCGGGATCGGGCAGGCCCCAATGCGCGGACATGGGCTGGCCCGGCCAGATGGGGCACGCCTCGTTCGCCGCGTCGTCGCACACGGTAAAGACAAAATCGAGCTTCGGCGCACTGGGCGCCGCAAACTCCTCCCACGATTTCGAACGGAGATTGGCGACGTCGTAATTCGTCTTGCGGAGGAGATTGAGCGCCAGAGGATTGACCCTTCCCGTCGGGTGGCTTCCGGCGCTGTAGGCGCGAAACTTGCCGGCGCCCAGGCGGTTCAGAATGGCCTCGGCCAGGATCGAGCGCGCCGAGTTGCCGGTGCAGAGGAACAGCACGTTGAGAGGGCGATGGTCGCTCATGGCGTCAAGCTATCGCACGGGCGATGACGGTTGGATGACATGTTATCAAACAATATGACGCTGTGGTCTCACCTTGCTTCTAGCAGCGCGGATAGAGCGCAGCGAGTTCCCGGCCTCTGAGCAGGATGGTTTTCTGGGTCAGCCCGCCATTCCGCTTGATCCACGCCCTGAC
Source organism: uncultured Methyloceanibacter sp. (assembly GCA_964390455.1). Taxonomy (GTDB): domain Bacteria; phylum Pseudomonadota; class Alphaproteobacteria; order Rhizobiales; family Methyloligellaceae; genus Methyloceanibacter. Next base: position 6,367 of record CAYMJW010000088.1, on the reverse strand, counting down.
ATTTGCGGGGTAAGCGGCGGTCACGGTCTTGGTGATCTCGCGCGAGCGGGTCTTTCGGCCCTTCGCATCGACCAGATAGGGCGCATGAAAGCCGAGCACCGCGCGCGAGGTGACGCAGATACGCTTGCGCGGAACGGCGCTCAGTACGAGCGTGCAGGCCGAGAGGCAGGGACCGTCGATGACGACGCGCTCGCCCGATTGCCTGACCTTGGCAAAAAAGTTGAGATACTCCCCGACGGAGCCGCCCCCGCTCGACAGGATACGCACCTCGGAAAGCGCCGGCGCCGTGCACGCGAAGAAGAGGGCGACCGCGAGCGAAAGACGGTGCGCGACCGGACGCCGAGCCGAAGCCGATCGGAAGCAATCTAAAGGGGCCGCATTCATTCCGAGCCTCCAACGCAAGTCGGGCATTCGACTAGTCTAACGCCACAAAACCGGCTGAATAGGGTCCGTTCTTGGCGCTCCAGCTAAGCAACGCGCCCCGCGGCCGGTGCCCCTTGGCAACCCGCCGCCCCGGGGCTAAAACGCGGGCCTGGGGCGATAAAACCCAACCACTTGCCCTGCTCGGCATCCGGAGCGAGCTTGAGGCAAGCCGAAGAAGAGGAACATTCTCGTGAAAACGCGGTCAGTCTCGCTGCTCATGGCAGCAGCCTTCGTCTGCCTTGCCTTCACTCCTGCCGCCGCCGACGATCCCGTCGTCGCCCGCGTCAACGGGGTTGATATCAGCCAGTCCGATCTCGATTTTGCCGCCGACGATCTCGGGCCGCGTCTTGCCAATTTTTCGGCTGAGGAGCGCAAGAAGGTGCTGCTCCAATACCTGATCGAGAGCGAGCTGATCGCGGGCGCAGGCCGATCCGACAATCTCGACAAGGCCGAAACCTTCCCGGGGCGGATGAAATATTACCAGCGCCGTGCGCTTCGCGACGCGTACTTCGACCTCAAAATTTACGAGGCCGTGACCGAGGCCGAAGCCAAGAAGATTTATGACGAGAAGATTGGGCAGGTGAAGCCCGAGCAGGAGGTGCACGCGCGCCACATTCTGGTCGAGACCGAGGCCGAGGCCAAGGACGTGGCCGAGCGATTGAAGAAGGGTGAGGACTTCGCGGCGCTCGCGAAGGAGAAGTCGAAAGACCCCGGTGCCGAGGGCGGCGATCTCGGGTTCTTCACGCGCGGCCAGATGGTCAAGCCGTTCGAGGAGGCCGCCTTCGCGCTCGACGTGGGCCAAATCTCCGACCCGGTCCAGAGCCCGTTCGGCTGGCATGTCATCAAGGTCGAGGAGAAGCGCGACCAGCCGCTGCCGACCTTCGACCAGGTTAAGGACGGGATCATCGCCCAGCTCGTGCAGCTCAAGGCGCAACAGGTGGTGGGCGATCTGCGCAAGGCGGCGAAGATCGAGGTGGTCGACCCCACGCTGAAAAAGGCGATGGAAGAGGAGAAGGCGTTGGACGCGACCGCGCCGCAGGGCGAGGCGCCCACGCCCCCGGACGACAAGTCTTCCGGGGATGCTCCTGCGACGGACGACAAGCCTTCCGGCGATACGCCAGAGAAGCCGTAACGGGTTGACCTAGACTCCTTGGGCAAGATCTCGCCGTTCGCGCCGAAGCAGCCGCCGCATCTGCCGGCGGTCGATGGCGTGCGGCTGGCCGCGACCGCGGCCGGCATTCGCTATCCGGGCCGTACCGATCTCCTGCTGGCGCTGTTCGATCCCGGAACGACGGTGGCGGGCGTGCTCACGCGATCGAAGACCGCCTCGGCCCCCGTCGATTGGTGCCGGGCGCGGCTTCCCCACGGCATGGCCCGCGCGCTCGTGGTCAATTCCGGCAACGCCAATGCCTTCACCGGCAAGCGTGGCAAGGAGGCCGTGAAGCTCACCGCCGACGCTGCCGCCGAAGCCGCCGACTGTCTCGAGGCCGATGTCTATATCGCCTCGACCGGGGTGATCGGCGAGCCGCTCGATGCGCGCAAGATCGCAAGCGCCCTCGGGACCCTCGCACGTGACGCCAAGCCTGACGGTTTCGCCGAGGCGGCCCGCGCCATCATGACCACCGACACCTACCCCAAGCTTGCCACGCGCCAGGCCGAGATCGACGGTGTGTCGATTACCATCAACGGCATCGCCAAGGGCGCCGGCATGATCGCGCCCGACATGGCGACGATGCTCGCCTTTCTCTTCACCGACGCCGCCATCGAGCGAGAGGCGCTCAGCGCCTCGCTCGATCCCGCAGTGGACGAGACCTTCAACGCCATCACCATCGACAGCGACACTTCGACCAGCGACACGTTGCTGATCTTTGCCACGGGACGATCGACCTCGCGCGGCGCGCCCCGGATCGTGAACGGCGACGATCTCCGGCTCGCGAGCTTCCGCTTCGCGCTGCACGAGGTGATGCACGATCTCGCCCTGCAAATCGTCAAGGACGGCGAGGGTCTCACCAAGTTCGTCACGGTGAAGGTGACGGGCGCCGAGACGAAGAGGGCGGCGCGTGCCATCGCCAAGTCGATCGCCAATTCGCCGCTGGTGAAAACGGCGATCGCTGGCGAAGACCCCAATTGGGGGCGGATCGTCGCTGCCGTGGGCAAGGCGGGCGAGGCGGCAAACCGGGATCGGCTCGCGATCTGGTTCGGCGAGATCCTCGTCGCCAAGGATGGCGCGGTGGCACCTTCTTATCGCGAGAAGGACGGTGCGGCCTATATGAAGCGGCCCGAGATCGCCATCACCGTGGATGTCGGCGTGGGCAAGGACGCCGCGACAATATGGACCTGCGACCTCACCCACGACTACATCGCCATCAACGCCGATTACCGCTCGTGAGACCGCTTGGCGTTCGCCTTCGGCTAAGCCATGAGCACGCCTGACGCGCGCCCGGTCAAGCTCGTCGCGGCCTGCGTTCTCTTGGACGGGGAGGGGAGCGTGCTCATTGCCAAGCGGCCTCAAGGCCGGCCCCTTGCCGGCCTCTGGGAGTTCCCTGGCGGCAAGATCGAGGCGGGAGAGGCGCCCGAGGACGCGCTTGTCCGTGAGCTTCACGAAGAGCTCGGCATCACGATCGCGAAGCAGGACTTGGCGCCGCTCACCTTCGCAAGCCATGCCTATCCCGAGTTCCACCTGCTGATGCCGGTCTATCTCTGCCGTCGCTGGGGAGGCGAGGTCGCAGCGCATGAAGGCCAGGAGCTTCTGTGGGTGAAGCCCGCCACGCTTCACCTCTACGACATGCCGCCTGCCGACGCGCCGCTCAAGATCACGCTGCGCGATCTCATCTAGGGCGTTGACTCATAAACGCGTAGCCAATCCGGATAGCGGCGAGCTGGATGAAGGCAAGGTAGTTGGCCGCAAGCTCTTAGGGCCGGGTTTGACCCAAAGCGGACATTCTCATTCTGACGTAGTGAGTATACCCGGGGGCTGGGACTGACTCACTGACCCGGCTTAGACCCCGCTTCGAGCACCCGTGATTTATGAATGCCGTCCATCAGCTTAGCGATGTACCCATCGCGCTGAGGCGAGGTTGTTCACCCAGCTATCTTGGCGCGGTGCTGATCGCAGGACTTGACGCGGGTCAGATTGGGCGCGTCCATGTCCTTGAGCTTGTCGGCGGGGATACAGGCCGGTAGACCGGCCTTGCGTGCGCCATCGACGAACAACTCGGCCTGCTTGTCCGCACTGCCGGTACCAATGAGATGGCGTTCCGCGATCCATGTTGGATCCAGCTTTTTGACGTTGGCGGCAGCGGCCTCTGCATCATCGGTACGACCCAGATATGCATAAGCCATGGCCAGGAACGCATAGTCGAGGGCGACGGGCTCCTTCACGAGCAATCGGTATTTGATCGACTTATCGTATTGCTCTGCAAAAAAGTGCACCACACTAAGCGGATAATTGTACCAGTCGGGATAATGAGGGTTCAGCGCCAGCGACCGCTCCGATAGGCTTACTGCACGTGCCGTATCACTAAAATAAGAAATCGCCCATGCGATATTGATAAGGAGGTCTGCATCGGAGGGCGAAAGAGCTTCGGCCCTGTCAAACTCGGCAAGAGCCTGCTCCAATTTCCCGTGAAAATTGTAGGCGAGGCCGAGAGCATAGTGCGTGGCGCCGTCGTCGGGATCCAGCTGCACCGCCTTCTCGCCCGCCTCCATCATCTTTGACAGTGCCTCCTCGACAGAGGGGGCAAAACCGAGGTCGATCAAATAGGTTTGGACATCGACCAAGCCGACGTAAGCGCGTGCCAATTGCGGATCGAGTTGGAGAGCTTTGCGAAACAGGCCTTCTGCTTCGATCAAGCTTTCCTTGGTCACCTTGTATTCCGCCTCCATTCCCAGCAAGTAGGTGTCGAAGGCAGATAGGCTCGCGGGCGGCTTGCGCTTGAGAAGACGGCGCTCGGCTTGCGCAACAACCCCCCCTGCGTAGCCCGTGAGAGTGGCGGCGATTCTTTGCGTGAGATCTTTCTGTATCACGAACAGGTCGTGTGCAGGCCGGTCGTAGCGCTCAGACCAGACGTGACCGCCGGAGGCAACTTCGATGAGCTGGGCGTTCACGCGAATATGGTCGCCCATCGATTGGATGCTGCCCTCGAGAACATATTTCACCTTGAGGTCGCGACCGATCTGGCGGATGTCGATCGGCTTGCCCTTGTACAGCTCGGTGGAATTGCGAGCGATGACGAATAAGTCTTTAGATTGGGAGAGATCGGTAATGACGTCATCGGTCAGCCCAGCTGCTAGGCGATCCCATTTGGGATCGGCTCCAATATTGTCGAAGGGCAAGACAGCAACAGAGGGTTTATCGGGCAGCGACGGGCCGGAGGTCCAGTACTGCAATACCCAGAGGCCTGCCGCGATGATAAGCAGCACGGCGCCGGCTAACATCCCCAGCTGCTTGGTGGGAGCCGCTCGATCCGGACGAGGATCACGCGTGGGCGTTTGCCGAAACTCGATGTGCGGCGTGTAGGTGCCCTTGGGCAGCTCGATGCGAACAGGGTCGTCTCGGCCGTCGCCGTCGTAATACTCGCGAAGTCTGTCGCGCAGGCGGCCGGCCTCCAAGCGGACGATGGGGTCGATATTGGGGTCGAATGTGTCAGTGCGATCGAAGACTGCCTGAGCGATGCTATAGCCCTTCAGCCGCTCGCCGCGTCCGGCCAGCGCTTCATTGACGATGTACTCCAGGAACCGTTGCCGGCGTGGCGCCTGATGGAATGGGCCGCTGTTAAGGATGCGGACCAGCTGCGCGCGAACGGCTTTCTGGTCGGATTCGCTCCAGTCATTGAGCGCAATTGCCGTCACGCTCCAACTCCCAGACCCCGGAAAAGAAGCCGGCGCCCTGCGGCGTAGGGGCAGTTACGTACGGTAGCTTACTACAACTAATCGGCACGGCCTGCCATTTTCACGGCTCAAGTCTTGAGCACGAAGCCTGACAAGGAGGACAACATGACCCACACTCCGTACGTTGTTTTTCGTGACCAAGGTCAATGGAAAATCAAGTCAAATAGCGTGCACTACGGGCCGTATGCGACACAGAGAGACGCTATCCGCGCTGCCGTGGACGCTGCACACGAGGCGGGGCGAAAGGGGTTTAGTGGCCAAGTTCTGCTTCAGGATAAGTTCAGCACCGAGTGGGCCTACGGAAAGGACCCGTATCCACCGCATAGCTCAGACTACCTACGCTGAGAACCCCCGAAGGAGGACACCATGCATATCGTGCATCTGTTCTTGACCGTGCCTGCGGCGCTCCTAACTTTTGGTAATGGAGTGGGGAACGCTGGTCAGACCGTGGATGTAGGTGGCGCCATCGCCTGCGTAAACGACAAGTGGACGGAGTCGGAGCCTGAGAAGGGACACAAGTTAGCCGATCTTGTTCAACGCTGCGTGTGCATCCCCAATGATCCGGCCGCACCGAAGTTCACTCAGGATTGCGTGGGGAAATACGAGTACATGCCAGACAAGAGCTGGAAGGCCACCGGCACCTGCACCGACACCTTCAAAAGTGGAGACAAGAGGTACGAGAGCTGGGAGGAAGGTTCGCACCTCAAGGAATACACGTTCAAATTCACCGGCGGCACTGGCAAATACGACGGTGCCAGCGGCGGTGGCACGTACATGTACGAGGGTCTGACTGACACACTCTTCGGTGGCACATACAAGGGCCAGTTAGTACTGCCGTAAAGACATCAGGCCAATGGTCTGCTCGTGGCACGACTAGGAAGTGCCGTCCGACGCATTGAGGGCGGCTTACAGTTCCAGAGCGGACTCTGGCGAGTCATCGACTGGCGAGGTTATGAGTTCACGCCCCTAGCTCTCGTCGGGAGTGCCGCGTCGGTGCAACGGGAAGAACGCCTTGTCGCCGGCCTTCTCTTCCTTGGTGCCGAGCGCATCGGCA
>CAYMJW010000087.1:2133-11616 GCA_964390455.1 uncultured Methyloceanibacter sp. | reverse complement strand
CCCTGCCTGACGAGCTTGTCGGCGGCTTCGGGCGTCAGCTTCTCGGCGATCACGGTTCGCGCCGCGGCAATCGCGGCATCGGTGGCGGCGGCGCGCACCTCGCGCAAGGCTTCCGCCTCTGCGCGGGCGATCTTGTCCTCGGCGAGCTTCATGCGCCGCTCGAAACTCTCCTGCATCGAGCGGCGGGTCTCCGCGGCGAGAATCTCGGCCTCCTTGGAGGCCAAGTCGATGATCGCTTGCGTTTCCTTGACCGCATCGCCCTGTTTCCGCCGATAGTCGGCGAGCACCTTCTCGGCCTCTTCGCGCAGACGCTTCGCCTCGTCGAGTTGCTTGGCGATTGCGGCGGCCCGCGCATCGAGCACGGCGGCGAGCTTCTTGTGCACGCCGAGATAGAGCAAGCCCCCGACAAAGAGGAAGAACGATACCGCGACCCAGAATTCGGGCGTTGCGAGGAATTCCATGGTCAGCCCTTCCGTGCCGCGCCGACGGCCTTTTCGATCTCGTCCTTGGCAGGGGTCACCCCGATCAACTGGCGCACGATGTCCGAGGCGACATCGGCCGCGACCGTGCTCACGTCTTTCATCGCCGAAGCCTTGGCCTTGTCGATGCGGGCCTCGGCCTCCGCGCCCTTCTTGGCGAGGTCGCTGTCAAGCCGCGCGCGCTCCGCCGCCGTCTCGGCCTTCAGCTTGGCGCGACCCTCCTCGACGATGGCGTGAGCCTTCTGCTTGGCCTCGGCCAGCGCCTGCTCGTAGGCCGCGATCGCCTCCTCGGTCTCGCGCCGGAGCTTCTCCGCCGTGGCGAGATCGCCCGCGATCTTCGCGGCGCGCGCGTCGATCACCGAGCCGATGCGCGGCAGCGCGACCTTCACCATCAGCAGGTAGAGAATGCCGAAGGTAAGGAGCAGCCAGACGAGCTGCGGGCCCCAATCGAGAGGGTTGAGTTGCGGCATGGTCGCCTCAAGGCCTCCGCTTAGGCGGAGGCTCCCCGTGACCTAGAACACGAACAGGATGATGAGCGCCACCACCAGGCCGAACAGCCCTGTGGCCTCGGCAAGCGCGAATCCGAGCAAGAGGTTCGCGAACTGCGACGGCGCCGCCGACGGATTGCGCAGAGCGCCTTGCAGGTAGTTGCCGAAGATCGTGCCGATGCCGACGCCGGCGCCGACGAGCGCGATCGAGGCAAGGCCCGCGCCGATCAACTTTGCTGCTGCTGGATCCATGTCTTCTCTCCTTCAAACGATGCTTGAGTTTGGAACGAATCGCTAGTGATGCATGTGCAATGCGTCATTGAGATAGATGCAAGTGAGGATGGCGAACACATAGGCCTGGAGGAACGCGACCAGAATTTCGAGGCCGGTGAACGCCACCATGAAAGCGAGCGGGGCCCAGCCGCCGAGAAAACCGAGCGCCACGACGAACGCGCCGAACACTTTCAGCATGGTGTGCCCCGCCATCATGTTGGCGAACAGCCGCACCGAAAGCGAAAGCGGGCGCGTGAGGTAGGAGATCACCTCGATGACGACGAGCAGCGGCAGCATGACGAAGGGCACGCCGTCGGGCACGAAGAATTTCAGGAACTTCACCCCGTGCTTGACGAAGCCGATCAGCGTCACGCCGAGAAAGATGAAGGCGGCGAGCGCGAAGGTGACGATGATGTGGCTGGTCACGGTGAAGGAGTAGGGCAGCATGCCGAGCATGTTCAGCGCGAGCACGAACATGAACAGCGTGAAGACGAAGGGGAAATATTTCATCCCCGCGGTCCCGACATTGTCGCGCACCATGTTGGCCACGAACTCGTAGGAAAGCTCGGCCACCGACTGGAGCCGCGTCGGCACGAGCGCGCGGCCGCGCATGGCGTAAACGGTGAAGAGCGTGATGAGCGTGGCGGCGATCACCATGAACAGGGCCGAGTTGGTGAACGAGGCGTCGAAGCCGAACAGCTCAAACGGGATCAGCCGCTTGATCTCGAACTGATGCATGGGATCGGGCATGCCGCCAGCGCTGCCGCCGGCCCCGTGCCCTGCTTCCTCTGCCAATGCTGCCCCGATCACCGCCACATGCCCCTAATCGTCATCGTCGTCTTTCACGCTCGGCAAGTTCTTAGCCGAAGGCGCCGCCGCCTGCATGCGCTTGGCGGTCCGCATCACATTCATGATCCCCGCGGTGCCGCCCAAGCCGAGGAACGCCACCATGAGAAAGGGCGCGGTGCCGAACAGGCGGTCGAGCCCCCAGCCGATGAAAAACCCGACGCCGACGCCCGCGACCAGCTCGATCCCAAGCTTGAGTGCTTGGCCGAGCGCGGCGCCCTGGCTCGGCGGCGCATCCGAACGAGACGGCCCATGCCGGCCTTGAGCCTCCTCGAGCTTGTCGCCAAGAGCGTCGAGCCGCCGCCGAATTTCGTCGGTGTCACGGCCACCGTCTCTGCGGCCGGACTGATTTTCGGCTCCGGCCATTGGCGTTGCTCAATTTCCGGGAGGGCCTTTGGGACCGGCTGGTCCCAAGCTTGGCCGGCACTTTAGTTTGGGATTTCAGGCTGTCAAGGAAGTCCAACGGGGGGTGGAAACCCTGACTTTTGGGAGGTAAACCGCCCCACGAGGGGAGGCTAGAGACTTCGTGCCGCCGTGATGCTCTAGCTTGCGTCGCGCAGGCGCTCGGCCTGCTCGAGATCGACCGAGACGAGCTGGCTCACGCCCCGCTCGGCCATGGTCACCCCGAACAGCCGGCTCATGCGCGACATGGTGAGCGGGTGGTGGGTGATGATGAGGAAGCGCGTATCGGTCTCCTTCGCCATCGCTTCCATCAGCAGGCAGAAGCGCTCGACATTGGCATCGTCAAGCGGCGCGTCCACTTCGTCGAGCACGCAGATGGGCGAGGGGTTGGTGAGGAACACGGCAAAGATCAGCGCGAGCGCGGTCAACGCCTTCTCGCCGCCTGACAGCAGCGTCAGCGCCTGAAGCCGCTTCCCGGGCGGGCAGGCGAAGATTTCGAGCCCCGATTCGAGCGGATCGTCGGAATCGACCAGCTTCAACTCGGCCGAGCCGCCGCCGAACAGCGTCTTGAACAGCCGCCCGAAATGCGCGTTGACCGCATCGAAGGCTTCGAGCAGGCGCTTGCGGCCCTCGCGATTGAGATTGGCGATGCCTTGCCGGAGCCGCGCGATCGCCGCCTCGACATCGGCCTTCTCGCGCGCCATCTCTTCGAGCTGCGCGGCGAGCTGGGTCTCTTCTTCCTCGGCCATCAGATTGACGCCGCCCAGCCGCTCGCGATCGCCTCTGAGCTTCAAGAGCCGCGCCTCGACCTCGGCAAGCGGCGGCAGGCTCGCGCCCGCCTTCACGCCCGCAAGCGCGAGGCAGGCCTCGGGCGCGCAGTCGAGCTGCTCGCGGATGGCGCGCCCCGCGTCGCTCCTTCGCTCGCGCGCAGCCTCGAGCCGCGCCTCACCCCTGGCGCGCGCCTCGCGCGCTCCGGCGAGCCGCTCCTGAACTTCGCGCAAGGATTTCTCCTGGCTCTTCAGCGCCGTCTCGGCGAGCGCCAACTCGTCGGCTGCCTTCGACCGCTCGTGCTCGGCCGTCGCGATGGCATCGAACAGCTTCATCCGGCGCTGCTCGATCTCGGCGGGAAGATTGGCGAGCGCGGCAAGGTCGGCGCTCGTCTCTTCCTCGCGGGCGCGAAGGGTCAGGATCTGCTCGCGCGCATTGGCGATGCGCTTGACCCACAGTCCTTCTTCCTCGCCGATTGCCTCCATCCGCTCTTGCCTCAGCCTGATCTCGCGCTCGAAACCTTCGAGCGCGGCGTCGGCGCGCGCGGCCGCTTGGCGGTTCTGGTCGGCGGTTCCTTGCGCCGTTTGCAGTGCGGCTTCCAGGCCCGCGAGCGAGGCGAGTTCAACAAGCGCCGACGCGACCTGAGCGCTTTGCGCGGTTGCCTCGTCAAACGTGGCCCGCGTGCGGCTAAGCGCTTCGGTCAGCGCGCCGAGTTCCTTGCTCGTGGCTTGCGCCTCGTGCTCGGACGCGGCGATGGCGTCGCGGGTGCGGTCGAGCTCGGCATGCGCCTCCTTGGCCTCAAGCCGCAGCGCCTTGGTGGCAAGCTTTGCGCGTTCGGCGCGGCCGGCTGCCCTCTCACGTTCCGCTTCCGCCTCGGCCGCGCGCGCCCGCGCCTTCTCGGCTTCGCCTTTAAGCGCGTTCAGGCGCTGGCGCTCCATGAGCCGCGCTCCGGCGGCGCTGTCGGTGCCGGCCTTGAGGCTATAGCCGTCCCAACGCCACAAATCGCCGTCCTTCGATACGAGCCTCTGGCCTGGCGCGAGCATGGCCTGGAGTTTTTGGCCCCGTGCCGCCTCGACCACGCCGATCTGCCGGAGCCGGCGCGCCAGGACCTCAGGGCCCTTGACGAATTTGCTGAGTGGCGTCGCCCCCTCGGGGAGCGCGGGGTCCTCGCCTACGGGCGCGGTCAGCCGCCAATGCGACGGCGCGTTCGCGTCGCTCGCCGCATCGAGATCATCGCCAAGCGCCGCACCGAGCGCCTGCTCGTAGCCGGAAGCGACCGTAATCTCCTCGACGATCGGCGACCAGTCATGGGCGGGCGCGAGCAGCTTGATGAGCGTGGCAAGCTCGGTCTCGAGCTCCTGGCTCGCGAGCTTCGCCGCGGACGCAGCGGCCCGCGCCTCGGCCTCGGCCTTGAGCGCAGCCTCGTCCTCGGCCTCGGCGGCCTGAAGCTCGATCTCGAGCCTCTGTACGTTGGCGGAGAGATCGGCCAATCCGGCATTGAGGGCTTGGAGCTTGCCGCCGCTTCCACTCTCGGCCTCGGCCCGCGCAAGCTCGGCCTCGATCTCTCCGGACTGGGCTTCGAGCTTGGCCATGCGGGCTGCAAGCTCAGCCTTTTCACCTTCGCATTTGCCGCGCTCGGCGCGGGCCTCCGCGAGCGCCGTGGTCGCCGCGCGCAATGTCTCTTCGGCCGCATCGAGCGCTGCCTTTGCTTTGGCGGCGGCGGCGCGCAATTGCGGTTCTTCGTGGTCGCGCGAGCTTGTCGCTTCGAGCCGGCGCTTCTCCTCGCCGATGCGGCGCAAGATGCCGTCGGCCTCGGCGATATGCTCCTCCTCACGGGCGAGATCGCGCGAGGCTTGCGCCAGCCGTGTCTCGAGCTCGGCTTGGCGCGCCTTGGCGCGCGCCTCTTCGCGCTCGAGCGCATCGCGCTCGACGCTCAAGCGATGCAGCACCGCCGCGCGCGCGGCCTCCTCGTCACGCAGCGGTTGGAGTTTTTCGGCGGCCTCGGCCTGCTGGCGCAGCGCCTCGCCCTCGCACCTCGTCTCTTGCGCGACCGCCGCGAGCGCCTGTTGGAACGACGCCTCCTCTTCATCGACATGGGCGCAAGCACCGACCCAATGCAGATGATGCTGCAGCGCCTCGATTTCACGAATTTTGCCCGTGATCTCGCGGTAGCGCTGCGCCTGGCGGGCCTGGCGCTTCAGCGCCTGAAGCTGCGACGATAGCTGGCCGATCAGGTCCGCCAGACGCGCAAGATTTCCTTCGGTTGCGGCAAGCCTGAGCTCGGCCTCGTGCCTGCGGCTATGCAGGCCGGCGATGCCGGCCGCGTCTTCGAGCACGCGGCGGCGCTCCTGCGGCGCGGCGTTGACGATCTCGCCGATCCGGCCCTGGCGCACGAGCGCGGGCGACCGCGCGCCGGTCGCCGCATCCTCGAACAGGAGCCGGACGTCGCGGGCGCGCACATCCCTGCCGTTGACCTTGTAGGCCGAGCCCGCCTCGCGCTCGATCCGCCGCGTCACTTCGAGCGTGTCGCCGTCGTTGAACTCGGCCGGGGCCTTGCGCGCGCTGTTGTCGATGAAGAGGGTGACTTCGGCGCTGTTGCGCGAGGGGCGGTCCTCGGAGCCCGCGAAGATCACGTCCTCCATGGCCGCGCCGCGCATGCTCTTGTACGAGGTCTCGCCCATGGTCCAGCGCAGCGCTTCGAGCAGGTTCGACTTGCCGCAGCCATTGGGGCCGACCACGCCGGTGAGCCCCGGCTCGATCAGAAGCTCGGTCGGTTCGACGAAGGATTTGAAGCCGAGAAGGCGAAGCCGGGTGATCTTCACGTGCGAGATGCCTCGATGCGAAATGTTCTGGCGGTCACGCCCGCAACGGCGGGTACTCAAGCTATTCGGGTCACAACCTCAAGGGGACCGGGACCGGACTATGACGATGACGGCGGTTGCTCGATCATGGCCTTGATTTCTTCGAAGGTGACCTCTCCTTGCGCCTTGCGGCCATTGATGAAGAAGGTCGGCGTCCCGATCACGCCAAACTGCCGCCCCCGCTGCTTCACCTCGTTCAAGCCGTCGATCATGGTTTGATTCGACAGGCATTTGTCAAACGTCTCGCGCGTCAGGCCGCCCGACTTGGCGACCGTGAAGATGGCATCGAGCCGGACGTCTTGGCTCACCCATTCCGGCTGCCGGGTGAGGAGTTGGCCGAGCACGAAGAAATACTTGTCCTCCGGCGCGCAGCGATTGGCGATGGCCGCGTTTCCGGCGGAGCGCCCGATGGGAAACTCGCGCACGACGTAGCGGACCTTGCCGGTGTCGATGAATTCCTTCTTCACCCGCGGGAAGATGGTCTTGTGAAAATTGGCACAGTGCGGGCAGGTGAGCGAGACATATTCGATCACGGTGACCGGCGCGTCAGCCCGGCCGAGCGCCCGCTCTCCGAGCGGCCCCGGCGCCATCAGCTCGGCCTGCGGCGGAACGTAGGTCCTCTTGTCGATCGGCGGCGCAGGGCCACCGGCGCCGCCGCCGCAAGCGACAAGCGCGAGAGCCCCCGCAACGGCAATCGACGCCTTGGCCGCGCGAAGGCGCATCACGCAACACCTATTGGGCCGGCGGCGCCTCAGGCACGCCTGCGGGCGCGCTCGGCGCTTGTCCTTCGGTGCCTGCCGCGCCCGCGGGCGCGGTCGCCACGCCCGACAACATGGCCTCGAACGCCGCGACCGTCTGGTCGGTGGTCAGCCGTTTGCCGTTGATGAAGAAGGAGGGCGTGGAATCGACGCCGAAGGTCTCGTGCCCGCGCGTGCGGGTCTCGACGATCTTTTCGAACAAGGCCTTGTCGCCGATGCACTGGTCGAATTTCTCCTTGGTGAAGCCGGCTTGCTTGGCGATCTGCAACAGCTTGTCCGTGCCGCCCTCGACCGCCCAGGTCTCTTGCGTGTCGAACAGAGCGCCGATCATCGGGTAGTGGCGCTCAGGCCCGGCGCAGCGCGCGAGCATGGAGGCTTGCGCCGCGAGCTGGTCGAGCGGGAACTCGCGCAAGATCAGCCGGACTTGGCCGGTATCGATGTATTTCGTCTTCAGCTCCGGCAGCACCGTCTTGTGGAACGCGGCGCAATGCGGGCAGGTCATCGAGGCATATTCGACGATGGTGTTGGGCGCATCCTCCTTGCCCAAAGAGAGGTCGGGCAACGGCCCGGGCGCCATCAGCTCGGCGAGGTCAGGGTCGGTCTTTGGACCGCCGCCGGCGGAACTGTCGCGCCAATAGAAGATGCCGACGGCAAGCGCCACCGCCGCCAATGCGCCGGCCGCGTAGAACCACGTGCTGTTCACCCGCGCCGCGCCTTGGCCGGCCGGAGCTTCCGCGCCTTCAGACTTGCCAGCCGCCTTTTTCTCGGTTTTTGCCACGCTCTCTACTCCAGCTGATGGGTGTTCGGGGCCGTTAAGGCCGGGGTCGCGGCTACAATCGTTGAAACCGGCCCCTCATGGCAAGAGCGACAAAGCGCCCTTTTTCGCCTCAGCGTTGGCGCCTTGCTGCCGTTGCAAGCCGCAGCAAGGCATGGCGCAGGGCCTCATCCTCGATGGAGGCCGAAGGGGGCAGCGCGTCGGGATCGACCGGTTGCGGGGCGAGAGGGGCGGGTGCGGGCTTTCGCGTCACCGGCGCCTGCAAGATGCGCATTTCGGCCACGGCGCGATAGCCGAAATGACCGTTGACCCGCTCAAGGATCTGGCCGGAGCGGTGCTGCACCTCGATTGCGCGCGGGCCGTCCACGCGAAGAACGAGGATCGCGCCCTCGTCCCGCCGGCCCTGATGCCTGACCGTCTCGCCGGCCTCGTCACGGTGCCGCGGCCAGACCACCCGGTCGGGCATGGTGAACCGCGCAAGCTCGGCCCCCACGATCGAAGGCCAATTGGTCAGAAGCGCCGCCGTGGCAAAGCCGCGGGCGCGCGCGGCGGTATCGAGCGCGGCGGCGGTGAACGCGCCGATCGGCCGCGGCGCTGCGGCCGCGCGTGCCAGGGCCTTTCGCTCTCTGTCGTCCATGAGGTTCAAAGTCCGGTGGAGGGACCGCGCCCGCCGCTTGCTTCGATTCCACCGAGCTTACACCATGGCTCGGGTGGAGGCGCGGGCGGAGTTCCAATCATGCAGAAGAGAAAGGCGGTGCCGAGAAAGCGGAGCGTCGCCGCATCGCTCCTTGCCTGGTACGACCGCGAGCGGCGGGACTTGCCGTGGCGCGCGGCGCCTGGCGAGACGCCAGACCCTTACCGCGTCTGGCTGAGCGAAATCATGCTGCAGCAGACGACCGTGAAGGTCGTCCTTCCCCGTTATGCGATGTTCCTGAACCAATGGCCGAACGTGAAGGCGCTGGCGGCCGCCGAGCTTGGCCAGGTGCTCGCGTCCTGGGCCGGGCTTGGCTACTACGCGCGGGCGCGCAATCTGCACGCCTGCGCCCGCGCCGTGATGGAACAGCATGGCGGGCGGTTCCCGGAGAACGAGGCGGAGCTGCGCAAGCTTCCGGGCGTCGGCGACTATACGGCAGCGGCGATTGCCGCGATCGCCTTCGAAAAGCGCGCGACCCCCGTTGACGGCAATATCGAGCGCGTCGTCGCCCGCCTGTTCGCTGTCACGACGCCGCTGCCGGGGGCGAAAGCAAAGATCAGGGCGCTCGCTGAGACGCTGACGCCCGCCAAACGCGCGGGCGATTTCGCGCAAGCGATGATGGATTTGGGCGCCACGATCTGCACGCCGAAGCGCCCCGCCTGCGCGCTCTGTCCGCTGCGGCCCGATTGCCGCGGCTTTGCCGAGGGCGTGGCGGAATTGCTGCCTTACCGCGAAGAGAAGCGCGAACGCCCCACGCGCCGCGGCGTCGCCTTCGTCGCGCTCAGGTCTGATGGCGCCGTCCTGCTCCGCAAGCGGCCGCTCAAAGGCCTGCTCGGCGGCATGCTCGAGACGCCGTCCTCGCCGTGGCAGGAGGCCCGGCCGAACGGAAACGCGCTACGCGACCACGCGCCGCTGAACGCCGGCTGGCGCAAGCTGCCGGGATTGGTGGAGCACAGCTTCACCCATTTTCACCTCGAGCTTGCCGTCTATCGCGCCGATGTCGGACGCGACGCCAAGCCGAAGCGTGCGGCCGAACCCGAGTCTTGCGGCTTTGTCGCGCGGCGCGACCTCGCGCGCGCAGCCCTCCCCTCGGTGATGCGGAAGGTGTTGGACCACGCCTTCGCCGCCGAGCCGCGAAA
>CAYMJW010000087.1:0-2033 GCA_964390455.1 uncultured Methyloceanibacter sp. | reverse complement strand
CCCGCGCCGCCTCGCGCAAGGCGTCGATCGGCTTGAGCGTCCCTTCCGCCTCGTAATGCCAGAACGTCCAGCCGTTGCAGGCGATCGCCCCCTGCACTTGCGCGCCGATCTTGTGGATCGAGCCTTGCGCGCCTTCGGAAGCGATCGAGCCGTCGGCCCGCACTTTCGCCTCATGGCGCGCGGCGGAATCATAAAGCACCGTACCCGGCGCGATCAGTCCAAGCTCGACGAGGGCGCCGAACGGGATGCGCTGCTCGGCGCGCTTGCTTTTGGCGATTTGAAGCGAGGCGCGATCGAACGCTGCGAGAGAGTTGAGCCGTGCCCGCGCCGCGTCGGCGTAAGTCGCGTCGCGCTCGATGCCGATGAAGGCGCGCCCGAGCCGCTTGGCGGCGACCGCGGTCGTGCCGGAGCCGAGAAACGGATCGAGCACGACGTCGCCTTCGTTGCTCGCGGCAAGAATGATGCGGTGGAGCAGGGCCTCGGGCTTTTGCGTCGGGTGGGTCTTGCGCCCGCAATCTTCGCGCAGGCGCTCGGCACCCGAGCAGATGGGAAACAGCCAGTCCGAGCGCATCTGCAAATCGTCGTTCAGGGCCTTCATCGCATCGTAATTGAAGGTGTAGCGCGCCTTGGGTCCCATCGACGCCCAGATCAGCGTCTCATGCGCATTGGTGAAGCGCCGCCCGCGAAAGTTCGGCATGGGATTGGTCTTGCGCCAGACCACGTCGTTGAGCACCCAGAAGCCGAGATCCTGCAACGTCGCGCCGACGCGGAAGATGTTGTGATAGCTGCCGATGACCCACAGCGCGCCGGATGGCTTCAGCACGCGGCGGCAGGCGGAAAGCCAGTCGCGGGTGAAGGCGTCGTAGGCGGCGAAGCTTCCGAACTTGTCCCAATCGTCGTCGACGGCGTCGACGCGGCTGTTGTCGGGCCGGAACAGCTCGCTGTTGAGCTGAAGATTATAGGGCGGATCGGCGAAGACGAGATCGACCGATGCTTCGGGGAGGCGGTTGAGCGCCTCGATGCAATCGCCGACGATGACGCTATTGAGCGGGAGCTTGGCCCCCGGCTTTTCCCCAGGACGCATGACTTTTTACTCGGGTTACGCAACGACTGAACACGCGCCCCCCGCGGGACAAGCGAGGCGGGCCTCAGCTTGGAGGATTTAGAGTAAAGAGGCAATTAACCGCGGAGGGCGACTTGAGGCCCTCGCGACGTTGGCCCCGCCGATTGGATTCCGGACTAGGTATCTTGGCGCCATGGCCTGCGGCGGCCGTCGCGAATATGCACGATCCAGACATCACCGGCCTCGACGGCCCAATAAACGAGATAAGGGTATCGTCCGACGGGGAGGACCCGGACGCTTTCTTCTCCCGCAAGACGGCCACTTTCCGGAAAGTGGCCTATCACCCTTATGGTGGCGTCCAATGTTCGCTTGATATTGCGGGCGGCAACCGGATTTTGACCGCTCAAATACTCAAGGATCGCCTCAAGATCGCTGCGCGCACGCGGCGTAAACCAAACCTTCATAGACCGAAGCGCTGCCACAGCGCCTCGATTTCCTCCCTAGGCACGAAGGCGCCGCGACGTGCCTGCTCGAGGCCTTGGCGAACGGCGGCTCTCGTCTCGTCGTCGAGGTCGCCAATCCGGGTCGATTCCTCGTCGGCCAAAGCGAGAAGGACGGCTCCGAGGAGATCCTGATCCTCAGCCGGAAGCGCCCGAACTTTAGCGATTGCCTCTTCAAGAATCTTTGTCATAGGCGCAACCATAGCACGCCACCGTTGGGCCGGGGCAAGTTCGGCTCAGTCCTCGCCGGTCATCTCTCTACCGGTTTCGATCAACCTCAGCGCGCGCTCGATCGGGCTGAACGAGCGGCGGTGATGCGTGCACACGCCGTGCTTCTTGATGGCAGCCGCGTGCTCCTGCGTGCCGTAGCCTTTGTTGCTCTCCCAGCCATAGCGGCGGTAGCGGCGCGCGAGCTTCACCATCAGCCTATCGCGCGTGACCTTGGCCACGATGGAGGCCGCGGCGACCGA
>CAYMJW010000086.1:1609-11632 GCA_964390455.1 uncultured Methyloceanibacter sp. | reverse complement strand
GCGTGCCCTTCCTTGGGCCGATCGGCGCCGCCCGCGTCGGCTATATCGGCGGCCAGTATGTGCTGAACCCGATGATCGACGAGATGTCCGAGAGCGCGCTTGATCTCGTGGTGGCCGGAACCGCCGACGCGGTGCTGATGGTCGAGTCGGAGGCGAAGGAACTTCCCGAAGACGTGATGCTCGGCGCCGTCGTTTACGGACAGAAGCATTTCCAGCCCATCCTCGATGCGATCGTCAAGCTGGCGGAGCGCGCGGCGAAGGAGCCGTGGGACCTCAAGCCGAAGGACGACGGCGAGATGGTGGCGCGCGTCCGCGAAATCGGCGAGAGCGCGCTGCGCGAGGCCTATAAGATCGCCGGAAAGCAAGAACGCCGCGACACCGTCGCCGCCGTCAAGGACAAGGTCGTGGCGGCGCTCGTTCCCGCCGACGACGACGGGACCAAGGCGGCCAAAGTCGCCAGCGCCTTCAAGGAGGCGGAGAAGGAGATCGTCCGCTCGAGCATCCTCGACAGCAAGAGGCGCATCGACGGGCGCGACCTGGTCACGGTCAGGCCCATCGTCTGCGAGGTCGGCATCCTGCCCCGCACGCATGGCAGCGCGCTCTTCACCCGCGGCGAGACCCAGGCGCTCGCCGTCGCCACGCTCGGCACAGGCGAAGACGAGCAATATGTCGACGCCCTCCAGGGCACCTACAAAGAGACCTTCATGCTACACTACAACTTCCCGCCCTATTCGGTCGGCGAAGTCGGCCGCATGTCGTCTCCGGGACGGCGCGAGATCGGTCACGGCAAGCTCGCCTGGCGCGCGATCCATCCGGTGCTTCCCGACCGCGAGAACTTTCCCTACACCATCCGTATCGTGTCGGAGATCACCGAGTCGAACGGCTCCTCCTCGATGGCCACGGTGTGCGGCTCATCGCTCGCGATGATGGACGCCGGCATTCCGCTCAAGCGCTCGGTTGCAGGCATCGCCATGGGCCTCATCAAGGACGGCGAGCGGTTCGCGGTGCTGTCGGACATCCTCGGCGATGAGGACCATCTCGGTGACATGGATTTCAAGGTCGCCGGCACGTCCGAGGGCGTCACTTCGCTGCAGATGGACATCAAGATCACCGGCATCACCGAGGAAATCATGAAGGTCGCGCTCGATCAGGCGCGCGACGGCCGCATGCATATCCTCGGCGAGATGAACCAGGCGCTGAACGCGGCGCGCCCCGAACTTGGCGAGTATGCGCCGCGCATCGAGACGATCCACATTCCCGTCGACAAGATCAGGGAAGTGATCGGCTCGGGCGGCTCGGTGATCCGCGAGATCGTGGCGGAATCGGGCGCCAAGATCGACATCTCCGACGACGGCACGGTGAAGATCGCCTCGGCCAATGCCGAGTCGATCCGCGCGGCGATCAATCGCATCAAGGGCATCACGGCCGAGCCCGAAGTCGGCGAGATCTACAAGGGCAAGGTCGTGAAGGTGATGGAGTTCGGCGCCTTCGTGAATTTCTTCGGCCCCCGCGACGGCCTGGTCCATATCTCGCAGCTTGCCGACGGAAGGCCCAAGACCGTCAACGAGGTGGTCAAGGAAGGCGACGAGGTGTGGGTGAAGCTGCTCGGCTTCGACGACCGCGGTAAGGTCAAGCTGTCGATGAAGATCGTCGATCAGAAGACCGGCAAGGAGATCTCGCGGGCCGAAGCCGGCTAAAGCGGCACTCTCTCCGCAAGGACTTGAAAACCCGAGGGGCGCGCTTTCCGCGCCCCTTTTTATTGCTTGGCGTTCTTGTTCATCACGCAGCGCCAGCCGATGACGAAATACTGGCTGTTCTGCGTCTGCCACGCCGTGGATTTGTCGCCGCCTTGTCTGATGCAGCTCACCACGTCCCCGGTCGAGGCGCCGGGCACGGTAAACTCCTGGCACTTCTCGGGCGTGGCCAAAAGACACACCATAACAATCAGTTCGGCCATGCCGTCCTCCTCATTGCAGCCTTAAGGCGCGCGATGATCGCGCCTCAAGGCCCTGATCTCCGTGTTGCGGGTAACATTGTTGGCGGGTTCAGCCCTGTCAATATCGGCTCGCCTGACCGTTACTGAGCGGCCTCGCGCGGCGGCACCTTCTCGGCCGCGGGCTCGCCCTCCTCGGCCTGCTCCATCGTCTTCAGCGCGGAGATGTTCGGCATGGCGATGGTCGAATAGCCGCAATCGACGAAATGCACCTCGCCCGTAACCGCGCCGGACAGATCCGACAAGAGATAGAGCGCGGCGCCGCCGACCTCGTCGAGCGTGGGCGAGCGGCGCATCGGCGCGTGGCGCTGCTGGTAGTGAAACAGCGTGCGCGCATCCGAAATGCCGGCCCCGGCCAGCGTCCGCATCGGGCCGGCAGAGAGCGCGTTGACCCTAACCCCTTGCGGGCCGAGATCGGAGGCGAGATAGCGCACGCTCGTCTCGAGTGCCGCCTTGGCGACCCCCATGACGTTGTAGCAGGGCACGACCCGGCTCGCGCCGCCATAGGTCAGCGTCAGAAGCGAGCCGCCCGAGGGCATGAGCGCCGCGGCCAATTTGCAGATCTCGGTGAAGGAGAAGCACGAGATCACCATCGTGTGCTCGAAATTCTTGCGCGTGGTGTCGCAATAGCGGCCCTTCAGCTCGTTGCGGTCGGAAAACGCGAGCGCGTGCACGACGAAGTCGAGCGAGCCCCATGTCTTGCCGATCGCCTCGAACACGCGCTCGACGCTCTTCAGATCCTCGACATCGGCCTCCACGATGATCTTGGAGCCGATCGACTCGGCAAGCGGGACGGCGCGGCGTCCGAACGCCCCGCCCTGATAGGAGAAGGCAAGCTCGGCGCCCTGCCCGTGCAGTACGCGCGCAATGCCCCAGGCGATCGAGCGGTCATTCGCGACCCCCATCACCAATCCCCTCTTCCCTGCCATCAACGGCGCAGGCTTAGCGATATCTCTTGTTGTTGCCATGATGCCTACTATGGTTACGGGTTAAACCCACGTCGCTCCTGTTGTCTCAGTCATCCAGGCGGCGAAAGACCAGGGTGGCGTTGGTGCCGCCGAAGCCGAAGCTGTTCGACATCACGCTGTCGATGGCGACGTTATCCTGGCGCTTGCGTACGATCGGCATGTCGGAGACAGCAGGGTCGATGGTCTCGATATTGGCGGATTCGCAAATGAATCCGTTATTCATCATCAGCAGCGAGTAAATCGCCTCGTGCACGCCGGCGGCGCCGAGCGAATGGCCGGTCAACGATTTGGTCGCACTGATCGGCGGGCAGTTGTCGCCGAACACCTCGCGGATCGCCTCGATTTCCTTGACGTCGCCGATCGGCGTCGAGGTGGCGTGCGGGTTGATGTAGTCGATGCCGTCCACATTCTGCATGGCCATGCGCATGCAACGAACCGCGCCCTCGCCCGAGGGCTGCACCATGTCATGGCCGTCCGAGGTGGCGCCGTAGCCTGCGACCTCGGCATAGATGCGGGCACCGCGCGCTTTCGCGTGTTCCAGGTCCTCGAGCACGACCACGCCCGCGCCGCCGGCGATGACGAAACCGTCGCGATTGACGTCATAGGCGCGGCTCGCGACTTCGGGCCGGTCGTTGAAATCGGAGGACATGGCGTTCATGGCGTCGAACAGGACGGACAGCGTCCAGTCGAGCTCCTCGCCGCCGCCGGCAAACACGATGTCCTGCTTGCCGAGCTGGATCAGCTCGGCGCCGTTGCCGATGCAGTGCGCCGAGGTCGAGCAAGCCGATGAGATCGAGTAGCTCACACCCTTGATATGGTAGGGCGTCGAGAGCGTGGCCGAGTTGGTCGAGCACATGGCCTTGGGCACCTCGAACGGGCCGACTTTCTTGGCGCCCTTGGCGCGGGTGGTGTCGGCGGCCTGGACGATGGCGCGCGTCGAGGGGCCGCCCGACCCCATAATGAGGCCGGTGCGCTCATTGGAGATGTCGTTCTCCTCAAGCCCGGCATCGCGGATCGCCTGCTCCATGGCGAGGTAATTCCAGGCGGCGCCCGAGCCCATGAAGCGGCGCACCTTGCGGTCGATCATGCCTTCCCAATCGATCTTGGGCGCGCCGTGCACCTGGCAGCGGAAGCCGAGCTCGGCATAGGTCTCGGCCTTGACGATGCCGGATTTCGCTTCGCGCAAGGAGGCGAGCACCTCCTGGGCGCTGTTGCCGATGGAGGACACGATGCCCATCCCCGTCACGACCACACGTTTCATCGGATCACGATCCTCGGAAGCCAGCGCCGCTCTGAGCAGAACGGGTCAGACACCGGCGGGAGCGGCTTCGCCCGCCTGGAACAGGCCGACCCTGAGGTCCTTGGCCGTATAGATAGTCTCGCCGTCGGCCTTCAGCCAGCCATCGCCGGTGCCGAGGGTGAACTTGCGCCGGATCACGCGCCTCAACTCGACGATGTATTCGAGCTTCTTCATGCTTGGCAGCACCATGCCCGAGAACTTGACCTCGCCCACGCTCAAGGCGCGGCCCTTCCCGGGCGCGCCGAGCCAGCCGAGAAAGAACCCGAGCAGCTGCCACAGCGCGTCGAGCCCGAGGCAGCCCGGCATCACCGGATCGCCCTTGAAATGGCAGGGGAAGAACCAGAGATCGGGCTTCACGTCGAGCTCGGCCACGATCCGCCCCTGGCCGTGCTCGCCCCCCTGCTCCTTGACTTCGCAAATGCGGTCGAACATCAGCATCGGAGGCAGCGGCAGCTGGGCGTTGCCCGGGCCGAACAGCTCGCCCCGCGCGCAGGCCAGAAGCGCCTCGTAGTCGAATCGATCTCGTCGCTCTGACATCGGTCTTAAGGCTCTCTCCCGGCCCACCAAAGGAGGTTTCCTAACACAGACGGAAGTCCGCCAAAAGCCCGCCTCGCACCGGGATTTGGGCGGTTCAAGGGCGGATCGGTCGCTCCGCTTGGGGTAGCTGCGGCCTTTCGCCCCGCCGGCGCGAGCTATGCTCTGGTGACATTGCAGCAAGGCGTGGTTTGCGCCTATATTTCCGTGACGTGTTATCGGATACGGACACCAGAATGCACCGGTTGCCCTCGGACCCGCATCGATTGCCACTCAGGCGCACGCCGGACGACGTGGCCAAAATCCTGCGCGACGCAGGTTTGAGGCCAACGCGTCAGCGCGTGGCGCTCGCGCATCTCCTGTTCGCGAGCGGCGATCGCCACGTCACGGCCGAGGCGCTGCACGAGGAGGCCTTGGCGCGCAAAGTGCCGGTTTCGCTGGCGACCGTGTACAACACGCTGCACCAGTTCACCGACGCCGGATTGCTGCGGGAGGTCGCGGTGGAAGGTGCCAAGGCCTATTTCGACACCAACACGTGCAATCACTACCACTTCTTCTGCGAGCACTCCGGCAGGCTAATGGACATCGCCACCGGATCGATTCGCATCGACGGGTTGCCCGAGGCGCCGGAAGGCACGGCCATTTCGCGGGTCGATGTGCTGGTGCGCCTCGTCAACAAGCGCCGACGCTGACGGCCTACTTCACTTCCTCGCCGCGATAGACGCCCCACAGCTTCTCCTGCTGCACATAGCCGGAGTAGTCCTCGACCGAGACGTTGCACCATTCGCCGTCGCAAGAGAGGATGTTGCCGAGAACGCCGGCCTGAAGCGCCGCCACGGCCCGGGCGCTGGTCGATTTGGAGGTGTAGAGGGGGACGCTTTCTTCGCCCTTGGTCCAGGGTGCCACGAGCGCGGTGCGCCGCGCGCTGAGCAGGCTGTGAAACACCCAGCCGTCCGCCCCTTCGCTGTCGCGGACGCGCCGCCAATTCTCCGATTCGGCGATGATCTCGACGGGAAGGCCGGCGCGGGAGAAGACCCAGACGATCGCCTGATCGGTGCTCGGCCCCTTGCGCACGTTCACCTTGTCGGATTTCAGGCTGACGAAACGCGGCAAGGGGAGCGCTGCCTTGCTTGAGGCTTCAGCGCCATCCGGTTTGGCACCATCGCCTGCGGCCTGACCTTGGCTCGCCGTCGCAAGGACCAGCGCCAAGGCGGCAAAAATCCGAACCAAACTCCGATGCCTCACCGTTCTACCCCCGCCCGGCGGCTGACGCGCCTTGCTGCAGCGGGCCGCCCCCCGAATCGGCCGGTCCCGATGTCTCTGGAATGACCCAGAAAAGTGAAAGGATCGTGGCCCTTGTGCCAAGATGACGCTTTATCTGGCAAAGTCGCTTCTGTTAGACAAGGCGGCGCGCCCTCCCCGGAGCGGCCCAATCTGGTGCGGAAGGCTCCCTTCCCCCACACATCCGAACTGGACCGGTCATGGCCGAACGACCCATCGTTATCGTCACGCGCAAGCTCCCTGACGTGGTCGAGACGCGGCTTCGGGAGCTATTCGACGCAAGGCTCAATCTCGACGACAAGCCCTTCACGCGCGAGGAGCTGATCGACGCCGCCAAGACCGCCAACATTTTGGTGCCCACCGTCACGGACCGCATCGATCGCGGTGTGCTGAGCCAGGCCGGCCCAAACCTCAAGCTGATCGCCCAGTTCGGCACCGGCGTTGACAATATCGACCTCGAGACGGCGCGGAACCGCTCGATTCTCGTCACCAACACGCCGGGCGTGCTGACCGAGGACACCGCCGACATGACCATGGCGCTGATCCTCGCCGTGCCGCGGCGGCTGACCGAGGGCGCGGCACTGCTCAAGAGCGAGGCCAATGGCTGGCGCGGCTGGTCGCCGACCTGGATGCTCGGCCATCGCATCTACGGCAAGCGGCTCGGCATCGTCGGCATGGGGCGGATCGGCCAGGCCGTGGCCAAGCGCGCCAAGGCCTTCGGTCTTCAGATCCACTATCACAACCGCAGGCGCGTGGCCCCCGACATCGAGAAGGCGCTGGAGGCCACCTATTGGGACAGCCTCGACCAGATGCTCGCGCGCATGGACATCATCTCGATCAACTGCCCGCATACGCCCGCGACCTATCATCTGCTCTCGGCCCGCCGGCTCGCGTTGATGAAGCCGTCCGCCTATATCGTAAACACCGCGCGCGGCGAGGTGATCGACGAGAACGCGCTCGCGCGCATGATCGAGAACAACGAGCTTGCCGGCGCGGGGCTCGACGTGTTCGAGCACGAGCCGGCGGTCAATCCGAAGCTACTCAAGAGCAGCAAAGTGGTGGTGCTGCCGCATATGAGCTCGGCCACGCTCGAGGGCCGGGTCGATATGGGCGAGAAGGTCATCATCAACATCAAGACCTTCCTCGACGGCCACGCGCCGCCCGACCGCGTCCACCCGGCGATGTTCTGACCAGGAATCAGACATCAGATATCGGTTGTCAGATTTTTCCCGCTCTCCCCTTGTGGGAGAGCACAAGCGCGCTTTCGATGCGCTACCGCTCCGCTGCTTGAGCGCAATGCGCGCGTGGTGAGGGGACAGCGGGCAAAGCCCGCGTCAAAAAGGAATGACCCCCTCACCCTTCCCGCCATTCGTCGCGCGCTCAACTTTTGCGCTACCGCTGCGCTACTTGAGCGCCGCGCGCGTCGGGCGGGAAGCCCTCTCCCTCAAGGGGGAGAGGGGAATTTCTGTTAGCGCTGGAGCAACGGGCGTCTGCACATGTTCGGGGCGGAAGCCCATGCCGATGAGCCGCGCCGGGATGCGGCGGAGGACGGGAAAGCGGTTGAGCAGCGTGACGATGAAGGGCGGCCGCGGCTGCGCCGTCATGCTCAAGACGTTGCCGATGACGCGCTTTTGCACGAAGAGCTGCACGGCTTGCGTCATTTCGGTCGGCCACTGCCGCCGCGCCTGCACCTTTGCCAGCACCTCCTCCGCGACGCGCCCCTCGCGGAGCGGCTTCCACAAGATATTGGCGGCGGCGACCGCGTCCTGAATGGCGAGATTGATGCCCACGCCCGCGACCGGCGACATCGCGTGGGCCGCATCGCCGATGCACAGCAGCCCGGGCCGATACCAGCGCTTCAGGCGATCGACGCGCACCGTGAGCAGCTTGACGTCATCCCATGAGGCGATCTCGTTCGCGCGGTCGGCGAGTGCCGGATTGAGCGCCACGATCTCGTTGCGGAACGGCTCGATCCCCTTGGCCCGCAGCGAATCGAAGCCGCCTTTGGGGATGACGAAAGCGCACTGCCAGTAATCGCCGCGATCGAGCATGATGAAGAGACGTCCGGCCTGGAGGCGGCCAAGCGTCTGCGATCCATCGCCGGCGCGTTTCGACAGACGGAGCCACAGCACGTCCATCGGCGCGCCGAGATCCTCGACCTTAAGCCCGGCGAGAGCGTGCACCGTGGAATGTCTGCCATCGGCGCCGACGACAAGGGAGGCGCGGACCTCGAGCCTGCGGTCCGGGAGCTTCGCTCTGAGCCCTGCCACCCTGTCGCCTTCCCATAAGAGATCGTCAGCCTCGGCCTGCATCATCAGCTTGAAGGTCGGATAGCGTTTGCCCTGGTCGGCGAGAAAATCGAGGAAGTTCCATTGCGGGATGAAGGCGATGAAGCCGCAGCGCGTGGGCAAGTGGGTAAAATCAGCTAACATGACCTTCTCGTCGCCGATGATCCCGCCGATCTCGCGCACCTTCTGGTGCGGCAGCTTGAGAAACGCATCCAGCAGGCCAAGCTCGTGCATCACCTCGAGCGTCGAAGGATGGATGGTGTCGCCGCGAAAATCGCGCAGGAAGTCCGCGTGCTTTTCCAGCACCACGACATCGACCCCGGCGCGGGCAAGCAGATAGCCCAGCATCATGCCGGCAGGCCCGCCGCCGGCGATGGCGCAGGTCGTGGTGATCGATTCATTGGGCATGGTGACTATCCTTACTTATTGTCATGCCCGCGAAGGCGGGCACCCAGTAACACCTGATCTCTGAAACAACGCTCGACGGCGATTACTGGATCGCCCGGTCGAGCCGGGCGATGACAGTGAGGGACTTATCCGCCAGTTTCGACCAGGGCCGGGCGGTGATGCGAGAGGTCATGGAACCTGGGAGCGCGGCCGTTCAGCGGATTGTCGGGGTCCCAGCCATAGGCGATCGCGCTCACTCGCGCCTGGAGCGCGTCGTAGAGAATGAGCCTGCCGACGAGACTGTCGCCGATCTGAAGCAGCTCCTTCACGACTTCGACCGCGGCAAGCGAGCCGATGACGCCCGCGACGGGGCCGAGAATGCCCGCTTCCGAGCAGGGCGCGACCGTGCCTTCAGGCGGCGGCTCGGGAAACAGGCAACGATAAGACGGGCGCGGATTGCCGCCGGCGTCTGTCTCGAAGGCGCGGAACGTCGTCAGGTGGCCGTCGAAGGGACCCACGGCGGCGAACACCAGCGGCTTCTTCGCGAGATAGCACGCATCATTGACGAGATAGCGCGTGGCGAAATTGTCCGAGCCGTCGGCGACGATGTCGTAAGCACCGATGATGGCAAGCGCGTTCTCAGGGACAAGGCGGGTCGAGTAGAGGCGCGTCGCGACATGCGGGTTGAGGCGCTCGATCGCCGCCGCCGCGTTCCGCGTCTTCGCCTGGCCTACGTGATTGGTGTCGTGGACGATCTGGCGGTGGAGGTTGTCGAGGCTCACCCGGTCGCTGTCGATGATGCCGATCTCGCCGACGCCGGCGGCGGCAAGATAAAGAATGAGTGGCGAGCCGAGCCCGCCTGCGCCTACCACGAGCACGCGCGAAGCTTTCAGCTTCTGTTGGCCCTCGCCGCCGATCTCCTTCAATACCAGCTGGCGCTTGTAGCGCTCGATCTCGTCAGGGGTGAGCATCATGGGAATGTATGCCCTATCTTCAACCTCGTCATGCCCGGGAAGCCGATCTTCCCCTCTCCCCTTGGGGAGAGGGCTTTCCGCCCGACGCGCGAAGCGCGGCGAATGGCGGGAAGGGTGAGGGGGTGAGTCCTCTTGACGCGGGCTTTGCCCGCTTACCCCTCGCCACGCGCCAGAGGCGCGTGTGCTCTCCCCCAAGGGGAGAGCGGGAAAAGGGAAGCGGCGAAGCCGGAGTGGCAAGGAATTGTCAGCCGGTGGAGCCGAAGCCGCCCTGTCCTCGCGCCGTTGCGCCGAGTGTGTC
>CAYMJW010000086.1:0-1509 GCA_964390455.1 uncultured Methyloceanibacter sp. | reverse complement strand
GTCAGCCGGTGGAGCCGAAGCCGCCCTGTCCTCGCGCCGTTGCGCCGAGTGTGTCGGCAGCCACGATTTCGACATGAGCGACAGGCGCGATCACGAGCTGGGCTATTCGGTCGCCGCGGCGGACGACGAACGGCTCGGCGCCGTGATTGATGAGGATCACCATGAGCTCGCCGCGATAGTCGGAATCGATGGTGCCGGGGCTGTTTGCGAGCGTCACCCCGTGCTTCAGCGCAAGCCCCGAGCGCGGGCGGACTTGCGCCTCGTAGCCTTTCGGGAGTTCCAGCACGAAGCCCGTGGGAATGAGAGCGCGAGCCCCCGGCAGAAGCTCGACCGGCGCCCCTTCGGGCACGCCCGCCACCACATCGAGGCCGGCCGCGTCTTGCGATTGATAAGACGGAAGCGGCAGCCCGGTGCCATGCGGGAGCCGCTTCACGCGAAGTGTGAGGCTCATCCCGCCGCCGGGCGCTTCGCGGCGAGCATCGCTGCCGCTCGGGCAAGGAGCCGCGCCGCGGTCTCGTCTTTGCTCAGAGCCGGCCAATCCTCGACGCCCGATGCCGTGACGAGATGGACTTGCGTGAGATCGGCGCCCATCACGCCGGAGCCGGGCGTAACGTCGTTGGCGACGATCCAGTCGGCCCCCTTGGCGCGGCGCTTCTCGGTTGCGTTGGCGACCACCTTCTCGGTCTCGGCGGCAAAGCCGATGACGAGGCGCGGGCGCTTCGGCCCGGGCTTCGCGATCGCCGCGAGGATGTCGGGATTCTGCGTCAGCTTCAGCGAGGTCTCCCCGCCCTTCTTCTTCAATTTCTGCGGCGCTTCGTCGGCCGCGCGCCAATCGGCGACGGCCGCAGCACAAATGGCAATGTCGGCGGGAAGCGCGGCGAGCGTAGCGGCAAGCATTTCTTGCGCCGTCTCAACTCTCACCACGCGCGCGCCGTGCGGATCGGGGAGCGCGACAGGCCCGGTCACGAGCGTCACCTCGGCGCCGAGTGCGAGTGCGGCACGTGCCAAAGCATGACCCTGCTTGCCCGAGGAGCGGTTGGCGATATAGCGCACGGGATCGATCGGCTCCTGCGTCGGGCCGGAGGTGATGAGGACGCGACGGCCTGCGAGCGACCTTATGGGCGTGGCGCCGGCGCGCGGCTCACCCGCCTCGGCGCCGAGCATCTTTTCGATTGCGGCGAGGATCGCTTGCGGCTCGGCCATGCGACCCAAGCCATATTCGCCGCAAGCCATGTCGCCCTCGTCGGGTCCGACAAAGCTGATGCCGTCTTCGCGGAGCGTGGCGAGATTTCGTTGCGTGGCGGGGTGATGCCACATCCGCACATTCATCGCGGGCGCGGCCAGCACGTTCTTGTCGGTGGCAAGGAGGACGGTCGAGGCGAGATCGTCCGCCAAGCCCTGCGCCATCTTGGCGAGAAGATCGGCGGTCGCGGGCGCGACGACGACGAGGTCGGCCTCGCGCGAGAGCCGGATATGGCCGATCTCGGCCTCGTCCTTGAGGTCGAACAG
>CAYMJW010000085.1:3424-11798 GCA_964390455.1 uncultured Methyloceanibacter sp. | reverse complement strand
CATCTCGTCAAGAAGAAGGAGCAGTTATTGGGACCGCTTGCCGCGGCGCTGACCGAGACCCGCGACACGATCCTCACTTGCGAGACTTGCGGCAATATCGACACGCAGAGCCCGTGCACGCTCTGCCGCGACCCGGCACGCGATCGCGCGCTCATCTGCGTCGTCGAGGAGGTCGGCGATCTCTGGGCGCTCGAACGCGCGGGCGTGCTCAACGGGCTCTATCATGTGCTCGGCGGCACGCTCTCGCCGCTCGACGGCATCGGTCCCGACGATCTCACCATCTCAAAGCTGATCGAACGCGCGCGCGAGCCGAACGTGAAAGAGGTGCTGCTCGCGCTCAACGCCACGGTCGAGGGACAGTCGACGGCGCATTACCTGATGGACCGCTTGGCCGGCTCGAACGTCACCGTGTCGCGGCTCGCTTATGGCGTGCCGATCGGCGGCGAGCTCGACTATCTCGACGAAGGCACGCTCGCTGCCGCCGTCAAATCAAGGAAGCCGATGTAAGGCTCGCGCCGCGAGCTATCCCGACGCGGTGGCGGGGCTCTGCTCTTTTTCTTTCTCCTTCTTGTCCGTCCACGGCGCCACCTTCAGCAACAACAGCATGCCGGGAATTGCGGCGATGGTGCAGAGGACGAAGAACTGCGTCCACCCCACGGCTTCCACGATGAAGCCGGTCGAGGCATTGGCGAGCGTCCGCGGAACCGCGATGAAACTGCTGAACAGGGCAAATTGGGTGGCGGTGAAGGCCTTGCTGGTTTCTCTTGCCATGAAGGCCGTCAGCGCGATCGCGCCAAGACCGATCCCCAGGTACTCGCCACTGACCACGACGAAGAGCCCCGCGAGCGTATGCCCCGCCTGGCTCAGCCATACAAACGGCAGGATGGTGAACATCTGGACGAAACCGAACAGCCAAAGCGCCCGGTTGATGCTCACTTTCAGCATGATGATGCCGCCAAGCGTGCCGCCGGCGATGCTGGCCCACAGCCCGGCCGCCTTGGCCACCGAGCCGATCTCGCTCAGGCTGTAGCCCATATCGAGATAGAACGGCGTCGCCAGCGCCGTGGCCATGTTGTCCCCGAGCTTGTAGAGAAACAAAAAGCCGAGGATGGCCAACCCGGCCATGAGTCCGTCGCGGCTGAAGAACTCCACAAAGGGATTGATGACGGCCTCGCGCAAGGTGCGCGGCGCCAACGCGTCATCGCTCACTTCCTTGATTGTCAAAGTGGTGATGATGCCGACCAGCATGAACAGGCCGGTGACCCAAAACACCACCGTCCAGGGCAGGAAGTCGGCGAGGATCAATGCCAGAGACCCCGGCACGAGACCCGAGAGCCGGTAGGCATTGACCCAGATGGACGTGCCGGTTCCGAGCTCATCGTCGGCCAAGAGTTCGCGCCGGTAAGCGTCGATGACGATGTCTTGGCTCGCGCCAAACAAGGCGACAATGAACACGACCGCGACGATTGTTTGGAGCGAGGAGGAGGGATCGAACTGGCCCAAGACGCCGATCGAGAGCAGGAGCCCGAGCTGCACAAGCACCGCCCAGCCGCGCCTGCGGCCGAGGAACGGCAGCTTGTAGCGGTCCATCAACGGCGACCACAGAAACTTCCAGGTGTAAGGCAGCCCGACCAGGGCGAAGAGGCCGATGGTGGCGAGGTCCACCCCGTTGCTGCGCAGCCAGGCCGGCACCAGCGAGATCAGGACATACAGCGGCATCCCCGAACTGAAGCCCAGGAAGATGCAGGTCAGCATCTTCCGGGTGAACAGGATCTCGGTCCAACGGCGCTGTGCTTGAGGCTGCTGTCGTGCGTCCCCCGTGACAGTCATGCTATTTCATATCAGTCTCGACCCGCCGCGTCGTCCCTTGAAATCCGCGGGCATCGGGCCGATTTACTACTTGAGAATAGGTCGCAATTGCATCTATGATTTGTACTGGGGGACATTTCAGGCCATCGGGAGATTCGGATTGAAAGCAAGATCGATTGGGCTCGGCGTCTGCCTCACCGCCGCTTTGGCTCTTTTCAACTTCGTGGCCAAGGCGGAGCCGGCTGAAGAGGGCGGTCCGTTCAAGGTCGTGACCACCTTCACCGTGATCCAGGACATCGCCCAGAACGTCGCCGGCGACAAAGCGATAGTCGTCTCGATCACCAAGCCCGGCGCCGAGATCCACGGCTACCAGCCCACGCCGCTCGACATCGTCAAGGCGCAGGACGCCGATCTCGTGCTGTGGAACGGCTTCGATCTCGAGCGCTGGTTCGAGAGGTTCTTCCAGAACGTCGAGAAGGTGCCGAGCGTGGTGTTGACCGACGGCATCGAGCCGATGGGCATCCACGAGGGACCCTATAGCGGCAAGCCGAACCCGCATGCCTGGATGTCGCCGTCGAACGCGCTTCTCTATGTCGAGAATATCCGAAAGGCGCTCGTCAAATATGATCCGGCCAATGCGGAGACCTATAACCGCAACGCCGCCGCCTACGCCGCCAAGATCAAGGCGCTCGATGAACCCTTACGCAAGCGGCTGGCGGCGATCCCGGAAGGTCAGCGCTTTCTCGTCAGCAGCGAGGGCGCCTTCAGCTACCTCGCCCGCGACTATGGCATGCGCGAAGCCTATCTTTGGCCGATCAACGCCGACGAGCAAGGCACGCCGCAGCAGGTGCGAAAAGTGATCGACCTCGTGCGCGCAAACGCGATCCCCGTCGTGTTCAGCGAAAGCACGATCTCCGACCGCGCCGCGAAGCAAGTGGCCAAGGAGACGGGCGCGCGCTACGGTGGCGTGCTCTATGTGGATTCCCTGAGTGCCGCCGATGGGCCGGTGCCGACTTATCTCGATCTTCTGCAAGTGACGGTCGAGACCATCGCCAAGGGGTTCGAGGATGGACGCTCTTAATCGCGACGTCACGCCTTCGAGCGAGACAAGCTGCCCCAGCATCGAGGTCGAGGGTCTGACCGTGACCTACCCCAATGGCGTCACGGCCATGCGCGACGCCACCTTCGCGCTCGGCCCCGGCACGATCTGCGCGCTGGTCGGCGTCAACGGCAGCGGCAAGTCCACCATCTTCAAGGCGATCATGGGCTTCGCCAGGCCGTCTTCGGGCGACGTCAGGCTGTGCGGGATGCCGGTCGATGCGGCGCTGAGGCGCAACATCGTCGCCTATGTGCCGCAGAGCGAAGAGGTGGACTGGAACTTTCCCGTCCTGGTCGAGACCGTGGTGATGATGGGCCGCTACGGACACATGAATTTCCTGCGGCGGCCCTCGCGCGACGATCGCCGGATCGTTGCCGAGGCGCTCGATCGCGTGGGACTTGGCGCCTATCGCGACCGCCAAATCGGCGAGTTGAGCGGCGGCCAGCGCAAGCGCGTGTTCCTCGCCCGGGCGCTGGCGCAAGGCGGCAGCATCATCCTTCTCGATGAGCCCTTCACCGGGATCGACGTCAAGACCGAGACGGCCATCATCGACCTTTTGCGCGAGCTCCGCGCCTCGGGGCATCTGATGCTAGTTTCGACCCACAATCTCGGCAGCGTGCCGGATTTCTGCGACGAGGTCGTGCTCATCAACCGCAAGGTGCTGGCCGCAGGCCCCACCGCCGAGGTCTTCACCCAGAAGAATCTCGAACATGCCTTCGGCGGCGTGCTCCGCAATTTCGAGCTTGGCGGTCGCGCGCTGCACGACGACGACGATGCGCGCCGCGTGACCGTGCTCACCGACGACGAGCGGCCGCTCGTGTTCTACGGCGACAAGCCGCGCCGGCGCAAAGAGAGCGAAACGGCCCCGAAATGAGCGAGCTGATGACCGAGCTCGCCGTGCCGTTCGGTTACGACTACATGCTGAAGGCGATGTGGGTCAGCGCGCTCGTCGGTGCCGTCTGCGCCTTTCTCTCCTGCTATCTGATGCTGAAAGGCTGGTCGCTTATGGGCGACGCGCTCGGGCATTCGATCGTTCCGGGCGTGGCGGCCGCCTATATCATCGGCGCGCCCTTCGCCGTGGGCGCCTTCTTCGCCGGCATTCTCGCCGCGCTCGCCATGACCTTCGTCAAGCAGCACACGCGGCTGCGCGAAGATGCGGTGATCGGCCTCGTCTTCACCACGCTGTTCTCGGTTGGCCTGCTGATGGCCTCGATCTGGCCGACCTCGGTCAGCATCCAGACCATCGTGCTCGGCAACATCCTCGCCATCTCCGATGAGGATGCGTGGCAGGTCGTCCTCATCGCTGCGGTCTCGCTCGCCGTCATGGCCTTCATCTGGAAGGACCTGATGGTGACCTTCTTCGACGAGAACCATGCGCGCAGCATCGGTCTCGATCCTCGCCCGCTCAGAATTGTGTTCTTTACCTTGCTCAGCGCCTGCACGGTGGCGGCGCTCCAGACCGTTGGCGCCTGCCTCGTCATCGCCATGGTGGTGACGCCGGGCGCAACCGCCTATCTGCTCACCGACCGCTTCGGGCGCCTCATTGTTATCGCCGTCGCGCTCGGCGCGGTGACGAGCTTCGCCGGCGCCTATCTCAGCTATTTTCTCGACGGCGCGACCGGCGGCGTCATTGTCACGCTTCAGACGCTTCTGTTCCTCGCCGCCTTCTATTTCGCGCCGAAGCACGGGGTGCTCGCCGCGCGGCGCCGGCGCCTCGCGCCTGCGGAGGCTGCCGCATGATGACCATGCTCGACTGGATCGTGGTTCCGCTCAGCTATCCCTTCATGCAGCGCGCGCTCGTCGTGTCGCTCCTGGTCGGGGCCGTCTGCGCCGTGCTCTCCTGCTATCTCGTGCTCAAGGGCTGGTCGCTGATGGGCGATGCCATCTCGCATGCTGTGCTGCCGGGCATCGTCATCGCCTACGTGCTCGGGCTCCCGCTCGCGATCGGCGCTTTCGCCGCGGGCCTCTCCTGCGCGCTGCTCACCGGCTACCTCAAGGAGAACAGCCGCGTGAAGGAGGACACGGTCATGGGCATCGTGTTCTCCGGCATGTTCGGGTTTGGCCTCGTCCTCTTCACCAAGATCGAGACCGACCAGCACCTGAACCATATCCTGTTCGGCAACGTGCTTGGCGTCACCCTCGGCGATCTCGCCGAGACGGCCGTGATCGCCGGCGGCACGCTTCTGCTCGTGCTCATGAAGCGGCGCGATCTTCTGCTCTATTGCTTCGATCCGAACCAGGCTCGCGCCATTGGCCTGCCGGTCCGGACGCTGCATTACGGCCTGCTCGTCCTGCTCGCGCTCACCATCGTCAGCGCGCTCAAGGCGGTCGGCATCATTCTCGTGATCGCCATGCTGATCGCGCCCGGCGCCACGGCCTATCTCCTCACCGACCGGTTCGAGCGCATGCTTATCATCGCTTCGGCGACAGCGATGGCGTCTGCCGCTCTCGGCACGATTCTGAGCTTCCACATCGATGGAGCGACCGGCGCCTGCATCGTTCTGGTGCAGGCCGCCGGTTTCCTGCTCGCCTTTCTGTTCGCGCCGAAGCACGGGCTTCTGGTCGCTTGGCGCCGGCAGAGCAGGCCATCTCCGGACAGCGCGCTCGATCCGCTCTAGCCCCGGGGCTGAAGTTGTAGCTTCAGTCTGGGGCCATGCGCTGGGGTCAGACAGTGCTCGGCGCTGCAATTGGAACAGTCACAGTGTGGCGTCTGCGGCGGCATCGATTTCAGAGTTTTCTCTGCCACTGAGGGGACCGCTTGCGAGACGAGGCGATCCGCCCTGCTTGCCTCGTGCATTGTCACCATAACGCCGAACGTCATGACGGCAACCAACACGCCGGTTATGGGGACCGTCTTCATAAGCTGCTCCTCCTCTTGTCGGTTGGCATGAACGCCAATCCTCCCCTTGGACGAGGTCAGGAGCGTTTCGGTTCAATGTGCAGGCGGAGTGGGTGGGGAGTGGCTCTCAACCTGAGACCACGTCATTCCGGCGAAAGCCGGAATCCAGGAGCGGCACGCACCGCGCTTGTCATGCTGGATACCGGCTTTCGCCGGTATGACGAGTCATCAGAAGCGGCAAGGTCTTAACCTCCCCCTCGTGGAGGTCCGACGACGCCGACGGCGGCGTCGGGGTGGGGGGCGTTATGCGAAACGCGAACCCTCATCCTGAGGAGCCGCCAAAAGGCGGCGTCTCGAAGGATGCGTGCTTCGAGACGCGCTCCCTTGGAGCGCTCCTCAGCATGAGGGAAGTGCCATGACGGTCAGGCCGTGGCCGGCGCCGTTCCCGTTCGGCGCAAGATGTCGACGACGAGCGCCGTGGACCAGCCGATCAGAATGATGCCGTTGAGCGCCGTAATCGGGCTGAGCAGCCGCCATTGCGGCAGCAGGATCACGTCGCCGTAACCGAGCGTCGTGTAGTTGCCGAAGGCGAAATAGACGAGGTCGGCGCCGGGCGGAGCCGCGCCGGCCAAGTTGTAGGTCATGGCCCAGACCAGCACCTCGAGGAAATGCCCCGCCATCAGCAGCGCGCCCGTCGCTAAGATCATGACGCTGTATTGGAGAAAGGCCGGCGCGAAGCTGTCCTTCGCCGAGAGCCGGCGTGCGGTCCAGACCACGACCGCGAGCAGCATGGCATGGATGGCGAGGTTGAAGAGACTGGCCGCGCCGCCCGCCAGCAATTGATCCAACAGGTTCACGCTTCCAGCCAGTGGCGAGGTCATGGCTCTTTGGCGAGCAGGTCCGGCTGGCGGAAGCCGCCGTTCCGCGCACGCTCGACGCCGCGCGTCGCTGTTTCTCCCTCTCCCCGCGGGACGGGTGAGGGGGAGGCGGCCGGTTCGATCTGGGAAGGCGCGTCCTCGAGATCCAAAGTCTCGATCCTTCGCCCGCGCGCGGCGATCTTCTCTGAGGAGGTGAGGATCTTCTCGATGTCCTGATTGGTCTGGCCGAAATGGCGCTGCAGATCGAGCACGCGCTCGCGGAAGCGGCCCATATCGTCCATCAGCTTCGCCACCTCGTGCTGGATCAGATGCGCCTGCTCGCGCATCTGCACGTCCTTGAGGATCGCCTGCATCGTCTGCACCGCGAGCATGAGCATATTGGGCGCGCAGATCACGATGCGAGCGCGGTGCGCCTTCTGCACGAGATCGGTGAAATGCTCGCACAGATCGGCGTAGATCGCTTCCGACGGCACGAACAGAATGGCGGTGTCTTGCGTCTCGCCGGTGATGAAATAGCGCTCGGCCATCGCATCGACATGGCGGGCAACGTCGATCCGCACGCGCCGCGCCGCATCCTTCTTTTCTTCGTCGCGCCGCGCGGCGCGAAAGGCCTCGAAGCCTTCGAGCGGGAACTTGGCGTCGATCACCACGGACGCCTTGGTGTTGGGCATATGTAGGAGACAGTCCGGCCGCTTGCCGTTCGAGAGCGTCGCCTGGAACGTGTAAGCGCCCTTGGGCAGCCCGTCCTTGACGATGGTCTCCATGCGCATCTGGCCGAAGGCGCCGCGCGCCTGCTTGTTGGTCAGTATCTCCTGCAAGCTCACCATGTTGTTGGAGAGGTCGGTGAGGTTCCGCTGCGCGGTGTCGATCACCGCGAGCCGCTCGTTGAGCTTGGCGATCGACTCATGCGTCTTGCGCGAGGTCTCGTTGAGGTCGGTGCCGACCCTCTGCGTCATGCGGTCGAGCCGCTCGTTGACGGCGCGGGCGACGTCGCCCTGGCGCGCGACGCTGATCTCGGCGAAGCTCTGCAAGCGCCCCTTCAGCTCGGCAAGCTCCGAGGCTTGCGCTTCCGTCTCGCGCCGCCGGCGGCTCATATGCACGAAGAGTGCGATCGCGAGCATGACGAGCGCAAGAGCGGCAAGAGCCGCGAGCGCGAGCGCCGCAAGCACGGGGTCGATCGCGACGTTCCCGATCCTGATGGGCTCGAAGACCATCTGGCCAAGATAGACCGATTCGCGGCCCATCTAGACCAAAACAGGAACATCCCCCTTAGGCCGCGCGAGCCTGGGACAAAGCGGCCCTGCCGGGTCAGGGCGAGGGCGGCGCCACGAAGCTCTGTGGCACAAGCGTGCCGACGCAGGACGTGTCGGGGGCGGTGGGATCGGCGAAGAACGAGGCGACGACCGCCTGCGCGCAAGGCGACGCAGGCGCCACGAAATGCCCGACGCCCGGGATGCTGATGATGGTCGCGTTGGATAGCTTTGCCGCCGCTTCTTTCGCGCCGGCAAGCGAGGTCAGCGTATCGAAGCTGCCGGAGATGAGCAGCGTCGGAATATCGCTCGCGACGGGCTCGTGCATGCTCTTCGGCGCTGCGGGGACCTTCCAAACGTCGCCGCAATCCTCGTTGGCGTAGGCCCAGCCGCCGACACCCTCGTTCTGTATCGAGGCGGGAAAGTTCGGAAACGCTTCGCGGCCGGCCGCGGCGAGATCTTCCGGCGTCGCGAACGGGTAGTCTTCGCGACAGGTGAC
>CAYMJW010000085.1:1336-3324 GCA_964390455.1 uncultured Methyloceanibacter sp. | reverse complement strand
CGTCTGCCCGAGATACGAGCCATAGGACGTCGCGTAGACGTTCCACGTGTCAAGCCCGAGCACCTCGCGGAGGTCGGCGAAATCGGCGGCGCTCTCGCTCGAATTGTAGGCGCTGAGTTCGGCGCCGGTGGCGGTGAGGTCGCGATGGCAAGCTTCCGTCGCCGCCAAATGGGCGCGCTTTGTTGCCTCGGAATAGAAGCGCAGCCCGAGAAGCTCTCTCGCAAAGTTGTCGCTCGACTCGCAGGTGAGCGCCGGCTCCGAGAACATGGTGCCGCGCTGGCTCACCACGTAGATGTCGCGGTCGCGGATGAAATCGGCGGCAATGAGCCCGTTGACCTCAAGCGGCGCGATGTCGCCCGGCCCGCCGGCGAGATAGACGACGGGATCGGGCCGCTTGTCCGGCGAGCGCGCCGGGTATTTCGCGACCAGGAGCTTGATGGTTCGGCCCTCCGGGCGGCTGCGATTTTCCCGCACGACGAGATAGCCGCAGCTCGCTTTGGCCAGCTCCTCGGCCCCCGGCAGTTTCGGGCACGTGGCCTCCTCGAAGCGCGGCACCGGCCGCGTTTCCTCGGCTTGGGTAAACGTGCCTGGTACCGCCAAGAGAAAAGCAAGAAGGAGAGTGACGCGGGCACCATAACGCATAGGCTTAGCCTTCCGTGTGGATAGGCTCGGCCTATCCGGTCTCCCACTATACGCGCAACTGCGACTGAAGGTTGCAGCAGGCGGAAGCGGCAGGGCGCCCTGGGATGGAAAGCCAGCCGCGCATTGACCGGCGACCGCCATATCCTTATTTCAGCCGTTCAAATGGCCATCAGACCGATCCTCACCCTTCCCGACCCGCTCCTGCGCAAGCAGGCGAAGGCCGTCGAGCGCGTCGATTCCGAGCTTCGCCGGCTCATCGACGATATGTTCGAAACCATGTACGACGCGCCGGGCATCGGGCTCGCGGCGCCCCAGGTCGGCGTTTCCCGCCGCCTGGTCGTCATGGACCCAGCCAAGGACGATGCGCCCAAGACCCCGCTCGTCATGGTCAATCCCGAGATCCTCGATCGCTCGGAGGAGCTTCGGCTGCACGAGGAGGGGTGCCTGTCGATCCCCGATTTCGTCGCCGAGATCGAGCGGCCGGCCAAGACGCGCGTCGCCTTTATCGACCGCGAGGGCAAGCCTCAAGAGAGAGAGCTCGAAGGCATCTGGGCGACGCTCGTGCAGCATGAGATCGACCATCTGAACGGCATCCTCTTCATCGATTACCTGTCGCGGCTGAAGCGCGATATGGTGGTCCGCAAGTTCACGAAGCAAAAGCGCGCGGAGGCGCTGTAAAGCATGATGCTCATCGCCGCCATCGCGCTCGAACTTGCCGTCGCCGTGATCGCCGCGGTCGCCGCGCGTAAGGGCCGGCCCTATCTCTACGGCCTCGCCTTCACCTTCGCCGTGTACGTGCTCTACGACACCGGCCGCCTGCTCGGATGGAATGTCGGGGGCGGCGTGCTGTCGGTGCTGTTTCTGCTCGCGAGCGCGAGCGCGCTCTACGCCATCTGGGGCATCTATCGCGAAGAGTAGCTTGCAAATTCGGAAAGCAATTGATATCGTTGATATCAAATGTCTGACCTCCTGATCCGGAATCTCGATCCCAAGCTCAAGCGACGCTTGGAGGCGCGCGCCCGCCGCAGCGGGCGTAGCCTGTCCGAGGAAGCCAAGGCCCTGATCAACCGCGCGCTCGCCGAAACCCCGCCGGCACGGGGGCTCGGAACTGCACTTATGGAACGTTTCCGCGCGGTCGGCCCGGTGGAGCTTGAGGACCGCCCGTCCCAAGCTCCGAGACGGCCACCCGACTTCGAATGATCGTTCTCGATACGAACGTCGTTTCGGAGACTATGCGGCGTGCCCCCAATGCGGCCGTTATCGCTTGGCTCGA
The DNA here is from genome assembly GCA_964390455.1 of uncultured Methyloceanibacter sp. Lineage (GTDB taxonomy): Bacteria > Pseudomonadota > Alphaproteobacteria > Rhizobiales > Methyloligellaceae > Methyloceanibacter. Next base: position 1,409 of record CAYMJW010000085.1, on the reverse strand, counting down.
CGGGCAGCCCCGCGGCGAACTCTACCTCTGCGCACCGGTGTTGGCGGAGCTCTGTTACGGTATCGCTCGCCTT
>CAYMJW010000085.1:0-1236 GCA_964390455.1 uncultured Methyloceanibacter sp. | reverse complement strand
TACGCGCCAAAGCTCGATCCGCGCGAGATGAGGATCAATTGGCGGCTCAAGGCGCGCGACGTGCATGACCGCATCCGCGGTCTTTCCCCTCATCCCGGCGCCTGGTTCGAGATCGAGCTTGGCGGCAAGCGCGAGCGCCTCAAGGTCTTGCGGTCTGCGCTCGCCAAAGGATCAGGCCCCGCGGGAACGCTTCTCGATGACAAGCTCACGATCGCCTGCGGCAAGGGCGCTGTGCGGCTCACGGAAGTGCAGCGCGGCGGACGAAAGCCGATGCAAGCGGCAGATTTCTTGCGCGGCGTGAAGCTCAAGGCCGGGACCGTACTCGCGTAAGCCATGCCCCGCTACAAGCTCACCCTCGAATATGACGGCACGCCCTTCGTCGGCTGGCAGATGCAGGAGAACGGGCCCTCGGTGCAGGGGCGCTTGGCCGACGCGATCAAGGCCTTCTCCGGCGAGGAGGCGGTCCCGCGCGGGGCGGGGCGCACCGACGCCGGCGTGCATGCGCGGGGCCAGGTCGCGCACATGGATCTCGCCAAGGACTGGGCGCCGTGGAAAGTGCGCGATGCCCTGAACGCGCAGCTTCGGCCCGACCCGATCAGCGTGCTCGACTGCGAACAGGCAGCGGACGATTTCGATGCGCGCTTCTCGGCGATCGCGCGCCACTACCTCTATCGCATCGTCAACCGGCGCTCGCCGCTGGCGCTCGACCGCGCCCGCGCCTGGCAAATCGCGCACGCGCTCGACGCCGCCGCCATGCACGAGGCCGCGCAGGTCCTCATCGGACATCATGACTTCACGACCTTCCGTTCCTCGGAATGCCAGGCAACGTCGCCGGTCAAGACGCTCGATCGGCTCGCCGTCACGCAGCATGGCGACGAGATCAGGATCGAGACAAGCGCGCGCTCCTTCCTGCACAATCAGGTGCGCTCGATGGTGGGCTCTCTGAAGCTCATCGGCGAAGGCAAATGGACCGCGCGCGATTTGCGCGCTGCGCTTGAGGCCCGGACGCGCGGCGCCTGCGGGCCGGTCGCGCCCGCTTATGGCCTCTACCTCGTCCGCGTCGAGTATTGACCGGCGGCACGCAACGGAATCCGCATGTTGTGTCGAAGCACAGCAACGCGCTCCCGCTCTCCCCTTGTGGGAGAGCACGCGCGCCTCTTTCGATGCGCTACCGCTTCGCTACTTGAGCGCGAGAGCGCGCGCGGTGAGGGGTAAGCCGCGAAGCGGCGTCGAAGA
>CAYMJW010000084.1:0-12087 GCA_964390455.1 uncultured Methyloceanibacter sp. | reverse complement strand
AGCTGCTCCAGCGCTATGTCTCCGAGCGGGGCAAGATGGTGCCGAGCCGCATCACGGCCGTCTCAGCCAAGAAGCAGCGCGAGCTCGCCAGGGCGATCAAGCGCGCGCGGTTCCTCGGTCTTCTGCCGTACCTGATTCAGTAAGAGGCTCGCGGCCATTGCCGCGGCCCAGGCCGTAAAGAAAGTTGGGGCGGGACACTCCCTCCCCTAACCGCTTTCAAAGGAGGCGGGACAGCGAAATCGATGCCAACACCCATCATCATCGGCGCAGGCTCCGGGCTCGTCGCTGCGGCGTTGTTCGCCTCCGCCGCGACGGCGACCGCCATTGCCGGGGTGCTCTTCTATCTGGTGCCGCTCCCGCTCTGTCTTGCCGGGCTCGGCTGGGGCGGCCGCGCCGCACTCTTCTCCGCACTGACTGGAACCGTCGTCGTCGCGCTAGTGTTCGGGCCCGCCATAGCGGCGATTTTTGCCGTCTTGATCGCCGTGCCGGTCGCGCTTCTCACCCATCTCGCGCTTCTGTCGCGCCCCGTCCCCGCCGCGGAAGGTGAACAGGGCGCCGCGCTCGAATGGTATCCGCCCGGGCGCCTTGTCGGCTGGGCGGCGCTCATCGCCGGATTGCTCGCGGGGCTGCTCGCTCTCCTCCTCGGCTACGACCAGGACAGCTATCGCGAGTCGATCAGCGAGATTCTGGGCCACAGCGCGTTCAAGCAGCTCGACCCCGACGGCACTCTCTTCACCAAAGAGAACATCGCCAAGATCGCGGCGCTGATCGCGCGGGCGCTTCCGGCCATCTTCGCCACCGTCTGGCTCACCGTCACCCTGTTCAATCTTTGGATTGCGGGGATCATTGTCGATGCATCGGGGCGCGCGCTCCGACCGTGGCCCGACCTTCACGCGCTCGAACTTCCCAACGCGTTTCTCTTGATCTTCGCCGCCGCGCTCGCGGCCTCCTTCGTGCCGGGGCTGCCCGGGCTGGTTGCGACCGGTCTCGCAGGGGCGCTCCTCTTCGCCTACACGCTCCAGGGATTGGCGGTCATTCACGTCTACAGCCGGGGCATGCAGTTTCGCGGCGTTCTGCTCGCGACCGTCTATATCGCAATTCTGCTCTTGGGTTGGGTTGCCATCGTCGTCGCCATTATCGGTCTGGCCGAGCCGTCTTTAGGCTTGCGCCAGCGGACCGAACGCGGCGGGCAACCGCCTCCCAACGCGGACGGAACAACCTGACAAGATAGGAGTGTCGAACATGCAAGTGATCCTTCTCGAGCGCATCGGTCGCCTTGGACAAATGGGCGACGTCGTGACCGTCAAGGACGGCTTCGCCCGCAACTTTCTGCTGCCACAGGGCAAGGCGCTTCGTGCCACCGAAGCCAATCGCAAGCGCTTCGAGCGCGACCGCGCGCAGCTCGAAGCCCGCGACCTCGAGTTGAAATCCGAGGCGCAAGCGGTGGCGGCCAAGCTTGATGGCAAGAGCTTCATCGTCATCCGCCAGGCCGGCGATACCGGCCAGCTCTACGGCTCGGTCTCGACCCGTGACATCGCCGAGGCCGTGACCGAAGGCGGCTTCACCATCGAGCGGCGCCAGGTGATGCTGGACCGGCCGATCAAGGCGCTCGGCGTGCACCAGATACGCCTCCAGCTCCACGCCGAGGTCGAGCCCCACATCAGCGTCAATGTTGCCCGTTCGCCCGACGAAGCGGCCAAGCAAGCCCGCGGCGAAGACGTGACCCGCGCCGCGACCGAGGCGGAGGAAGACGCCGAAGCCGCGCGGCGTGCCGCCGCGGCGTTGTTCGAGGAAGGCGCGCCGGCCGAGATCGCCGAGGCCGGAGACGGAGGCGGCGACGGGGGCGGCGAGTAGCGCGCTCCTTGTGGGCGATCCTGCGATCTCCCCGTTGTTCACAGACCTGGCATCTAGCCGCCCCCTTCGTTTGGGCTAGTGTCGTCTGATGAGCACTGCCCTGATTCGCCCGCTTCAGCCGGAAACGCCGATCTTCCGCGAGGCGCCTCACAACCTGGAGGCGGAACAGGCCCTACTCGGCGCGATTCTCGTGAACAACGAGGCGATCGACCGCGTCACGAGCTTTCTCAAGCCCGAGCACTTCCACGACCCGCTGCACGCCCGCATCTATGAGGCGGCATCGAAGCTCATCTTGAGCGGCAAGCGCGCGACCCCGATCACGCTCAAGACCTTCTTCCAGGCCGAGCCCGCTTCCGGGGAGCTGTCGATCCCGCAATATCTCGGGCGTTTGGCCGCAAACGCGACCACCATCATCAACGCCGAGGATTACGGCCGCACCGTCTATGACCTCGCCGTGCGCCGCCATCTCATTCAGATCGGCGAGACGATGGTCAACACCGCTTACGATTCGCCGATCGACGCGCCGCCCGCGGCCCAGATCGAGGATGCGGAGCAGAAGCTTTACGAGCTTGCCGACAAGGGCAAATACGGCTCGGGCTTCGAGCCCTTCACCGCCGCTCTGACCCAGGCCATCGACATGGCCGCGAACGCCTACCGGCGGGACGGCGGCCTGTCCGGTCTCGCCACCGGCTTCACCGATCTCGACCAGCGCATGGGCGGGTTGCAATCCTCGGACCTCATCATCATCGCGGGGCGCCCTTCCATGGGCAAGACGGCGCTCGCCACCAATATCGCCTACCACGTCGCCAAGGCCTATCGCAGTGGCGCCGATTCCGACTCTGTGCTCGACGGCGCGGTGGTCGGGTTCTTCTCGCTCGAAATGTCGGCCGAGCAGCTTGCCACCCGCATCATTTCCGAGCAGGCCTATATTCCGTCCGAGCGCATCCGCCGCGGGCGGATCGATGCGGAACAGTTCGATCGCATCGTCGAGGTGTCCCAGGAGTTGCAGCATCTGCCCCTCTACATCGACCAGACCGGCGGCATCACCGTGGCGCAGCTTGCCGCCCGCGCGCGGCGGCTGAAGCGGCAGCGGGGTCTCGGCTTCATCGTCGTGGACTATCTCCAGCTTCTGTCGGGTTCCTCGAGGCGCGCAGCCGAGGGCCGGGTGCAGGAGGTCTCGGAGATCACGACCGGGCTCAAGGCGCTGGCCAAGGAGCTGAAGGTTCCGGTTCTTGCGCTGTCCCAGCTCTCCCGTCAGGTCGAACAGCGGGAGGACAAACGCCCGCAACTCGCGGATTTGCGCGAATCCGGCTCGATCGAGCAGGACGCCGATGTGGTGTTGTTCGTGTTCCGCGAGGAATATTATGTCGAGCGCAGGCAACCCCGCGAGAACACCGAAGAGCACAAGCAGTGGCAGACAGAGATGGAGGCGGTGAGCGGCAGGGCCGAGATCATCATCGGCAAGCAGCGTCACGGCCCAACCGGGACGGTCCACCTGCAATTCACGCCGGAGTTCACCCGGTTCGGCAATCTCGCGGCGGAGGAGCGCTTGCCGGAGCGCCGCGCGTGAGAGCTGAGCGCGCGGGCGAGGTCCCCTCGGGCGCGCGCGACGAAGGGCCGGGCGACACCGCCATCCTCACCGTCGATCTCGATGCCGTCGCCGCCAACTATCGCACCTTGCGCGAGCTTGCGGCGCCGGCCGAATGCGCCGCCGTGGTCAAGGCCGACGCCTACGGTCTCGGCATGGCGCAGATTGCTCCCGTTCTCTGGAACGCCGGCTGCAAGACCTTCTTTGTCGCCACGCTTGACGAGGGCGAACAGCTGCGCGCGCTCGTGCCCGACGCGATCGTCTATGTCCTCGGGGGACTCATGCCGGGCACGGCCGAGCTTTACCGCACGCACGATCTTCGCCCCGTGCTGAACAGCGCCGATGAGGTGAGAGAGTGGGCCGCGTTCTGCAAAGCGGAGCGCGAAAGGCTCCCCTGCGCCGTGCATATCGACACCGGCATGAACCGTCTTGGCCTCTCGGCCGCGGAGGTCGGCCAGATCGCCGCGGCGGCCGACCTTTGGCCCGCGCTTGACCTCGCGCTGGTGATGAGCCACCTCGCCTGCGCCGACGAGGCCGACCACCCCAAGAACGAAGCCCAACGCAGGATGTTCGACACGCTTCGCGCGCTGCTCCCGCAAGCGCCCGCAAGTTTCGCCAACTCCCCGGGAATTCTGCTCGGCCCCGCGTTTCTCTACGATCTGGTGCGGCCGGGTCTCGCGCTCTATGGCGGCCGCCCCTGCCCGCGCGGTGACAATCCCTTTCGGCCCGTGGTGCACCTCAAGGGCCGCATCCTAAAACTGCGCGACGCCTCACCCGGCGAGACGGTTGGCTATGGCGCGACCCGCACGTTCCGCAAGGCCGCCCGGCTTGCGATCGTCTCCGTGGGCTATGCCGACGGCTTCTTCCGCGCCATGTCCATCGCTGACGGCGAGGAAGGCTATGCCGGTTATCTCGGACCTCACGCCGCGCCGATCGCGGGCCGTGTGTCCATGGATCTCGTAACCTTCGACGTCAGCGATGTGCCGGAAGAGCTCGCCCAGCGCGGCGCCTGGGTCGAGTTGATCGGACCGAACGTTCCGGCGCATGTGTTCGCCGCCCATGCCGGCACGATCGACTACGAGGTCCTGACCAATCTCGGCCAGCGCGCCTTCCGGCGCTATGTCGGAGGCTGATCGGAAACCATGGCCAAAGCCTCGCGCGCCTTCGTCTGCCAAGCCTGCGGCGCCGTGACCAACAAATGGTCGGGCAAATGCGGCTCGTGCGGCGAGTGGAATTCCATCATCGAGGAGAAGGCGCCCTCAGGCTCACCCGCACTCATTGCCATCAAGGGCGGCAAGGGCCGGCTTGCCGCGCTCGAGACCCTCGCCGCGGCGGCGAGCGAAGCCCCGCGCCTTCCCATCGGCATCGCCGAGCTCGACCGGGTCCTCGGCGGAGGGCTCGTGCCTGGCTCCGCCGTGCTGGTCGCCGGCGATCCGGGCATCGGCAAATCGACCTTGCTGCTCCAGGCGGCGGCCGCGCTTGCCCAGTCTGGCGCGCTCGTCGTCTATCTCTCCGGCGAGGAGGCGCCGGCGCAGATTCGCATGCGGGCTTCACGTCTTGGCCTCTCCGCGGCGCCGGTCGCGCTTGGGGCCGAGACCAACCTCGCAAATATCGTGGCGACGTTGACCAGCGGGGCGTCCCCTGCCCTGATCGTCATCGATTCGGTGCAGACACTGTGGTCGGAAGGCGTGGAAGCGGCACCCGGCACCATCTCCCAGCTCAGGAGTTGCGCCTCGGCCTTGATTAGCCACGCCAAGGCGAGCGGCTCGGCCCTCATCCTCATCGGTCATGTCACCAAGGACGGCCAGATCGCCGGCCCTAAGGTTATCGAGCACATGGTGGACACGGTGCTCTCCTTCGAGGGCCTGAGCGGCCACCAGTTCCGCATCCTGCGCGCGGTCAAGAACCGCTTCGGCCCGACCGACGAGATCGGCGTGTTCGAGATGCGCGAGGCCGGGCTCATGGAAGTGACAAACCCTTCGGCGCTCTTCCTCAGCGACCGCGAGCAGGGCGCGCCCGGCACGGCCGTGTTCGCCGGCATGGAAGGGACGCGGCCCCTCCTCGTCGAGATCCAAGCGCTGGTGGCGCCCTCTTCGCTCGGAACGCCGCGCCGTGCCGTGGTCGGCTGGGACCCGAATCGCCTCGCCATGCTCATCGCCGTCCTCGAAGCGCGCTGCGGCGTCCGGCTCGGGAGCCACGACGTCTATCTCAACGTCGCAGGCGGTTTGCGCCTCAATGAGCCCGCCGCCGATCTCGCCGCCGCCGCCGCGCTACTCTCCTCGATGAGCGCCAATCCCGCCCCCGAAGACACCGTCTATTTCGGCGAGGTCAGCCTGACCGGCGCCGTGCGCGCCGTAAGCCACCGCGACCAGCGTCTCAAGGAGGCGGCCAAGCTCGGCTTCACGAGCGCCGTGGTGCCCGCCGCTTCCGGCGAAGGGGAACGGGAGCCGAGGGACATGCGCCTCCTCCCGCTCTCGCAATTGGACGAGCTTGTGGCCCTAATGTGCACGTCCCGGGTGTAGATTCGGGCACCCCTGCGACAATCCCGCCGGCGGAGGCTTCAGCGATTGCCCGGAGGGGCCATTTGTGCTTCATCGCGGGGAATCGTGATAATGTGCGCCGCCCTCGAAGGAGCCTCGCGCCATGCCCATTTCCTGGCTCGATGTCATTCTGATCGCCATCATGCTCATCTCGGGCTTCCTCGCCATGGTGCGCGGATTCACCCGTGAGGTCTTGTCGATCTTCTCGTGGGCCGTGGCCGCCGTCGCCGCGCTCTACCTCACGCCGAAATATGCGACCCTGCTGGAGCCCTATATCGGCAATCCCAGCATCGCCCAGATCGCCTTCGCCGCCGGCGTGTTCATCCTCACCTTGATCGTGGTGAGCCTGATCACGTTCCGCATTTCCGACAGCGTGCTCGACAGCCGGGTCGGGGCCCTCGACCGCACCTTCGGCTTCCTGTTCGGGTTGGCGCGCGGCTTTCTCCTGGTCGCCATCGTCTTTATCCTGTTCACCGCGCTTGCCCGCGACCAGCCGGACTGGGTGCGCAACGCGCGTTCCTATTCGATCCTGCAACAGACCCAGGTCGCCATCGAATCGCTGCTCCCCATGAACCCGGAGCAGTACCTCCCCGGCGGTCAGGACGAGCAGCAGGAGGGGCAGCCCGAGGGACAGCCCGGGGCCCAACCGGAGGGACGGCCTGCCGCGCCGGAGGGGCAGCCCGAGGCGCCCGCCGAGGCCCAGCCGGAGCAGCCGTCATGAGTTCACCGTTGAGGAAATTGCATCGCGTCGCGTGCCATTGAAGCGCTTTTTCAGGCGCTTATTTACAGGGAGGAGGCTTGAGGCCCGTGACAGACAATGTTCTGACCAAGGAGCCGATCTGGCTCGAAGAAGACCGGCTGCACGAGGAGTGCGGCGTCTTCGGCATCTTGAACCATCCCGATGCCGCCGCGCTCACGGCGCTGGGCTTGCATGCGCTTCAGCATCGCGGCCAGGAGGCGGCCGGCATCGTCAGCTTCGACGGGCATCATTTCCATACCGAGCGCCGGCTCGGCCTCGTCGGCGACCACTTCACCTCGCGCCCCGTGATCGACCGGTTGAAGGGCGACATGGCCATCGGCCATGTGCGTTATTCGACCTGCGGCGATCCGGTCATGCGCAACGTGCAGCCGCTCTTCGTCGATCTCGATTCGGGCGGCTTTGCGCTCGCGCATAACGGCAATCTCACCAATGCTTTGACCTTACGCGAATCCCTCATCAAGCGCGGCGCCATCTGCCAATCGACCACCGACACCGAGGTCATTCTCCATCTCGTCGCGCGTAGTGAGAAGCAGCGTTTCGTCGAGAAATTCATCGAGGCTCTGCTCCAGGTCGAAGGCGCCTATGCGCTGGTCGGGCTCACGCATAAGAAGCTGATCGGCGCGCGCGATCCTTTCGGCATCAGGCCTCTCGTGATCGGTAAGCTCGGCGAGTCGTGGGTGCTCGCCTCGGAGACCTGCGCGCTCGACATCATCGACGCAGAATTCGTGCGCGAGGTGGAGAACGGCGAGGTTGTGGTGCTCACCCGCGAGGGCATCGAGAGCCATCGCTTCGTGCCGAAGTACCCCTCCAGACTCTGCATCTTCGAATACATCTATTTCGCCAGGCCCGATTCCATCGTCGGCGGCCGTTCGGTTTACGACGTGCGCAAGGAGATGGGCCGGCAGTTGGCGCGCGAGGCGCCGGCCAGCGCCGACGTCGTCATTCCCATCCCCGACTCGGGCGTCCCCGCCGCCATCGGCTATTCGCAGGAATCGGGGCTCCCCTTCGAGTTCGGCATCATCCGCAATCACTATGTCGGCCGCACCTTCATCGAACCCGAGCAGCGCATCCGTCAGCTCGGCGTCAAGCTCAAGCACAGCGCCAACGAAGGCCAGGTCCAAGGCAAGCGCATCGTGCTGATCGACGACAGCGTGGTGCGCGGCACGACTTCGGTGAAGATCGTGCAGATGATGCGCGAGGCGGGCGCCAGCGAAGTGCATATGCGAATTTCGAGCCCGCCGATCACCCATCCCGATTTCTACGGCATCGACACGCCCGACCAGGACAAGCTGCTCGCGGCCCACAGAAGCCTTGAGGAGATGCGGGTCTTCATCGGCGCCGACTCGCTCCAATTCCTCTCGGTTGACGGCATCTACAAGGCGATGGGCTTCGACGGCCGCGACAACGCCCATCCGCAATTCACCGACCATTGCTTCACCGGCGAATATCCGACCAGGCTCAGGGACCGCGAAGGCCCGCCGCAGCAGAAGCAGCTCTCCTTCCTCGCCGAGGTCGGTTGAGTTCGGAGCGTCTCAAAGACCGCATTGCGCTTATCACCGGCGCCTCGCGCGGCATCGGCCGCGCCGTTGCGCTCGCCTTCGCGCGGGAGGGCGCGCATGTCCTGCTGCTCGCCCGCGTGCGCCACGCGCTCGAAGAGGTTGACGACCGCATCAGGGCTTCCGGCGGCAAGGCGACCCTCATTCCGCTCAATCTCAAGAACGGCAAGACCATCGACGCGCTCGGGCCGTCTCTCTATGAGCGCTTCGGCAGGCTCGACGTACTGGTCGGGAATGCCGCCATTCTCGGCCAGCTCTCGCCCCTCACCCATGTCCCCTCGGAACTGTGGGACAAGAGCTTCGCCGTCAATGTCACCGCCAATTGGCGGCTGATCCGCACGCTCGATCCGCTGCTTCGCCGCTCGGACGCAGGCCGCGTGATTTTCGTGACCTCCGGCGTCGCGCGCTCTGGCCGCGCCTATTGGGCGCCCTACGCGGTGACCAAGGCGGCGCTCGAAGCTCTGGCCAGGACCTATGCCAGCGAGACGAGCGACTGCGCGATCAAAGTGAACGTGATCGATCCCGGCGCCACCGCGACGCGCATGCGCGCCGAGGCCTATCCGGGCGAGGATCAGTCGAAGCTTCCGACGCCGGAACAGGTCGCCGAGGCGTTCATCCCCCTCGCCATGCCCGATTACGCCGAGACCGGGCAGATCATCGAGCTGTGAGTCCTCCCTCACCCTGAGGAGGGCGCGGAACGCGCCCGTCTCGAAGGGTGAGGCCGCGCATGGAGTGCGTGCTTCGAGACGCGCCCTGCGGGCGCTCCTCAGCATGAGGATATCGTTTCGGCCGTCAGCACCATGCCGTCATAGGCAGGCTCGACCCCCTCGGGAAGCTCGGCCTTGAGCCGCGCATAGTCGAGATCGACATGCATATGCGTGAGCACCGCGCGCTTCGGTTTCATCCGCGCGATCCACGCAAGCGCCTGCTCCACCGACAAGTGGCTCGGATGCGGCGTATAGCGCAGCGTATCGAGGATCCACACATCGAGGCCTTGTAGCGCCTCGAGCGAGCTTTCCGGGAAATCGCTCACGTCCGGCGAATAGGCAACGCCGCCGAAGCGAAAGCCGAGCGTCTCGCCGGAGCCGTGGATTTGCCGGAACGGCAACGCCTCGATGGTCCCGCCTTCGCCTGAGATCGCGACCGACTTCCCGGCTTCAATGTCATGGCTTTTGAGCACCGCCGGATACTCGCTGCTGGGCGGCGTCTCGAAGCAATAGCCGAAACGCCCGCGGAGGAGCCGGCCCGTCGCCGCGTCGTGATAGACATCGACGCGGCGGTTGCCGTTATAGGCGACCTGGCGCAAATCATCGATGCCATGGCTGTGGTCGGCGTGATCGTGCGTGTACAGCACGCCATCGAGCCAGCCGGCGCTCGCGTCTAAGAGTTGCTGGCGAAGGTCGGGCGTGGTGTCGACCAGCACCGTGGTCTTTCCTTCGGCACCGTTCCGCTCGACCAGCAGCGCACAACGCTTGCGCCGGTTCTTGGGGTTGGCGGGATCGCACTTGCCCCAATGATTGCCGATGCGCGGCACGCCGCCCGATGTGCCGCAGCCGAGGATGGTGAACTTGAGGCTCATGCGGCGCTTTGCGGCGTCTGTTGCAAGGCGCGTGGCACCTTGCTGAAACATTTGAAGAAATTGTCCGCCGTCAACCGCGCGATCTCGCTCTCTTCCATGCCGCGCAGGGCCGCAAGCCGCGCCGCCACATGGGCGACGAACGCAGGCTCGTTGGTCCTCCCCCGCATCGGCTCGGGCGCAAGATAAGGCGCATCGGTCTCGACCAGGAGACGGTCAGCCGGCACGCTAAGCGCAATGTCGCGGAGCGCGCCGGCATTCTTGAACGTGATGACGCCGGAGAAGGAGACGTAACCGCCGAGCGCAAGTCCCCTCCGCGCGAAATCGGCTCCGCTGGTGAAGCAATGCAGCACGAAGGGGAACGCGCCCCTGGCACTCTCCTCCTCGAGAATGCGGGCGATGTCCTCGTCGGCTTCGCGCGCGTGGATGACGAGCGGCAGCCCCGTCTCGCGCGCCGCGGCGATATGGGTGCGGAAGCTTCTCGCCTGCACCTCGCGCGGGCTGTGGTCGTAGTGATAGTCGAGCCCGGCCTCGCCGATCGCCACCACTTTGGGATGACGCGCGATCTCGACCAGCTCCGCCACCGTGACGTCAGGCTCCTCGGCGGCGTTATGCGGATGCGTCCCGATCGAGCAGAATACGTTCGGATGCGCCTCGACGATGGCCTTGAGCTGATCGAAGCGGCGAACGCGCGTCGAGATGGTCACGATCAGGCCGACGCCCGCGCCCCGCGCGCGGTCGAGGGCCGCGTCGAGTTCGTTCCCGAGGTCGGGAAAGTCGAGATGGCAGTGGCTGTCGATCAACATCACGGAAAAGAGAAAAGACCGATATTCTTCAAGCTGCTAAGCTGCGTTGTTCTGGGCTGCATCCTATGTGCAGCATTTGCTCAAGGGTGACAATAAGGGCGTCGCCGGGCCTCGACGGGAGAAACAATGCCGAGACGCTTTTCCATCGTTGGCCGCCTGTACGTCATCGCCTTGGGCGCCGCCACTGCGCTGGCCTGCCTCGGTGTGGGCCCCGCCACAGCCGGATGCAGCAAGAGCGTCGTGATGTACAACGCCTCTTGGTGCCCTTATTGCAAGCAGGTCAGGGCCATCCTCGCACGCAACAACATCAAGTACAGCATGCTGGATGCGACGACCGCACCCGTCCAAGCCGACATGATCCGCCGCTTCGGCGACACCGCCGTTCCACGAACGATCATCGGCGGCGTCCTGGTCGAAGGCGTTGACGAAGCCCGCATCAAGCAATTGTGCCGCTAATCTAGCCGCGCAGGGTTTTCGTCGTCATACCGGCGAAAGCCGGTATCCAGAATCCCAAGCTCAGAGCATGCCGCTCCTGGATTCCGGCTTTCGCCGGAATGACGGGGTTGGCCCAGGAAAGAGAGAGTCCACCTCGCCCAGAACTCGTCTAGCCGAGGATCACGACGCCGCGGCCTCGCTTCCCGCCTCGACATGGCGCGGGAACACGGGCGCGGGCGGCGGCAACGGCGTCCCAGGTTTAAGCCGCCCCTTGGGCCCTAGCGCAGCGAAGTCGCGCACCGAAAGCGGCACGCCGAGCTGATCGAGCAGCTTGCCCGCGCTCTCGGGCATCGCCGGCTGGACCAGGATTGCGATCTGCCGCGTGACCTCGGCCGTCACGTAGAGGATCGTCTCCATCCGCTCCGGATCGGTCTTCTTGTGCGCCCAAGGCTCCTCGCTCGCGAAATAGCGATTGGCGTCCGCGACAACGGCCCAGATCGTCTCGAGCGCGCGATGGATCGCGAACTCATCGATCGCGGCTTCCACGCGCGGCAGAAGCGCGTCGGCCGAGGTCAGGATCGTCTCGTCGGCCGCGGTGAATTTGCCAGGCTTCGGCACCTTGCCTCCGCAATTCTTGGCGATCATCGACAGCGAGCGCTGGGCGAGATTGCCGAGGTCGTTGGCGAGATCGGCGTTAATGCGCTGCACGATCCCCTCGCGGCTGTAATTCCCGTCCTGGCCGAACGGCACCTCGCGCAACAGGAAATAGCGAATCTGATCGGCGCCGTAATCCTTCACCAGCGTGAACGGATCGACGACATTGCCGACCGACTTCGACATCTTCTCCCCGCGGTTGTAGAGAAAGCCGTGGCCGAACACCTGCTTCGGCAGCACGACACCCGCCGACATCAGGAACGCCGGCCAGTACACCGCATGAAAGCGGATGATGTCCTTGCCGATGATATGCACGTC
>CAYMJW010000083.1:6402-12165 GCA_964390455.1 uncultured Methyloceanibacter sp. | reverse complement strand
GAAATTCCTCGGCGCGGAAGAGCGACATGAAAGGAATGCCGGCCTTGGCGTAGAGATCGGCCGCGCCCTCGCCGCGGTCGAGGATCGAGATGACGAGTGCGACTTTGGCGCCGGCCTCTTCCACGGCCTTGACCGCGTCCATCGCCGATCCGCCGGTCGTCGTCACGTCCTCGAGAATGATGACCGTCTTGCCGGCGATATCGGCGCCGTCGACGCGCTTCTTGGTGCCGTGATCCTTGACGGCCTTGCGCACGAAAAATCCGGGAAGGCGGCGGCCGAAATCGAGGCTCCGCATCGCGACAGGGGCGATGAGCGGCACCGCACCCATCTCGAGCCCGCCGACGCAATCTGCCTTAATACCTTGAATTTGCTGAAGAATAAGCTCGGCCATGAGACCGGCACCCTCAGGATCCAGCATCGCCGGCTTCATGTCGAAATAGAAGTCGCTCTCGCGACCCGAGGCCAGCACCACGCGGCCGCGCCGGAACGCGCGCTCCTTCAACAGCGCAAAGAGTCTGCCGCGCAGCTCTGTGGTCCGGTCGCGCTCGTTCATGCCGTCACCTCGTTTCTCGCGACATGCTTACAGCGCCGCGCGCCTCCGTCAAACCTTCGAGGTGAGCGAGAGCACGAGACGCTCGGCGAAAGCTGTTTCGAGATCGGGCGAGCGGCGCGAACGCCTCACCGCCTCCTGGATCAGAGGCAGCGCTCGCGCCAAGCGCCCCGCGCCCCATTTGCGGCTGCGCGTCAGGAACGCTTCCTCGCGGGACCTTGGACGCGGCGGGGGCCTAAGCGAACGCAACGCCTCCTCGGCCGGTCTCCCGCTCGCGACCGAAGCCGCCACGCGATGAAGCTGGATGAAGTGCCGGCCGAGCGCGGACAGCGCCGAGCCCTTGTCGGTGCCGGCAGCGACAAGACGTTGGAGCTCCGACAGCGCCGCCTTCGCGTCGCCGCCGCTCGTGGCATAGACGAAATTCTCGAGCGCGGTCTCGGCGGCATCGCCGACGATGGCCTCGATGTCGTCGTGGCTCACGGTCCCCGCCCCTTGCGCGTAGAGCGCGAGCTTGACGACCTCGGCGCGCGACAAGGCCTGGTCGGCGCCGAGCCGCGTCATCAGATAGTCGCGCGTCTCGCGATCGATGCCGAGGCCGGCGGCGGCGAGCTCCGATTCGATCAGCGCCGAAAGGTCGCGCGCGTCGCTGTAACAAGGGAGCGCTGCGGCGCTTCTGTGGCCCTCGAACAGCTTGCGCAAACCGGAGTCGGGACGGAGATTCCCGCCCTCCACGATCAGGACATTGGCAAAGTCCTCCGCGAGCAAGGTCTTGAGCGCGGGCACGTCAAGCTTAGGCCCGGCAGCGACCCTCACGACGCTCTGCTCCGCGAACATCGGAATGGTGCGCAGCTCGACCTCGATCCGTGCCGGGTCCTCGCCGAGATCGCGGTCATCGAGGCGAACGATCTCGGTCTCTCCCCGCCCCCGTTTCGCGAAGACTTGCGCGAGCGCATCGGCGCGCTCGGCCACGAGACCGGCGTCGGGCCCATACACGAGCACGGCGCGGCACTCGGCCTTCGGCGCCTTGACGAAGCTCGCGACGGCTGACGATTTGTAGGCGACCATGCGGGCGTAAAGCGGCTGCGGTTACACGAAGGCGACGCCGGCGAAAGGCCTAGGCGGCGTTGGCAAGATGCGCCGCGACCTGGGTCCTGATGCTCTCCGACACCGTGCGTGCGGCGCGGTTCTCGGCGTCGTAGCGCGCCCGCACATTGGCGAAGATTTCCTGGAAGCGATTATAGGGCGCCCGCGAGATCGCCTTGCCTTGGTAGATGACCGTGCCATTGGCAGCGTTTATGAGCTTGAACGTCGCGTCGAGCTGGTAGACTTGGCCGGTCGCGTCGCCGGTGATCTGCACGAGCTGGTCGACCACGCTCTCCTTGATGACGATGTCGAGCTTGTAGCGCGCGGGGCCTGCGTTGCCGCCGCCGGTATTGGCGAAGATCAACTCGTTGCGGAGCTTCTGCCCGACGCGGCCGGGGATCGGCGTGACGTCCACGCTCTTCATGACCTCGGCGAGCTTGGCGCCTCCGGCCGTGGTCCCGCCGTAAAGCGGCTGGAAGCCGCAGCCGGCCAGCGCCAGGGCCGCAAGGCCGGCGAGCAGCGAGGCAATAAGGGCAGAGCTACGCCACCACATTGACGATCCTCTGTGGCACGACCACCACCTTCTTGATTTTGCGTCCCCCGACGGCGCGAACGACATTTTCGAGCTTTAGCGCCGCAGCTTCAATATCTTCCTTTGCGGCGTCCCGCGCAATCGTCAATTCGTCCCGCCTTTTGCCATTGACCTGGACCGCAATTGTGACGGTTTCCTCGAGCAAAAGCGCCTTTTCCGGGGCTGGCCAGGGCTGTTCGGCCAAAAGCGTCTTGTGCCCGAGCGCGGCCCAGCCTTCCTCGGCCAGGTGGGGGACCATGGGGGAGGCGATTCGCACCAAAAGCTCCGCCGCCTCGCGCAAGGCATAGGCGGTATCGGGAGCAGGGTGTGGGCCGGCGCTCTGCAAGCTCGCCGAGAGGGCGTTGGCAAGCTCGTAGATCTGGGCGACCGCGGTATTGAAGCGGAGCTTCTCGATGGCCCCCGTCACCGCCGCCACGCTCCTATGAGCGGCGCGGCGAAGCGCCTCGGCCTCGGGGCCGAACGATGTGGGTTTCGGCGCCGAAAGCGGCGCCCCCTTGGCCGCGGCCTCTCGCACCAGGCGCCACACCCGTTGCAGGAAGCGGTGCGCGCCGTCGATGCCCGCCGCCGACCACTCGATGTCGCGTTCGGGCGGCGAGTCGGACAGCATGAACCAGCGCGCGGTGTCGGCCCCGTAAGCGGCGATGATGGATTCAGGATCGACCACGTTCTTCTTCGACTTCGACATCGACTCGACGGCGCCGACGCTCACGGGCTCGCCGGTCTTGGCGTGAACCGCCTTGCCGTCTTTGCGGTTCACCTCGTCGGGGAAGAGATATTTTCCGTACACGTCCTTATAGGTTTCGTGCGTCACCATGCCTTGGGTGAAGAGCCCGCGGAACGGCTCGTCGATGGCCGCGTGTCCGGTCTTGTGCATGGCGCGGGTGAAGAAGCGCGCGTAGAGGAGATGCAGGATCGCGTGCTCGACCCCGCCGATATACTGATCGACGGGAAGCCAGTAGCGCGTCGCCGCAAGATCCGTTGGCTGGTCTGATTTCGGCGCGCAGAAGCGGGCGAAATACCACGACGAGTCGACGAACGTATCCATCGTATCGGTCTCGCGCGTGGCCTTGCCGCCGCATTGCGGGCAGGCGACATGCTTCCATGCCGGATGATGGTCGAGCGGATTGCCAGGCTTGTCGAAGCTCACATCGTCGGGGAGCTTCACGGGGAGATCGCCCTCCGGCACCGGCACGATGCCGCATTTCGGGCAATGGATCATCGGGATCGGGCAGCCCCAATAGCGCTGCCGCGAGATGCCCCAATCGCGCAGGCGATACTGCACCTGGCGCTGGCCGGCAGGCTTGCCCTTGAGTTTGGTTTTGGCGAGACGGTCGGCGACGGCGTTCTTCGCGGCCGCCACGTCAAGCCCATCGAGGAAGCCTGAGTTGATGACAATGCCGTCACCGGTATAGGCCTCCTTGCCGATCGTGAAGCGCTTGGGGTCTTCGCCCGCCGGCAGCACGACAGCAATGACGGGGAGCCCCTTCGCGCGCGCGAATTCGAGATCGCGCTGATCGTGCGCCGGGCAGCCGAAGATGGCGCCCGTGCCGTAGTCCATGACGATGAAATTGGCGATGAAGACGGGAAGCGTGGCCCCTTCGATCAACGGGTGGCGCACGCGCAAACCGGTGTCGAGACCCTTCTTCTCTTGCGTCTCGATCTCAGCGGCGCTCGTGCCGTGATGGTGGCACTCCTCGATGAAGGCGCGCGCCTCCGCGTTCTTCTCGGCGATCGCCTTGGCGAGCGGATGATCGGGCGCGATCGCCAGGAAGCTCGCGCCGAACAGCGTGTCGGGGCGCGTGGTGAACACCTCGATGGTGTCGTGGCCTTTGGGCGATGCGCCTTCGATGGCGAAGCGGACGAGAAGCCCCTCGGAGCGGCCGATCCAGTTCGCCTGCATCAGCTTGACCTTGTCGGGCCAGCGCTCGAGGCGATCGAGCGCCCGAAGCAGATCCTCAGCGTAGGCGGTGATCTTGAACACCCACTCGGGCTGCTCGCGCTGCTCGATCAGCGCGCCAGAGCGCCAGCCGCGCCCGTCGATGACCTGCTCGTTGGCGAGCACGGTCTGATCGACCGGGTCCCAATTCACTTTCCGGGTCTTGCGGTCGACGAGGCCCGCCTTCAGGAGATCGAGGAACAGGCGCTGCTGCTGGTGATAGTAGTCGAGGTCGCAGGTCGCGAGCTCGCGCGTCCAGTCGAGCGAGAGCCCCATGCTCTTGAGCTGGCCGCGCATGACCGCGATGTTGTCATAGGTCCATTTGGCGGGGTGAACGCCGCGCTCGATGGCCGCGTTCTCGGCCGGCAGCCCGAACGCATCCCAGCCCATGGGGTGCAGCACGTTGTGGCCCCTGGCGCGCATATGGCGCGCGACGACGTCGCCCATGGTGTAGTTCCGTACATGCCCCATATGGATGCGCCCCGAGGGGTAGGGGAACATTTCAAGAACATAGTATTTCGGGCGCGGGTCGGCTTCGGTCGCGCGGAAAATGCCGCGCGCCTCCCAGGCCGCCTGCCAATGCTTCTCCCGTTTCGGCGCGTCGTAGCGGTCCGCCGCCATGGTTCTCGCTCGGTTTGCGTTAGTGCATGCGGAATGAACCAGATGGCGGGAGCGGTCAAGTTACGCGCGCCCTCGAGCCTGCTAGATAACGGTCATGGATTCGGACTCGCCCAACCCCGTCCACGTCTCCGAGCGACTCGCGCTTGTGCGCCAGGAGATTGCGCTCGCCGCCGAGGGTTCGGGCCGCGCGCCCGGCTCGGTCAATCTGGTGGCGGTGACGAAGACGGTGCCCGCGCCGGTCATCGAAGAAGCGATCGCGGCCGGCCAGCGTTGCTTCGGGGAGAACCGCGTGCAGGAGGCGCATGCCAAATGGCCCGCGCTGAAGGAGCGCCATGCCGGCATCGAGCTGCATCTGATCGGACCGCTGCAATCGAACAAGGTGCGCGAGGCCGTCGCCCTGTTCGATGTCATCGAGACGCTCGACCGGCCGAAGCTCGCGCGCGCACTTGCCGAAGAGATGATGCGTTCCGGCAAACGCCCGCGCCTGTTCGTCCAGGTCAATACCGGCGAAGAGCCGCAGAAAGCCGGCGTGGTGCCCGCGGAGGCGGAGACCTTCATGGCGCTCTGCCGCGACACATTCGGGCTCGCGATCGACGGGCTGATGTGTATCCCGCCACTCGATGAGGAGCCCGCGATGCATTTCGCGCTCCTCGCCAAGATCGCGGAGAAAGTGGGCGTGAAGGAGCTGAGCATGGGCATGAGCGGCGATTTCGCCCGCGCGATTTCGTTCGGCGCGACCTATGTCCGCATCGGCACCGCGATCTTCGGCCCGCGCGCCGTTTCCCAAACCTAGTCCCGTCATGCCCGGCCTCGTGCCGGGCATCCACGATTCGAGCGTGGCACAGTGGTGATCGTGGATGGCCAGGCCAAGCCCGGCCATGACGACGGCTAGGGCAGTATTGCAATCTTGGAGTCACACCGGAGTCGCGCGAGCAGCATGGTGAGGTCGTGGCGCGACAGCGCGATGCAGCCCTCGGTCGG
>CAYMJW010000083.1:5009-6302 GCA_964390455.1 uncultured Methyloceanibacter sp. | reverse complement strand
GCGCGAGCAGCATGGTGAGGTCGTGGCGCGACAGCGCGATGCAGCCCTCGGTCGGCGTGAAGCCGGGGCGGGCGAGGTGCACGAAGATGGCGCTGCCTTTCCCTCTCACCCGCGGCACGTCGTTGTAGCCGAGCACGAGCACGAGATCGTAGAGGTGGTCGGCGCGCTTCAAGCCTTCGGCGCTTCGCTGCGACGGCAGCCTGACGAACCGGTTGTAGTTGCGATCGGCCGGATCATCGCACCAGCCGTCATGCTCGCGGATCGCGCGCAACGGAAGCAGCGTGCGCGGTCGCGGGATGCGGTCTGCGCGATACAATACCTGGCGGACGGTAAAGCGGCCGAGCGGCGTTCCGCCGTCGCCTTCGCGTTTCAGCGCGCGAGTGCCTGTGCGGCCGAGCGCCGCCCGCCTCACGTCATGGCCGAGCACGACCCGCGCCTCGCACCGGCTTTTCGGCGCGCGCCTGACGAAGATCGGTCGAGATCGCTTAACCCTCATGATCTATGGGCCTTTTTACCCACCGGACAGGCCTCGCGATAGGCTTGTCCGGGGGCCTTGCCGCGCTTACAACTCGGGGCACCGGAGAACGGGACCAGGGACCAGCATGAGCAACGCCCGCAAGATCCTCATCATCGACGACGACGACGAGCTCCGCGAGTCGTTGAGCGAGCAGCTCAGCCTGCATGAGGAGTTCGACACGGTGCTGGCGGCGACCGCGTCCGAAGGTCTGAAACAGGCGCGCAGCGGCCATATCGACCTCGTTCTCCTCGATGTCGGGCTCCCCGATCTCGACGGGCGCGAAGCCTGTAAGCTGCTCCGCCGCGGCGGGTTCAAGGGTCCTGTCGTCATGCTGACGGGGCAGACCTCCGATGCCGACACGATTCTCGGGCTCGAATCGGGCGCCAACGACTACATCACCAAGCCGTTCCGCCTCGGCGTGCTGCTCGCCCGCGTCCGCGCCCAGCTCAGGCAGCACGAGCAAAGCGAGGACGCGGTCTTTACCATTGGTCCTTACACCTTCAAGCCCGCCGCCAAGCTTCTGCTCGACGGGGCGGGCGCCAAGATCAGGCTCACCGAGAAAGAGACCTCGATCCTGAAATATCTCTATCGCGCCGGCGAGCGCGTCGTGACCCGCGAGGTGCTGCTGCACGAAGTGTGGGGCTACAATGCCGGCGTCACCACCCACACGCTCGAAACGCATATCTACCGCTTGCGGCAGAAGATCGAGAAAGATCCGTCGCAGTCCGAGCTCCTCATCACCGAGACCGGCGGCTACAAGCTCGTGCCGTAACGCG
>CAYMJW010000083.1:0-4909 GCA_964390455.1 uncultured Methyloceanibacter sp. | reverse complement strand
TCACAAGGAAGAAGCCCCGGAGACGGGGGGACTCGGGGCTTCTCCGGTTCCTTTGGGGGGGAACCTGTGGCGGGGGAGGGAAAACCCCGCCACTACAACCTAGATAGCAGGCGCAGGGGGCGATTCAACCCTGAAGTAAGCCGCAAGTATTCGAGCACCGGCTAAGGGAGATCGCTAAGGCAGGGCTCGGGCGGCAGACAAAAAGAAGCCCCGGCAGACGGGGGGGACTGGCCGGGGCTTCTGGGTTCCATTTGGGGGGAACCGAATGATGGGCGAGGGAACCCCCATCACTCCTTGCTACATAACATGTGATGCGTTGAGAACAAGTCTGCCAAACATCAACATTTTGTCATGGTTTATAGGCGAACCGGGCTCGGCCTGCGGAGGACTCAAATTGCACCGTGACGACTGCAAGTTCTGCAAATTGGAGCCGACATCCTTCGTGGCGGAGAACGCCCTGGCGCTTGCAGTGCGCGACAAATTTCCCGTCATGCCGCTCCACACTCTCATTATTCCGAAGCGGCATATCACTGACATATTTCACACCTTTGTCGAAGAACGCGAGGCGATCCACGCGCTTGCACTCCTGTGCATCGAGGACATCGCTAGGATCGATCCGCGCGTTGAAGGGTTCAATTTCGGATCGAACGTGGGCCAAGCGGCGGGTCAGCGGATATTTCACGCCCACGTCCACCTCATTCCGCGCCGCACAGGTGATGCCCCGCCGCCGCCGGCCCGTCAGGAATGACAGATTCGGGTCAGGTGCGGCTCTTGTTTGACCGCCAAGCGGGTACGTCAAGGTATTATCGCCAAAGAAAAGGCGCCCAACCGCTGCGCGTGGTTGGGCGCCAGAAGCGCGTTTTCGCGCGCGTGCCGGGAGGGAAGCCGGCACGAGCGAACCACATCTTCGGCTAGACGGGGGGCACTACCGATGAAAAGCGATGTGGTCCGCTTCTAGGTCAACACAAATAAGTAGGTTTCGAGCCGATTTCAACGCCCGCTCCGGGAAAAATTTAATACGACGTAAACGGCGTTGCGCCCGCTGGATCAAGCTATTGATTATGTTGATATTTCACCAGGCGCCAGCCCGGTAACATGGGCGTGAAAACGGCTTGCCGAGCGCGAAATTCGCTAGCGGAAGGGCTGGAAACCCTCCTTCGCGGAAAAGAAATCGGCCGCGACCTTCCGGCCCGGGACGACGTCGCTGACGGTGACCCGCGTGGTCAGATTTTGCGCGTCGGTGATGCTCCACTCCTTCAGCTGAAGTTCGGCGCCATTCTCGAACACGAGCCTGATGCTGCCGGCGGCGTCGCCCGATTTGTCTTCGAGCGTGATGGCGAGCGTCCCCTCCTGGCTCTCGACGCCTACGATGCGTGAATCGCGCGCGAGATCCACCGCCTCCGTCAGCAGCAGTTTGAACGGCGTGGAGCCGATCGGATATTTCTCCACCGTCTTCAGGTCGGAATCCTCGATGGCGAGATGGCTCCCGTCCGCCACGATGCGGAGCGCGCTCGGCGGCGCGTAATCGAATCGGATCTTGCCTGGCCTTTGCACGTAGAAGCGCCCCGAGGACGTCTTGTTGGTGGAATCGACCTGCTCGAAGCTTCCTTGCAGATTGGTGATGCCGTTGAAATAGGCGTTGATGCGCTCAACCGCCTTGGTCTGCTCCTCGCCGATGAGAGGGGTGGACGACTGCGCCGCCTCGACGGCCGCCTCCCAGCCTGCGCCCTCATCGACCGTGGAGGGAACGATCTCTTCCGAAGGCGCCGGGGCGGCGGCGGCCCCCGCCTGTTCCCCGGCCGGCGGCGCGAGCACGTCTTCCGGCTCGGTCAATCCTTTGGGCCCAGGCGGCGCCGCCGGCGCCGCAGCGGCGGGCGGCGTCTTTGCCACGCTGCTCGCGCCCTCTTGGGCGGGCGCCGTCCCGATGCCGAGAATGGCGGCGAGCGGAAGCGCGAACAACAGTCCGGTGAATCTGCGACGGATCATCAACCCCCCTGCGGCGGCCGGCGTGGCGCGTTATTCTAAGGGCAACCGATAGATGATTCAGGCAAATCTGGTCAACTTCGTGATGCCGTGGCGCCTCGTCCCCTCCAGTCACTCGTTACCGACATATCCGCAGATTTTCAGGGTGCGGCAAGCGCCGATAGCGCCCTATTTCACTATTCGGCCCTAGCTGTCAGGGACCAACTCCCGGACCATATTGACCCGCCTTCGAGCGGCGAATGGTGGCATGCTGCCTCGAAGGGGTCTCGTCGTCGAACTGGACGCGCTTGCCGGGTATGCCGATCTAATAAAGCTTTGGTGACACAGAGCTGCTTTGCGGCTTAGGCTCCTTACACGTATGGCAAGGAGCGGGCGGTTTGCGATGCAAATGCTTATCGCAGTGTTGGCTCTATGGATTGCCAGCACGATTTTTGCCGATGTCAGTAGGGCGCAGCCTGTTACCGGCGGACCGACCACTGGGGGCGCGGCCACGGAGAGCGACCCCACTGGCGGCAACGCTACCGGAGGCGGTCCTACGGGAGGCAACGTCACCGGGGGCAATGTCACCGGAGGCAATGTCGGCGTGAACCTCGGAGAGGAGCGCCGCTATACCGTAACGTTCAAGTCCTTCAAGGCTGAAGATGAGACAGGATGTGATGCTTGTGGATCGGATGAGGTTCAGTTCATCATCAGGACAGCTGACTATGCTTTGTTTTCGTCGCTTTACGGTGACGTAGACTCTGATGATTTTCCCGCCAGGTTTGATAGATGCGCTCAGCCGGCCGTGGACGGCGATAGCAACTACGATCATGAATGGGAATGCGACCAGGCGGGGAAGGCCCCGCCATTTTCCTTCACTGTCGCCGCATATGAGGATGACGGCGATTATCCTTTCACAGGTTTCTGTGCCGAAAACCTCGCCGACGCTCCCGATCCACGAGGACCGGACATCTGGCGTCGAGATGCACCCTTTTGCGTAGAAGACCGTGGGGAGCTTATCGGCAAAAGAAAAGTTGAGCTTGAACTGGGTGACCTCAGTGAGCTGTCGGCACCCGGCCAGTTTTTTTATCGAAATGTCGACTTGGCTGGTGGATGCGACGGTACTGAGAGAGCATGCCCTGATGGCGGTAGTCCGCACTATTGGCTTCGCTACGAGGTCAAGCGCGTTCCCGATGCCGCGGCGGGCCTGCCCGTCAATCCTAATCCTTAGCCGCTTGGGCAAGACGTTCGGATTGCCCTACGTACCGCCGAGCCTCCCCACTTGCCTCACGTGTGGTTCCATCGCGTCCAGGCGCAATCGAGCGAATCGCCGCGCTGAGATGCTGCCTATCCCGCGGCGCGGCTCCCTTTAGGGCCGTTCCGCCTCATGGCTGCCCGAGGGCCCGAGGACGTCCTTCGCGGTCGTGAGTGTCGCGCCGCCGAGGGTGATGAGGTTGTTCGTGTTTTCGGGGGTGACCGCGATGTCGCCCGCATGCGTTGCCGACATGATCAGCCGGCCGTCGCGCGCGCCGAGGCCAAAATGCATCTCGGCGCCGACTTGCGATGTGCCGGCGAACGCCTCCTCCCCCAGCTTTGGCGACGCCGCAGGCTTGAACCCGGGCGCGGCCTTGCTCCCCTGCACGGCGGTTTGGTAGGCGGCCGCGGCATCGTTGGCGTCAGCATACTGATCGACAGAGAGCGTCACCTTCTTCCTTCCGTCGGCGCTCACGAAGACCACCGATCGCGACGCGATTGGCGCTCCGACGCTCGTCTCATTCGGCCCCGTGCTCGCCTCTTTGGTGACGTCCGGAAAGGACTGGGTCACCACGCTGACGGGCACGATGGTTTGCCGCGGCAGGAGCGCAGCGGAGGCGGCGGTAGCCGATGACGACGAGTCTTCGGCGGATGCAGACAACAAAGGCAGCGCAACCGCGAGAACCAGGAGCATCGCCGCCCGCGGGGTTAGGTGTCGGCTCATTTTCACCTCTTCAAACTCACGTCGGAGCCCGCCGCTTTGCCCCTCGCGCTTGCGAGCTCGGGTTTCCGGCGCCTAATAGGGCCGCTCCGCCTCGTCGCCGCCCACGAGAATCTCGCGTTTTCCGGCATGGTTGGCGGCGCCGATCAGGCCCTCCTTCTCCATGCGCTCGACGAGTGAGGCGGCGCGGTTATAGCCGATGCCGAGCCGTCTCTGCACATAGCTGGTGGAGGCCTTGCGGTCGCGAAGCACGACGGCAACGGCCTGGTCGTAGAGGTCGTCGCCCGATGAGCCGTATTCGCCGCCCTCGCCCTCCTCGTCCTCGCTCTCTTCCTCTTCGTCGGTGATGGCGTCGAGATAGGAAGGCGTGCCCTGCTTCTTCAGGTGGCGCACAACTTTCTCCACCTCGTCGTCGGCGACGAACGGCCCGTGCACGCGCATGATCCGTCCCCCGCCCGCCATATACAGCATGTCGCCTTGGCCGAGCAGCTGCTCGGCCCCCTGCTCGCCGAGAATGGTGCGGCTGTCGATCTTCGAGGTGACCTGGAAGCTCACCCGCGTCGGGAAGTTCGCCTTGATCGTGCCGGTGATGACGTCGACGCTCGGGCGCTGCGTCGCCGTGATCAGGTGAATGCCTGCCGCGCGCGCCATCTGCGCCAGACGCTGCACCGCGGCCTCGATGTCCTTGCCCGCGACCATCATCAAATCGGCCATCTCATCCACGATCACCACGATGAAAGGCATGGGATCGTAGTCCATCTCCTCCTGCTCGTAGATGGCGCGGCCCGTGGCGCGGTCGAAGCCGGTCTGCACGGTTCGCGACAGGACCTCGCCCTTGGCCTCGGCTTGGAGGATGCGGGCATTGTAGCCCTTGATGTCGCGCACGCCCAATTTCGACATGCGCTTGTAGCGCTCCTCCATCTCGCGCACGGTCCATTTCAGCGCGACGATCGCCTTCTTCGGGTCGGTGAC
>CAYMJW010000082.1:0-12176 GCA_964390455.1 uncultured Methyloceanibacter sp. | reverse complement strand
CCTGCGCCGCCGCGCTCTCGGTCAGCGCGTTGAAGAGCGTGGACTTGCCGACATTCGGCAATCCGACGATGCCGCATTTGAAACCCATGGGATCAGTCCGCCTTCACGCGCCGAGCCAGCGGCGGAGCCGGGCGCCCAAAGTCTCCCCGGGCGCCGGAACGGCCTCCCGTGACGGCGCCTCCGGGATCGCGACCTTTTGCATCGCATGCGCTACCCGCGACTGGAACTTCTCGACGGCTCCTTCGGCGAGGAGAGGCGCTTCGGCGGCAATCGCATCGAGCAGGGGCTTGAGCCATGCCGAATCCGCCTTGGCGAAATTGTGCAGTACATAGCCCTTCACGCGATCGCCCCGTCCGGGATGGCCGATACCGATGCGCACGCGCACATACTCGTTGCCGATATGAGCGGACATGGACCTGAGCCCGTTATGACCGGCCATGCCGCCGCCGGTCTTCACCCTGATCTTGCCGGGCGCGAGATCGAGCTCGTCATGGAAGACGACGACGCCCGCGGGGTTGAGCTTGTAGAAGCGTGCCGCTTCGCCGGCGGCGCGGCCCGATGCGTTCATGAAGGTCTGAGGCTTGAGCAACAGCACCTGCTCTTGCCCGAGCCTGCCTTCGGCGGCGAGCCCATCGAAGCGCTTGCGCCAGTCGGCGAAGCCGTGCGCGGCGGCGATGGCATCGACGGCCATGAAGCCGACATTGTGCCGATTGAGAGCGTAGCCCTGCCCCGGATTGCCGAGGCCGACAAACAGCTTCATTCAAGCCATCCCGGTTGAACGCGCGAAGGGAAACGCGCGACGCGGAAGTCCGTCGGGCGATAAGAAGGACGCTAGTCCTTGTCCTTCTTCTTCTCGCGCTCCTTCGGCTTGTCCTTGTCCTTTTCCTTAGCCTCGCCCTCGGCGGCGGGAGCGGCCTCCGCCCCCTCTGCGCCGGGCTCGACGGCCACGGCGGCGGCCGCGGTGGGAGCGGCCTCTTCAGCCGAACGTCCCACGATCGTCGCCACCGTGAAGTCGCGGCTGGTGATCGTCGGGCGCACGCCTTCGGGCAGCTTGACCGCGGAGATGTGAATCGAGTCGCCGATCTCGAGCCCGGTGAGGTCGATCTCGAAATGATCGGGGATGGCGTCGGCCGGGCAGCGCACCGAAATCTCGTGCCGGACGATGTTGAGCACGCCGCCGCGCTTGAGGCCGGGCGACGCCGCCTCGTTGAGGAAGCGCACCGGCACCTCGACCGTCACCCGTGCGTCCTTGCCCAGTCGCAGGAAGTCCACATGGATGGGAAAGTCGCGAATGGGATCGAGCTGAACCGCGCGGGGGATCACGCGCGTCTTCTTGCCCTCCAGCTCGAGCACATAGATCGTGCTCTGGAAATGGCCGGTGTGAAGCTGCTGATGGATCGTGCGGTAGTCGACCGAGATCGACTCCGGCTCTCGCTTGTCGCCATAGACGATGCCGGGAATGCGGCCTTCGCGGCGTTCCGAGCGCGCGCCGCCCTTGCCCGAGCGGCCTCGCGCCCACGCCTTGAGTTCCAACGCCTCAGCCATCGCAAGCCTCCAAAACCTCAAAATGATGAGGGGCCGGAAAGCGGCCCCGCCATGCGTCGAATATGCGGCGTTGCCGCCACCATGGAATCGAGGAGGCTTATAGCCCTTTCGGGAGGGGCCTGACAATCGGCTCGTGGCGGCCCGAAACGGGCCAGACAGAGGGGCGGTTCCGGCGTAGGATAACCGTCCCAAATTGCCGCGGAGATCGCTCGACCGCCCTGTCGAAAAGGCGAACCCAAGAGGCTCAAGGAGGAAGGCATGCCGCAAAGCGTGTACAAAGTCATCGAACTGATCGGCACCAGCACCAAATCCTGGGAGGAGGCGGCCAAGGCCGCGGTCGAGCGCGCGGCCGAAACCTTGCGCGACCTCAGGGTGGCGGAAGTGGTCAGCCAGGACCTCGTCATCACCGACGGCAAGGTCGAGGCCTACCGGGCCAAGGTCAAAGTCTCGTTCAAATACGAGGGCCATCACTAGGCTGCCGGCGCGCGGCGCCGCAACCCTCCCTCCCCGCGAGGGGACGGTGGAGGCCGTGGCTTTCGCCATGGCATCCGGGTGGGGCGACATGGCTCAGGCCGGCCGGAGCTAGTAGAACAGGCTCGAGACCGATTGCTCCTCGGCGGTCCGCGCGATCGCCTCGCCGAGCAGCGAGGCGATCGGGAGCACCCGGATATTGTGCGCGTTCCTCACCGCCTCGCTCGGCTCGATCGAGTCGGTGATGACAAGCTCCTTGAGTTGCGAGCCGACAATGCGGGCGACCGCGCCGCCGGACAAGACGCCGTGGGTGATGTAGCCGGTGACGAGGCTCGCGCCCTGTTCGAGCAGGGCGGTCGCCGCGTTGACCAGCGTGCCGCCGGAATCGACGATATCGTCGACCAGGATGCAGGTGCGGCCGCTCACGTCGCCGATCACGTTCATCACCTCCGAATCCCCGGGCCGCTCCCGCCGCTTGTCGACGATGGCGAGCGGCGCGTCGATGCGCTTGGCAAGTCCGCGCGCCCGCACCACGCCGCCGACGTCGGGCGACACCACCATGAGGTTGTCCGACGGGAACACCTTCTTGATGTCCTGCACCATGACCGGCGCCGCGAACAGATTGTCGGTCGGGATGTCGAAGAAGCCCTGGATTTGGCCCGCGTGCAGATCGAGCGTGAGCACGCGGTCGGCGCCGGCCTCGACGATCATGTTGGCGACGAGCTTGGCCGAGATCGGCGTCCGGGGCCCGGGCTTGCGGTCCTGGCGGGCGTAGCCGAAATAGGGAACGACCGCGGTGATGCGCCCGGCGGACGCCCGCCGCAACGCATCGATGAGGATGAGAAGCTCCATGAGATGGTCGTTCGCCGGAGCGGAGGTCGATTGGATGACGAAGACGTCCTCGCCGCGGACGTTCTCCTGCACCTCGACGAAAATCTCCTTGTCGGCGAAGCGGCGCACGACGCACCTGGCGAGTGGGGTCTTGAGGTAGGTTGCGATCGCCTCGGCAAGCGGGCGGTTGCTGTTGCCTGCAACCAGTTTCATCGGTCGCTCCTGCGTCGGCGCGTGTCCAAGCCCTGCGGGCGCCAACACCCGCTGCAAGCGGCTTTTAACAAGCGCTTGCGGGCGCTGTAAACTCGCGCCGCGTGTCCAGGCTGTGGATGATTGCCTAGCTCGATTTGGGGAGGAGCTTGATGATGCCGTCCGCGGCGGCGCCGGCGGCGGCCTCGGCGATGGCGCCCCACGGACCGTTGAGCGATCCGCGGGGGATCAAATTCTGCTGCGAGACCGTGCCGAGCTTCTTGCCGGTCGGGTCGAGCACCTGCCAGTCGATGCGGATGCTCTGCTTGCCGCCACTGGCATCGGAGAGCTTCACGCTGCCCTTAACCATGTAGACATTGACGGAGGTGCCGTTGGCGAGCTTCACGCCGCCGGCGTAGAGGCGCTTCTTCAGGGCGGTCGCCAGCGATCGCTGCCCGTCGCCGGGCGCGCCGGTCACGGGTTGAACCAGCACGCCCGCCGATTTCACGCTCGGCGCGCGTGCGGCGCTCGCGGTGGTGGCTGCGGTGGCGGTGGCAGCGGGGCTCGCGCCGGGGCTGGGGCTGACGCCGCCGCCGCTCGTGCCGCTGCTCGGCGGAGCGGCCGCGACTGGCGCCGAGGACCCGCCGCCTCTCGGCAGGCTTGCCGCAAGTTGCGAGGTGGTCTTGCCGGCGATGCTCCGGATCGCGGCGGCGTCGACCCCGCTCCAGGGATCGCTGCCGGAGCGTTTGGCGATGATCTCGTCGCCCTGGACGCGCGTTACGCGCGATCCTTGCGCGTCGGTGACGTCCCAGATGTAAGAGATTTTGGCGCCCTGCTTTTCGTTCGAGGCCACGAGATAACCGCGCAACGTGTAGTTGGCGCCGCCGCCGCCGGGGATCAGCGTGAGTTTCCGTTCCTGGCCCGCGACGACCAGGGCGTCGGTCAGCTGCTGGGCGATTTCAGGCGTCGTGCCGATGATAGGGGCGATGGCGACCTTCTTCGAGCCGCCGAACCAACTGGTCGCCCCGCTCAGGAAACCTCCGCCACCACCGCCGCTGCTGCCTGGACTCCCGGGACCGCCGCCGCAGCCCGTGAGCACGGCAAGCAGACAGCCAGCGAGCGCGACGGAAACGATGCGCCCGACGAAGCCGCGCACGTGTCGGTTGTTCGCGCCCAACAAAACACTCCCTCTGTTGGCCGCACAGCACCAGCCGCGACGGAACTGTCGTGACGGAACTCCCAACCCCTCCGAGCCGACAGCTTACCTGCCCAGGCCCGCTGGCGTCCAGTTATAGCGTGGACCGGATTCTGGCCAAATCTGCGTCACGATGATGATCTAGTCAGACGAGCACGATGGCGGAAATTTGGCGCCCATAATCATCTTCGCCATGGTGCTGCGAGCGGCGATAGCTGAACAGGCGCGTTTCCTCGCAATAGGTGCAAAGCCCGAGATCCGCGACGGTGCCCACGCGAGCGCGCTCAAGCCGTGCGCCGACATAGCCGGCGAGGTCGAAATGGGGCTCGCCCGAGCCCTCGTCGGTCATGAAAAACGAGTCGCTTCCAGGCTCATTTGCCAAGAACTGGTCCACGAACTCGGCCCCCACCTCGTAGGCCTCCTGCGAGATGGCGGGCCCGATGGCCGCGACGATGCGCTGAGGGCTCGCGCCGAGCGTCTCCATCGCCTCGACCGTAGCCTCGACGATGCCGGACAACGCGCCCCGCCAGCCCGCATGCGCCGCGCCAATGACCCGCGCCTCGGCGTCGCAGAACAGGACGGGCGCGCAGTCGGCCGTGAGGATACCGATGGCAAGCCCCGGCTTAGCGGTGACGACCGCATCGGCTTCGGGAAGGGTCCTCCAGGGCTTGTCGGCCACGACCACTTCAGCGCTGTGTTTTTGGTGGAGCGTGAGTAGCCGGTGCGGCTCGGCGCCCAGCAATTCGGCGACGCGCGCGCGATTCTGCGCCACGTTTTCCGCGGCATCCCGCGAGCCCGGCCCGCAATTGAGCGAGGCATAGATGCCGCCCGAGACGCCACCCTGACGCGTGAAGAATCCGTGGCGCACGTTGCCGATGGCGGCAAGGCCGGGCGCCGAGAGCATCATCTTGTCGGGCGTGACCATGATGGGCGGGTGCTCAATCGCGGGACTTAAATGTCTCCGAACGGAGGCGGCGGAGCAAGCCCGCTCGATTGCAGCACGACCATCTTGAACAGAGCGCCCATCTGGCGCGGATCGGCCAGCCGCGCGGCGCCCGACAGGATCGCGTCCCTCTGATCCGGCGTCGCGTCGCGCATGAGCCGATTGCAGCGCGATTCAAGCCCCAGTTCGAGCAGGAATTGTCCCTGAGGCATGGGGCCAAAGGTCGCCAGACCATGCTCACGCGCCGCCGCCTTGAGCGCGGCGAAGTCGACATGGGCGGTGAGGTCGGTTTCGCCGGGCGCCGCGAGCAGGTCGGCGAAGCGATGACCGCGCACGGCCTGAAGCGTGTCGCCGATACCGCTCTCCGCATGACCATAATCGGCGATCAACGTGGCAACGGGGGCGTCCTCCGCGCGGCCGGCGAGCGTTGCGATGAGCTCGGCCGCCGCTTGCCGCGTCTCGATGATCGCGCCTTCTGTCGCATCGGTATCGACGAGCCATGACGGCAGCGCGTCACGTTCAACAGGTGCGCCGGCGCCGAAGGCAAGTTCGCCTCCGTCCGTCATTGTTACGATGCGCTCGCGCCATGTTCCGCCCTCCAGCACGAACTGCCGCACAGGGAGCGCGTCGATGAACTCGTTGGCGATGAGGATCAATGGACCGCGTGGGACCTCTTCGAGCGACGCGTACCAGCGCAGCGGGGCAGGGGAGGCGCGAAGCGTCTCGCGTTGCGCCGCCTGAAGCACCGGGCTCGTCTCGACGAGAGCCACAGAGACGCCGGCGAGGAAGTCCGGCGCGCCGCGCCAGGCGCGGAGCGCATCTCGCATCAGAGTGCCGCGCCCGGGCCCAAGCTCGGCGACGATCACGGAGGCGGGTGCGCCCATGCCTTGCCAAACGGTCGCCGCCCAGGCGCCGATCAACTCGCCAAAGACCTGACTGATCTCCGGCGCGGTGATGAAATCGCCCGCGGTTCCGATCGGCTGGCGCGTCGTGTAATAGCCTGAATGCCGATCGGCGAGACAGGAATCCATATAGTCGTGGACGCTGATCGCCCCTTCACGCGCAATCCGATCGCGCAAGCGCGCGGCGAGCGAGTCTCGGCCGGTGGCATCGGGCTTCGGCAGCGCGCCCATCACGATGTGGCCAAGGCCTGTTGCCGCCGCGCCCGCCAGATCAACCACAACCCGATCACGATCATGGGAACGGAATAGGCAATGCCCGGCGTCAGGATGCCGACATCGAGCGGATGGCCGGCATGCGGCTCGCGCACGAACTCGGTGAGACTGCGGAACAGGCCGTAGAAGACGAGGAACAGGCCGAACACCGTGCCCGGACGTGTCAGCGCGTGATAGCGGTGGGTGGCGATCCGCAAGATGACAAAGAGGACGATGCCTTCGAGGAACGCTTCGTAGAGCTGGCTCGGATGGCGCGGGCTGTCACCGGCGCCCGGAAACACCATCGCCCAAGGCATGTCGCTCACGCGCCCCACCACTTCGGCATTGATGAAATTGGCGACGCGGCCGAAGAACAGGCCGAACGGTGTCGCGGCCGAGGCGACATCGCCGAGCGAGAGCGAATTGATGCCTTTGAACTTGGCGAAGAAATAGACGGCGAGCACGACGCCGAGCAGGCCGCCGTGAAACGACATGCCGCCATGCCACACCGCGGGGATCTCCGCCGGGTTGTGCCAGAAATAGCTCGGCTCGTAGAACAGCACGAAGCCGAGCCGGCCGCCGACGACGATGCCGAGCGTGATCCAGAGCAGAAAGTCGTCGGCCTGTGCCACCGTCATCGGCGGTTTGCCACCCCACAGCTCGGGCCGCGATACGAGACGCCGCCCGTAGAGCCAGCCGAGCACGATGCCGGCCATATAGGCGAGGCCATACCAGCGCACGGCGAGCGGCCCGATTGCGATCGCGACGGGATCGATCACCGGGTAGGGGAGCGCGAGAAGCTGCATGAGACTTGGCCGTGCTCGCTTTTGCGGGAAGACGGGCGAGCCTTCACCGTGAGCCGCATTCCTGTCAAGGCGCCGAAATCCCGCACGGCGGCCGCTTGCAGTGCCCGGTCACCCGCCCCATAGTCCCTAGGAGCCAATCGCGATTTGACGAAAACGTGGATTTGAGAGCGATGACGCAAACCACTGGCCGGTTTTTCGACGAGCTCGGCAAGCTCATCACCGACGCGGCAGGCGCGGCCGACGGCGTCCGCAAGGAGATCGAAGGCATCGTCCGCGCCCAGGCCGAACGCGTGCTCAACGGCCTCGATGTGGTGCAGCGGGAGGAGTTTGAAGCGATCAAGGCCATGGCGCAAAAGGCGCGGGAAGAGAACGAGCGCCTCACCGAACGCATCGCCGCGCTCGAAGCCGCCCTTGCCAAGAGCTTGAACAACAAGGCTTAATCCAGCCTCCTCCAAACTGCCGAAAAAATTTGCTTCGACCGCGCGCTCGCGCGTCGATTCCGGCGGGCGCCGTTCGTCGTGTCGGTAGAGCGCGCCTGCGGCGACCGAGTGCCGGGGCTCGGGCGTTTCGGCAACACAAGGAGACAGCGACGATGCGTTTCATGATTTTGGTCAAGGCCAACAAGGAGTCAGAGGCGGGCGTGAGGCCGCCGGACGAACTCTTCGCCGAAATGGCCGACTATCACGAGCAACTCGCCAAAGCCGGCGTGCTGCTCGACGGCAGCGGCCTTCAGCCGACTTCGAAGGGTTGGCGCATCCGCTATACCGGAGACAAGCGCAGCGTGATCGACGGCCCCTTCACCGAGGCCAAGGAACTCATCGCCGGCTACACGATCATTCAGGTCAAGTCGCGCGAAGAGGCGATCGAATGGACGCGCCGCTTCCCCAATCCCACCATCGGCGGACAGGACTGCGAGATCGAGGTGCGGCAACTGTTCGAGCTCGAGGATTTCGGCGACGGCGAGGTGCTCGATCGGTTCCGCGAGATCGGGATCGGCAATCAGAACTAAGCACGAGAAAGGGAGTAACGACGATGAGATTCATGTCGATGGTGAAATGTTCGGAAGCACAGCTGAGACCTCCACCGAAGGAATTCTTGGAGGCGATGAACAAGCTGGCCGAAGAGAGCGCCAAGGCGGGCTGTGTCATGGTTGAGGCGGGAGGCTTGCTACCGACGGCGACCAGCGCGCGCGTCAGGCTGGCCGGCGGCAAGGTCACGGTGATGGACGGCCCGTTCACGGAAGCCAAGGAAGTGATCGGCGGCTACGCGATGTTCGATGCGCCGTCGATGGACGCGATGATCGAATGCACCACCCGCTTCATGGACCTGCATCGGACGCATTTGCCGGGCTGGGAGGGTGAATGCGAAGTCCGCCAAGTCGCAGGTCCGGGCGAAAAGCTGTGCGACCAAGCCTCCGAGACGCCAGCGGCCGCGGCCTTGCGACATCGGTGGGAGCTAGGTTAGTCGGTAGCCCGTGACGGCGACCGACACGCACCGCGCCATCGACCGCTTCCGCGAAATCGGGATGGGCAATCCGAAAACGTAGACACGAGAGAGAAGGAGCAGCAACAATGCGATTCATGTCGATGGTCAAGGCAGACGAAGCCAAGGCGAGCCGTCCGCCCAAAGCGCTGTTCGATGCGATCGGCGAGCTTGTGCAGGAGGCCGCCAAGGATGGTTGCGTGATGGTCCAATCGGGCGGGTTGATGCCGACTTCGGACGGGATGCGCGTCCGGCTCTCGGGCGGCAAACTCACAGTAACCGACGGCCCCTTCACCGAGACCAAGGAAGTGGTGGGCGGTTACGCGATTTTCGACGCGAAGTCGAAGGCGCATATGCGCAAATGGTCCGAGCGCTTCATGGAGCTGCACCGGGTTCACATGCCGGGTTGGGAGGGCGAGTGCGAGGTGCGTCAGATCCCTGAGCCCGGCCAGGAGCCCTGCGGTCAGACCCACGACGAGAAAGCCGCCGCTGTCTGACGCGACTTGCAGCAACGGTGGAAGTGGCGTTAGTCGGTAGCCCGTGACGGCTACCGGCACGCACCGCGCCATCGAGGCGGTCTTCAGGATCGAGCAGGCGAAGCTCATCGGCGGGCTGACGCGCATGATGCGCGATATCGGCATCGCCGAGGAACTCGCTCAGGACGCGCTCGTCGCGGCGCTGGAGCAATGGCCAAAATCCGGCATCCCTCAAAATCCCGGTGCTTGGCTCATGACCGCAGCCAAGCACAAGGCGATCGACCGCTTCCGCCGCGACAAGCTCGCCGAGCGCAGCGCCCAGGAACTTGGCTATGTCCGCGAGATCGAGCAGGAGACGGCCGGGCCCGATCTCGATGCGGCCCTCGATGACGAGGTCGGCGACGACCTGCTCCGCCTCATCTTCATCGCCTGCCACCCGATCCTGTCGCCCGAGGCGCAAGCGGCGCTGACGCTGCGCCTGCTCGGCGGCCTCACCACCGAAGAGATCGCGCGCGCCTTCCTTGTGCCTGAGCCGACCATCCAGCAGCGCATCGTCCGCGCCAAGCGGACGCTGACCGAGAAGCGCATCCCTTTCGAAGTGCCGCGCGGCGCCGAACTCGAAGCGCGTCTCGCCACCGTTCTGTCGGTCATCTACCTGATCTTCAACGAGGGCTACGCGGCGACGGCGGGCGGGGACTGGATGCGGCCCAAGCTCTGCGAGGAGGCGTTGCGTCTCGGCCGCATCCTCGCTGCGCTTGCGCGCGAAGAGCCCGAGGTGCACGGGCTCGTCGCGCTCATGGAGATCCAGATGTCGCGGTTCGGAGCGCGCGTCGGCCCGTCGGGCGAGCCCGTGCTGCTGCTCGATCAGGACCGGGCGCGCTGGGACCGGCTCCTGATCCGCCGCGGCCTTGCCGCGCTTGCGCGGGCGGAGGCTCTGAACAAGGCATCTTCGCGTGCCGCCCAACCCTACGTTCTGCAAGCCGCGATCGCCGCCTGCCATGCGCGCGCGCCGACCGCCGACAAGACCGACTGGGCGGAGATCGTCGGGCTCTACGGCAAGCTCGGGGAGGTCGCGCCCTCGCCGGTGGTCGAGCTCAACCGTGCCGTCGCGCTCGCGATGCTGTTCGGCCCGCAAGCCGGGCTCAATCTGGTCGATGCGCTTGCCGCCGAACCCGCACTTGCGGCCTACCACCTGTTGCCGAGCGTGCGGGGCGAGCTCTTGCGGCAGCTCGGGCGCCTCGATGAAGCCGCTGCGGAATTCAAGCGCGCCGCGGCGCTCACGCGCAACGAGCGCGAACGCAACCTTCTCCTCGCCCGCGCCGCCGCGTGCCAACGATCCTCACCCTGAGGAGGGCCGAAGGGGCTGCCAATATCGAAAGTCCTCACGCTGAGGAGGGCCGAAGGCCCGTCTCGAAGGGTGAGGCTGCGAGTGCGTGCTTCGAGACGCGCCCTTGCGGCGAGCCGCCGGGCGCTCCTCAGCATGAGGAGGTAGGTGCCATCGGCTAAAAACCAGCAATCCACAACTATCTTTGGCCAAACCCCCTCGCGCGGCCGGGGCGCGTTGGAGATCGCGTTTCGCCCATTATATAACTGATTCACAAAGTGATTCGCGAACGGGCAAGACGCGGAACGCTACCGGGGCCACCAAGGGAGACGCATGGCGACGATTCAGCCGGTCTTCGACCATTTCACCAATCCGGTGGATATGGTCGAGCATATTGCCACGATCCACCAATGGAACTTCGAGAGGAGCGCGCCTGACGAGCTGACACTCACCGTGTCCGGCGCGTGGTGCGATTATCACATCTCGCTCAACTGGCGGGACGATCTTGAGGCGCTGCATCTCGCTTGCGCCTTCGATTTCAAGGTTCCGAAGCAGCGCCTTGCCGAGATCTACCGGCTGATGGCCCTGATCAACGAGCAGCTTTGGCTCGGTCATTTCGACCTCTGGCGCGAAGACGGGCTGCTGCTCTATCGCCATGGCCTGCTGTTCGCGGGCGCCGACACCCATGTCGGCCAATGCGAGGCGCTGCTCAGGGCTGCGCTGGAGGCCTGCGAGCGCTATTATCAGGCCTTCCAGTTCGTGGTGTGGGCAGGCAAGTCGCCCGAGGAAGCGCTTGCCGCCACGCTACTCGAGACGCAGGGAAGCGCATGACCCTCCGCCTTGCCGGCCCGCTGCTCCTGGTGGGCGCGGGTAAAATGGGCGGGGCGTTGCTCGAAGGTTGGCTCCGGCAAGGCCTCGACCCCGCCGCGGTGTTCGTCCAGGACCCGGCCCCGCCGCCCGAGGTGCAGGCGCTCGCCGCCCGCCACCGTATCGCGGCCGGCGGCGCTCCCGATCTGCCCGCGCCGCCCTCGGTCATCGTCATCGCGGTGAAGCCAGCCCTCGTTGACAAACTCATGCCCGAGCTTGAGCCGCTGATCGGGGAGGGGAGCGTCGTTCTCTCCATCGCGGCGGGCCGCACGCTGGCCTCCCTGTCGCGCGCGCTTCCGCCGGGGACCGCGGTCGTGCGCGCCATGCCGAACGTCGCCGCATCGGTCGGACGCAGCATGACGGTCGCGTGCGCCAACGCGGCCGTGACGCGCGACCAGGCGCTCGAATGCACGAGGCTGCTCGAAGCGATCGGCGACGTGATGTGGATCGATGACGAAACGCACATCGATGCGGTCACGGCCGTATCGGGGAGCGGGCCGGCTTACGTGTTTCTGCTCGCCGAATGTCTTGCCGAAGCGGGCCGCGCCGCCGGGCTCGATGCAGAGACTGCGCGCCAATTGTCGCGAGCGACGGTCGAGGGCGCCGGCGAGTTGTTGGCGCGCTCGGACCTTTCGCCGCGCGAGCTCCGGGAGAAGGTGACCTCGCCGCAGGGCGTCACCGCCGCGGCGCTGCAAGTGCTCATGGGCGAGGACGGCGTGCAGGACCTTCTCACCCGCGCCATCGCCGCCGCCGCCAAGCGCTCCCGCGAACTGTCGTCATAGGAGTGGTGCGTCATTCCGGCGTAAGCCGGAATCCAGAGCGGCATGCACTGCACTTGTAACTCTGGATACCGGCTTTCGCCGGTATGACGGATAACCTCCCCCTCGTGGGGA